>DASZLQ010000218.1:0-6107 GCA_035552295.1 Mycobacterium sp. | reverse complement strand
GCCGGCATCGGCCCATTCAGTTGTTTGTCGGAGGTCAGTGGGGTCACCTGCACGGTCGCCTCAGGTCGCGGCTTCACAATCTCCAGCTCGGGAATCACACCCGCCAGGTAACGAGAAGCATGGGGCGCCGCATCCCTGACGAAAAACTCTGAGTCTCACCTGATTTGAGCGCCACGCTTGCGCACCCACAGCACTGCGACGACACTGCCGGCCAGCCAAACCCCTAGCGCGATGGCGAGGTGCGCCAAGCTTTTGGTATCGCGTCCGAACACCGGCCAGATCAATTTGGGTAGCTGAGTCCACAACACCCGATGCTCCACCCCGCCCATCGGGTCGGCGACGTAGTACAGCGCGTAAGGAAGCGTCAGGCCCAGCAGCCAGTTGCTGGTGCGGCGATGATTGCGACGCTGCCGCCACCGCCGAATCAGGGGCTCAACGCTGACCGGGTGCAACACCGAGATGACGTTTCCCACGCCCAGCCAGGACACAATGGGAACCGCGACGGTTGGGATCGTGACCGCCAGCCGCGCGGGTGTTTCCAGCCACAGCGTCAACGCCATCGCCGCCGCCAAGGTAGGCAGCCCGACAATTGCGAGCAGTGCCAGGTTTTTGATCACGATGATCCGCCAGAATGGCACACCATCGGACAACGCCTTTTGGACGCGATAGTGATCGGCCCCCAGCATATTGGTGGTGGTGACATCGGCGAGGACCCACGAGGAGAAGTAAGTTCCGACCAGGATCACCCAGTCATGATGGTGGTGGTGGCGGCCAGCGGTCAGCGGCTGCACGAGCAACCACGCCGCGGCGAACAACACATTGGCTACTACGCCCATGAGCCACGTGCGCGGCGGGGTGAACGCCCAGCGGATCTCGGCGCCAACCGCCGGCCAGAGACCTTTTTCGAAGTCCCTGGCGGCCCGCTGGGCGGCGGCGGGGCGAGGAGCCGATGCACGCGCCGCGGCGCGCATGAGGGCGCGCACCCGTGGCGCCATCGTCGTCTGAAAATCCAACATATCCCCCACGACAGTCGTTAGGTCGCTATGCGGGCGGGATCAAGCGCCGGTGCAATTCCTCGGTAAGCACGTGGATCTGGCGAGTGAGCTCGGTGTTGGTCTTGAGCTCCAATTCCTGGGTCACGAAGTCATGGTCGGCCCTGGTCTGCTGGAAAGCCGACTGACGGTTCTGGCCGATCATCACAAAGGTCGACAGGAAAATCGCCTCCAGGGACACCACCAGGGTCAACGTCGGCCACGGATTTCGCTCCAGGAACAGCATCCAGACACCGAACAATGCCGCGTGAAGCCAGACGAAGTTCATCGACCCGGCAAACGCCGTTATCCGGTCGGCCAGGCGCAGCTGAAGGTCGTCGCTTCGTCTCCTTGCTTCGTCCAGGACGGCCGGGTGGTGAAGCTGTCCCCCTCGCAGTAGCCGGCGGGGAATCAATTGCGGGGTGTGCCGATGGCCTTCGGCCTGTGTTGTCATGCTGTGTCGTTCCTCTCGGTGCCGTGGCGATATGCGCGTTCGCGCTGTGGCCGCTGGCTAATGCTACTGATCCAGGTGTTACGGTTTGCCCACCGTGGCCGAGAGTCCGGGGCAACCGGCATTGCGTCTAAGGAGGCCGGCATAGACTCCGTCGTATGCGCCTTTGCCAGGGCGCCGGAAAGTCCAGCAGCAGAAGCGAACTGGACATAGTGTGCCGCGCAGGATAAGGGCGTGATCCGCAAACGCGTCGTCGTCGCGGGATTGGGAGACGTGGGTCTGCTGACCGCGATCCGCCTGGCCGGCCACGCCGACGTCGTCGGAATCTCGGTCAAACCGGCGCTGGT
Source organism: Mycobacterium sp. (assembly GCA_035552295.1). Taxonomy (GTDB): domain Bacteria; phylum Actinomycetota; class Actinomycetes; order Mycobacteriales; family Mycobacteriaceae; genus Mycobacterium. Next base: position 4,278 of record DASZLQ010000218.1, on the reverse strand, counting down.
GAGCGGCCAGGAACTCGGCATACGGCTCGCCCGCCCGCACGACTGGGCCCGCGACTACTGGATTCCGTTCGACAGATTCCGCCGTCTGGACCGGGTACGGATCGTTCACGCCACGCTGGCGGGCGTGGACCTGGCGGCCCGAGCCGTCTACGGGCGGCGCGACGATGGCGCCACAATCACCGAGGCATACGACGCGCTGGTCATCTCGACCGGGGTCGCCAACGGCTTCTGGCGCCAGCCGACACTGCAGTCGGCCGCTGAGATCGGCGCCGGTCTACGCGCCGCACACCACCGGCTGGCGTCCGCCAACTCGGTGATCATCGTGGGCGGCGGCGCGGCCGCGGTCAGCAGCGCTGCCAACATGGCAACAACGTGGCCGGACAAGAGGATTGACCTTTACTTCCCGGGAGAGCGCGCCTTGGGCGCGTACCACCCGGGAATTTGGAAGCGCATCCGGGGCAGGCTGACCGATCTCGGCGTGGGCGTCCACCCCGGCCATCGTGCCGTAATCTCGAACGGCTTCGCGGGTGATGAGATCACCAGCGAACTGGTCAGCTGGAGCACCGGACAACCCCCGGCTTTGGCCGACGCAGTGCTGTGGGCGATAGGTCGGGTTCAGCCCAATACGGACTGGCTGCCGCCAGAACTGCTTGACGAGCAAGGGTTCGTTCGCGTGACAACCGACCTGCGAGTGCCGGGCCATCGAGGCGTCTTCGCGGTCGGCGACGTCGCGGCCACCGACCCTCTTCGCAGCTCCGCCCGCAATCGTGGGGATGCGCTGGTGGCCCATAACATCCGCGCCGAGTTCGCGGGTCGAAAGCTGCGCACCTTCCGGACGCCCGGGCGGCGGTGGGGCTCGTTGCTGGGTATCCAGCCCAACGGACTGGAGGTGTTTTTCCCCACCGGCGGTGCATTCCGCTTCCCGTCATGGTCGGTCGACCGGGTGGTGATGCCGTGGATCGTTCGATGGGGCATGTATCGCGGAGTGCGCCAAAACAACCCGCTTCGATGACTCGCGTCCCGCAGCAATTCGATTCCAATCCGGTCTGAGCGGGAACACTGAGCGCGTGGCCGAGCCGGGGGCGGAAGCATTCGAGAAGCTGGTTGCGCTGCTGAACTATCCGATGTTCGTCGTTACCACGCAGGCCGGCGGCGTCGTGGCCGGATGTCTGGTGGGCTTCGCCAGTCAGGCCAGCATCCATCCGCCGCGATTTCTGGTCGGTCTGTCCAAGCAGAACCACACGTTCCGAGTGGCCGCCGACGCCACCGATCTGGCGGTGCACGTGTTCGACCGCAAGCACCGCGGCCTGGTGGAACTGTTCGGCACCCAAACCGGCGACACCATCAACAAGTTCGACCGCTGCTCCTGGCACCACGGCCCAGCGCAGACGCCCATCCTCGACGACGCCTCGGCCTGGTTCGTCGGCAAGATTCTCGATCGTTTCTCCCTCGGCGACCATGTCGGGCACCTGCTGGAACCGGTGGACGGCAGCCCGCCGCACGAGCTCGAGCAGTGGGTGTCCTTCGGCGACGTCCACCACCTGCAGCCGGGCCACGAGGCCTGACCGTGAGCGATTCTCCGCAGGTGGGCACCGTTGACCCGGCCGCACCGCCGATGACTTATCGCCGTGGATAACCGCGACGCAGTGTGCGATCCAGAATGCCCAATGTTGCCCGCAACGCGCCCTCGGACAACACCGGGAAAATTCCTGCCTCACGCCACTTCGGGTCGATGTTCGACCAGTCGTAAAACGAGGTGACCACGGTGCCCGCCGCGTCGTCGGCCGGCTGGAGCCGGTAGCCGTACACATGGCCGATGGGCGGCTGGATCTGGCCCAGCACCGTCCACGCGATCAGCCGATCCTGCTCGAACTCCGTGATGTTGACCGTGACGTCGTATTTGCCCAGCTGCGGAAAGTCGTTCAGCGATTCGCGGTCCATGTGGACCACGAAACTGTCCCCAACCGCCCGTACGCGATCGCCTTCAGCGTCCTGAAGCATCCCGGATGAGTCGATCGCGACGTGCCCGTGCGGATCGCACAGCACCGCGAAGATATCGGGCGCCGGTGCCGGGATGGTGCGATGGGTCTCGATGCGTTCGGTCATGATTCCTCGCAACAGCCGAAGATGGGGTCGTCAATTCACTTTACGACGCTCGGATCTTCTGACTTGAGTGAATTTGACTATTCCCGTTCAACGTCGCGCGCGTGCATTTTCAAAGCCGCGACATGGTGTTCAAGACGCAGCCCTGGACGGCGATTTGCAATTGGATCCCTGGCAAATGCGTATAGCCTCTCAACATCCGTCATACGTGCCGCCGGCACGGATTTGCTTGGCGGCGGTTGTCGCTTGAGAAGTCACATTAACTGGGGATTAACGTAGCAAGAACGGAGCAAGCCACGGCGGCGCACGGGCTGTGACACGATTGCCAGTGTCGGTTCGTTTGCGGCCACCGCGGCCACTTCGAACGGGACCTGCGGGAGGGTGTGTAGCGATGGATTTCGCGGCGTTACCACCGGAAATCAACTCCGGCCGGATGTATGCCGGTGCCGGGTCGGGACCCATGCTGGCCGCCGCGGCGGCCTGGGACACGTTGGCCGCCGAACTGCATTCCGCGGCCGGTTCGTATCAGTCGGTGATGTCGGGACTGATTGCCGGACCGTGGTTGGGCCCTTCATCGGCGTCGATGGCGGCCGCCGCCGCCACCAGTGCGGCCTGGATGAACGCGACCGCCGCGCAGGTCGAGCAGACCGCCGCCCAGGCCAAGGTGGCGGCCGCCGCGTATGAGACCGCGTTTGCGGATACGGTGTCCCCGCCGGTCATCGCAGCCAACCGCAGCCTGCTCGCAATGCTGGTGGCCACGAACATATTCGGACAAAACACCCCAGCCATCGCGACCACCGAGGCCGAGTACGCCGAAATGTGGGCCCAGGATGCCGCCGCGATGTACGGCTACGCGCTTTCGTCGGCGTCCGCGACCACGCTGTCGCCGTTCAGCCAACCACCGCGGACGACCAACCCGGCAGGAGTGGCCGACCAAGCCGCCGCCGTCGGCCAAAGCGCCGGCACCGCCGCCGGAAACGTGCAAAGCACGGTCTCGTCGTTCGCCGCGGTACCCAGCGCGTTAACCGGCCTCGCGGCCCCGGCTGCGGCCGACCCGCCGTCGCTGCTGACCCTGATCAACCTTCTGGGCAGCCTGAGCGGAATTTTTGTCGACCCAGAAATTGGGGCGGCGGGACTTGCTGTCGGCACAGTGGCGCTTCCGTTCGATGTTGCCAGTGCCCTGACCGGTTTCCACACCGACGAGATCGTCAGTGGCTGGGCCGGGATCCAGCCCTGGCCGGGGACAGCGGCGGTGCCGCCGACCCCGTTTCCAGTCATCACAAACCTCGCGGGAGGAACGACGGTTTCCGCGGGTCTGGGCGGGGCGAACAAGGTTGGCGCACTATCGGTGCCGGCGGGCTGGACCGCGGAGGCCCCGGCAACACGGCCGGCCGCGCTCGGGTTGCCGACCACCAGCACCGGCGCGGCTCCGGACGCGGCGTTGACCATTGGCACGGGAAGCCCGCTCGGCGACATGGCCATGGGGGCAACGGCCAGCCGAGCCCTCAGCGGAGCCCTTGGCACAGGTCGCCGGGAGCGTGCCAAAGCGACCACTGGTGAAACAGAATCGCTCGAAAGAGGCGGCGTAGTGAAGGGAATCGCGGCCGAGCTCCGAGAGCTCGCCGAACTGCGCGACTCGGGAGTGCTGACCAACGAGGAATTCCTCGAGCTGAAACGACGCCTTCTCGGCCGCTGAACATTCCGCGCACTTTTGATCCGGCTTGCGCTGGGACTCGTCGAGTAGTTGCGGCCGGACGCGCGCTCGACAGGCGGCGAACCGCCAACCTTCCTATGATGGGAGTGTCCGGGGTGAAGCATTCATCGAATCGCCTGCTCGACATCACCTTCAATCCATGTCGTCGAAATTCTCGCGGGCGCTCAGAGGAGGACCATCGGCCAGGTGACCAATGCAAACGACGAGCACGATTACCGCAATCTGGCGGTGAATCGGCTGCGGCCCAGCGAACTTCACTGGGCGCTAAACCACGACTCCGTGCATGGGATCGCGTACGCGTTCAGATACCCCGTCGCCGTTGCCGAAGCCAGTGACGATCCGAACGACGATAGAAAGACCTACCTCGTCCGGGTCAGGCGCGACGACTTAGCCAATGCGCTGGGAAAGATAAACGACTGGATCACCCAAAATCCCGGCCCGGCTGGGATGCACGCTTACGG
>DASZLQ010000217.1:0-19845 GCA_035552295.1 Mycobacterium sp. | reverse complement strand
CGCGCACCGCCGATTCGTACAGTTCGGGAATCTCTTCGAGCGTGCGGGCCACCTTCATGCCCTTGCCGCCGCCGCCGAATGCGGCCTTGATGGCGATCGGCACGCCGTACTCCTTGGCGAAGGCCACCACCTCGTCGGCGTCCTTCACCGGGTCGGGGGTGCCGGGCACCAGCGGGGCCTGCGCGCGGGCGGCGATATGCCGCGCGGTGACCTTGTCGCCGAGGTCTCGGATCGACTGCGGGCTGGGACCGATCCAGATCAGGCCCGCGTCGATGACCGCTTGGGCGAAGTCGGCGTTCTCGGCCAGGAAGCCGTAGCCGGGGTGAATCGCGTTGGCGCCGGATTTCTGCGCCGCGTCGAGGACCTTGCCGAAGTCAAGGTAGGACTCTGCCGACGTTTGACCGCCCAGCGCGAACGCCTCATCGGCAAGCCGCACGTGCGGCGCGTCGGCGTCGGGCTCGGCATACACGGCCACGCTGGGCAGGCCCGCATCGCGGGCCGCGCGGATCACCCGGACAGCGATCTCACCGCGATTGGCGACGAGCACCTTGGAGATCCTCGAGCTCGCGTGACTAGCCACTGCGCCTCCTGTTTGGCATCTTTCGCAGACAATCTTCCTGCGGGCTTCTCTAAGAGAGTTTCTTACGACTTCGGGAAGTCTAAGCGGCGCGCCGCCGGGCCGACGAGGCGGTGCCGGAATTCAGGGTTTTCAAAATTCAGGGTTTTCAAGGAGTCTCGCGCAAATGCCGCTTGATGCGGGCAAGCATCGCCGACATGCCGCGCAACCGCAGCGGGCTGATCAGAGCGGCTAGACCCAGGTCGGCGTAGAAATCTTCGGGCACCGCCAGAATGTCTGCGGCGGGTTGTTCGTCGAGACCGGCGGCCAGGATCGACGCGAACCCGCGGGTGGTCGGGGCTTCGGCGGGCGCGCTGAAATGCAGCCGCACCCGGTTCGGGTCGTGTGCGTCGACGTGCAGAAAAAGCGGGCTCTGGCACTCCGGCACCGGCTCCATGGCCGCTTCTTCCAGATCGGCGGGCAGGGGTGGTAGATCGTCGGCGAATTCCAGCAGCAACTTCAGCTTGTCCTGGCCCTGCACTTCGGCGAAGTCGGACACCACCTCAGCCAGCGGCGCGGGCAGAGTCATCACACCGGTACAGCCCCTGGGCTTTCGCCCGCGACGATCGGCACGCGCACGGTGTTGCCCCACTCGGTCCATGACCCGTCGTAGTTACGCACTCCGGGCTTGCCCAGCAGATGCGTGAGCACGAACCAGGTGTGGCTGGACCGCTCGCCGATGCGGCAATAGACGACGGTCTTGTCGTCCGGCTGCAGGAAGCCGTACAGCTCTTCCAGCTCTTCGCGGCTGCGGAATCGACCGCTTTCGTCGGCCGCCTTCCCCCACGGAATCGACCGGGCGGTGGGGATGTGGCCGGCGCGCAGCGCGCCTTCCTCGGGGTAGTCGGGCATGTGGGTGCGCTTGCCGGTGTACTCCTCGGGCGAACGCACGTCGATCAGCGGCTGGCCGCCGAGGGTGCCCAGCACGTCGTCTTTGAAGGCGCGGATCGGGGAGTCGTTGCGCGCTACGACGGGATAGCCCGTCGAGGTCTTGGTGGGGACCTCGAGCGTCATGTCCCGGCGGTCGGACAGCCATAGGTCACGCCCGCCGTTGAGCAGACGCACGTCGGGGTGGCCGAACAGCGTGAAGACCCACAGCGCGTAGGCCGCCCACCAGTTGCTTTTGTCGCCGTAGATCACCACGGTGTCGTCGCGGGCGATGCCCTTGCGGTCCATCAACTCGGCGAACTGCTCGCTGTTGATGTAGTCGCGCACCCTGGGGTCGTTGAGGTCGGTGTGCCAGTCGATCTTGACCGCGCCGGGAATATGACCGACGTCGTAGAGCAAGACGTCCTCGTCGGATTCGACGATCACCAGGCCGGGGGCGCCCATGTTGCCGGACAACCAGTCGGCGGTGACCAGCCGTTCGGGATGGGCGTAGGCCGACAGTGTGGGGCTTGGATCAGGGGGTAACGGCACACCTAAAGCCTACCCATCGCGCGGGCCCTCGATTAGAGCGGATTGTCCGCCCACAGCGCTGCGACCGACAGGCCCGCGCGGTCGAGCAGCGACCGTGTCAGCGGCAGTCCGATCCCCACCACGGCCGACGGGTCGCCGTCGACACCGTCGATGAACCACCCGCCCAGGCCGTCGAGCGTGAATCCGCCGGCGACCTGCAACGATTCCCCGGAGGCCAGGTAGGCCTCGAGATCGTCGGGCGAGGGTGTTCCGAAATGCACTGTGGTGATTGATGTTTGAGCTTCGCGATGGACAATCTCATGGTTGCGTAACCGGACAACGCAATGGCCGGTATGCAGTTGCCCGGCGCGGCCTGCGATGGACTGCCAAAGTTGGCGTGCATCGGCGACGGATTGCGGCTTGCCGCATAGCCGGCCGTCGATGTAGAGCATCGAATCACAGCCGATGACAACGCAATCGGCAGCAACCGCGGCATCCAGCTCGCCGGCCACCCGTTCGGCCTTGGCCAGCGCCAGGGCGCATACCACGTCACCGGGAGGGGCGTTTGGCCCCAGAGTCGTGGTGAGGCGATCCTCGTCGACGCCGGAGACGATGACCAGCGGATCGATGCCGGCCTGGCGCAGCACCTTGAGCCGACCGGGCGAGGCCGACGCCAGCACCAGTCGGGTCACTGCTTCATGTGAGTCATTTGCTGCATCGTGAGCCGCTGGTAGTTAGACATCGCAAAGCGCAGCCGGTCGACCGGCAGCCCCCAGCGGGTGTGCTCGGCCGGTGCCGGCGCCGGCGCACCGCCGGCGCTGCCCAGTACGGCGATCAGCGCGGCCAGCTCCTCGACGGTGGGTCGCCCCTTGAGTATCTGGATGTGCGGCTCGTGCGCCTGCTGCTCTTCTGTCATAGCGGAATGTTCCCGTGCTTCTTGGGGGGCAGGTGCGAGATCTTTCGTTCCAGCAGGCGCAGCGCCGTGCCGATGTAGCCGCGCGTGTGCGACGGCGGGATCACCGCGTCGACGTATCCGCGCTCGGCCGCGACGTAGGGGTTGACCAGCGTGTCCTCGTACTCCTGCTGTAACTGCAGCCGCAGCTCGTCGACGTCCTTGCCTTCCTTGGCGGCTTCGTTCAGCTGCTTGCGGTAGACGAACCCGACCGCGCCGGAGGCACCCATCACCGCGATCTGCGCCGTCGGCCAGGCGATGTTGACGTCGCAGCCCATGTCCTTGGAGCCCATGACGCAGTAGGCGCCGCCGTAGGCCTTGCGGGTGATGACGGTGATCTTCGGGACGGTGGCCTCGCCGTAGGCGAACAGCAGCTTGGCGCCGCGGCGGATGATGCCGTTGTATTCCTGGCCGGTGCCCGGCAGGAAGCCGGGGACGTCCACCAGCATCACGATCGGGATGTTGAAGCAGTCGCAGGTGCGCACGAACCGGGCCGCCTTCTCCGAGGCGTCGATGTCCAGGCAGCCGGCGAAATGGGTCGGCTGGTTGGCCACGATCCCGACCGGCCGGCCCTCGATGCGGCCGAACCCGACGACGATGTTCTGGGCGTAACCGTTCTGGATTTCCAGGAACTCGTCTTCGTCGAGGATGCGGGTGATCACCTCGTGGATGTCATAGGGCTGGTTGGGCGAGTCCGGGATCAGCGTGTCCAGCTCGATGTCCTCGGCGGTGAGGTTGTCCTCGATGGCGCCTTCCGGGATGGGCTCGGCGTGCCGCGGTGCGTCGGTGGCGTTGTTGGGCGGTAGGTAACTCAGCAGGTCGCGGACCCATTCGAAGGCATCCTGCTCGCCCGATGCGACGTAATGCGCGGTACCGGACTTGGCCATGTGGGTGTGGGCGCCGCCGAGCTCCTCCATGGTCACGTCCTCACCGGTGACGGTCTTGATGACGTCGGGTCCGGTGATGAACATCTGGCTGGTCTGGTCGACCATCACCACGAAGTCGGTCAGGGCCGGCGAGTACACGTGTCCACCCGCGGCGGCACCCATGATCAGCGAGATCTGCGGGATCACGCCGGAGGCCAGGATGTTGTTGCGGAAGATGCGGCTGTACAGGCCCAGCGAGACGACGCCCTCCTGGATGCGCGCGCCCGCGCCGTCGTTGATGCCGATGAGCGGACGCCCCGTCTTGATCGCCAGCTCCTGGACCTTGACGATCTTCTCGCCGTACACCTCGCCCAGGCTGCCGCCGAACACCGTGGCGTCCTGGCTGAAGATGCACACGTCGCGGCCGTCGATGGTGCCGTAGCCGGTGACCACGCCGTCGCCGAGCGGGCGGTTTTCGCCCAGCCCGAAGTTGGTGCTGCGGTGGCGGGCCAGTGCGTCGAGTTCGACGAACGAGTCGTCGTCCAGCAGGGCGTAGATGCGCTCGCGGGCGGTCAGCTTGCCCTTGGCGTGCACCTTCTCAACGGCGGCCTCACCCACCGGGTGCAGCGACTCTTCTCTCCGCTTGTGCAGCTCGGCCAGCTTGCCCGCGGTGGTGTGGATGTCGATGGTGTGCTCGGTGGACCGCTCCGCCGAATGAGCCGAGTGGTCGGTAACGCTAGTCATGGGACTCGATGTTATCGGCAGCCCGTGCGGCCGCGTTTAGGCTGGGCTCATATGGAGAAGCCAGTGACGGACCGGGACGCGCTCAGGCAACCGTTGAACCAGGGCGCATTGCGTGCCGAACTGATCGGAACGGGGCTGGGTTGGCGACAACTCGACGTGGTCGAGCAAACCGGCTCCACCAACGCCGATCTGCTGGCGCGGGTGGCGTCGGGTGTCGACGTCGCCGGGGCGGTGTTGATCGCCGAGCACCAGACCGCCGGTCGCGGACGTCATGGGCGCGGATGGTCGGCTTCCCCGCGAGCCCAGATCACCATGTCGGTCGGCGTGAGTGTCGTCGACGTGCCGACAGCGGGGTGGGGCTGGCTGTCGCTGGCCACCGGTGTGGCGGTAGTCGACGCCGTGGCCCCCCTGCTCGAAGCGGCCGGTGTTCAACTCGGTCTCAAGTGGCCTAACGACGTAGTGGCCGGGGGCGCCAAGCTGGCCGGGATCCTTGCCGAGGTCGCCAAGCCGGTAGTGGTAATTGGCTTGGGGCTCAACGTAACTCAGGTGCCAGAGGAGGTCGATGGTCCCGGGGCGACCTCGCTGCTGGACCTCGGAGTCCCCGCACCCGATCGCGACCAGCTGGTCTGTAGCGTGTTGCGAGCGCTCGGCGGGCGCATCGTCGGCTGGCGGGCCGCACGCGGAGCCGACTGGCAGCTGGCGGCCGACTACCGCGCCCGCAGCCTGACCATCGGCACCCGGGTGCGCGCCCAGTTGCCCGGCGGCAAGGAAGTCGTCGGGACCGCGAGTGCCGTCGACGACCATGGCCGGCTGTGTCTGGAAACCGGGGCGGAGACCGTCGTGGTCTCCGCCGGTGACGTCATTCATTTGCGGGGCTAATGTCGCGACCATGAGCTACCCGGACAATGCCCTGGCCGCGGGCGAACAGGTCGTCATACACCGTCATCCGCACTGGAAGCGCTTGATCTGGCCCGTCGTGGTTCTCATTCTGGTGACCGCGCTCGCGGCGTTCGGGTCGGGTTACCTCAACTCGACGCACTGGGAGCAGATCGCCAAGAACATCATCTACGGCGTCATCTGGGGGATCTGGTTGGTGATCGTCGGCTGGCTGACGCTGTGGCCGCTGCTGACCTGGCTGACTACGCATTTCGTCGTCACCAACCGGCGGGTGATGTTTCGGCACGGGGTGCTGACCCGCAGCGGGATCGACATCCCGTTGGCGCGGATCAACAGCGTGGAATTCCGGGACAAGCTTTTCGAGCGAATGTTTCGCACCGGCACGCTGATTATCGAGTCGGCGTCACAAGATCCGTTGGAGTTCTACGACATTCCGCGCCTGCGCGAGGTGCACGCGCTGCTGTATCACGAAGTTTTCGACACGCTGGGTTCCGAGGAATCGCCGAGCTGAGCAGACCGGCCCGCCCTGTTCCGCCAGGCGCGCAACAGGGTGACGTTGCCGCCCTCGAGCTCGTCCTCGAAGACCTCGGCGATCCCACCCGCGGTAAGCGCGGATTCCAGCACCTTGTCGGGGCTGCGCGCGAACTCGTCGGGAAACACCCAGCGCCGGAACGCCCAGAAACGGAACGCCATCTGCAGCAGATTCCCGATGATGTAGGCCGAGATGAAGTCGGTGATGTTTTCCACCGTGAGCGACACCGCGGGCACCCGCAGCTGCAGGACGTAGTGGGAGAACCACAGCGGCGCCATGCAGAGCAGCACGCCCACGCCGCTGAACGCGAAAAACAGCAACGCCTCGTGGTGGCGCTCGCGCCCGCCGCGGTCGCGGAAGCTCCACTCCCGGTTCAGCACGTAGGACGCGATGACGGCGACGATGCCCGCGATGACCTTGGCCGTTACCGGCTTGGGCTCGAGAATCGTCATCTTGAGGGTGTAGAAGATGGCCGAGTCGATGATGAACGTGGTACCGCCGACGATGGCGAATTTGATCAGTTCATGATGGCGCTGCGCATACGGCTGAACGATCCCGGGCAGGCGCGCGATTGTGGCTTCGGCGAACGACACAACACGTCAGTGTACGGATGGACGCAAAATCGACGCAAAACGGTACATAACGATTGTGTGTCGCAGCCGGTCAACACGCCGCCGGGCGCCATGACACCATGATGGCCGTGCCCAGTTCACGTCCGCCGGAGGCCGCTCCCCTCGTCGCTATGGTCGGCGGCGGTCAGCTTGCCCGGATGACCCATCAGGCCGCGATCGCGCTGGGGCAGACGCTGCGGGTGCTAGCCACGTCCGCTGACGAACCCGCCGCGCAGGTCACCCCCGACGTGGTGATCGGCTCGCATACCGATCTGGAAGACCTGCGCCGGGTTGCCGACGGAGCCGCGGCACTGACCTTCGATCACGAACACGTCCCGACGGATCTGCTGGAAAAGCTGGTCTCCGAAGGCGTTAACGTGGCGCCGCCACCGCACGCTCTTGTGCATGCGCAGGACAAGCTCACGATGCGGCGGCGGTTGGAGACCCTGGGCGCCCCGGTGCCGCGCTACACCGGCCTGGACGGCCCGGCCGATCTGGACAACGTGGACGAGTTCGTCCGACGCCTGGGCGTTTCCGAAGACGCCCCGATGGTGGTCAAGGCCGTCCGAGGGGGATACGACGGCCGGGGTGTGCGGATGGCGCGCGACTTGGCGCACGCGCGTGAGATCGCCCGCGATTACCTGGCCGCCGGCGTACCGGTGCTGCTGGAGGAGCGTGTGCGACTGCGCCGCGAATTGTCGGCTCTGGTGGCGCGCTCACCGTTCGGGCAGGGGGCGGCGTGGCCGGTCGTGGAGACCGTGCAACGACACGGCATCTGCGTGCAGGTGATCGCACCCGCGCCGCAGCTGTCCGAGGAGCTGGCGTCGGCCGCGCAACAGCTGGCGTTGCGATTGGCCGCCGAACTCGGTGTGGTCGGCGTGCTCGCGGTCGAGCTGTTCGAAACGGATGAAGGTGCGCTGCTGGTCAACGAGCTCGCGATGCGGCCGCACAACTCCGGACACTGGACCCTGGACGGGGCCCGCACCAGCCAGTTCGAACAGCATCTTCGCGCGGTACTGGACTATCCGCTCGGTGATACCGACGCCATCGCGCCGGTCACTGTGATGGCCAATGTGCTGGGTGGCACGCAGCCGCCGGCGATGACCATCGACGAACGGTTGCATCATCTCTTCGCGCGTATGCCCGACGCCCGGGTTCATCTCTACGGCAAAGAGGAACGGCCCGGACGCAAGGTCGGGCACATCAATTTTCTGGGCACCGATATGGCCGACTTGGCGAAGCTGCGTGAACGCGCCGAGCTGGCGGCACACTGGTTGTCACACGGGCAGTGGACGGACGGATGGGATCCACATGACTGATCGGCCTCGGGTCGCGGTGATCATGGGCAGCGACAGCGACTGGTCGGTGATGGCCGACGCGGCGGCGGCGCTGGCCGAGTTTGACATACCGACCGAGGTGCGGGTGGTCTCGGCGCATCGCACCCCAGTGGCGATGTTCGACTACGCCGGCGGCGCGGCCGACCGTGGCATCGAGGTGATCATCGCCGGCGCCGGCGGCGCCGCCCACCTGCCGGGAATGGTGGCCTCGGCGACGCCGCTGCCGGTGATCGGGGTGCCGGTGCCGCTGACGCGGCTGGACGGCCTCGATTCCCTGCTGTCGATCGTGCAGATGCCGGCCGGGGTTCCGGTCGCCACGGTCTCCATTGGTGGCGCCCGGAACGCGGGCCTGCTGGCGGTGCGCATTCTCGGGTCGTCCGACCCGGCGCTGCGGGCGCGAATCGTCGAGTTTCAGGGCCAGCTGGCCGAGAGCGTGCGGGCCAAGGATGCGGCACTGCAGGAGCGTCAGGGTAAAGTTACCGGCGAGTAGCAAGGAGGCCAGGATGGCTCAGTGGGCCGGAAACCCCACGTTCGATGTGTTCCAACTGCCCGAAGAACACCGGGAGTTGCGGGCGGCGATTCGCGCGCTGGCGGAAAAGGAGATCGCTCCTCACGCCGCCGATGTGGATGAGAACTCCCGCTTTCCGCAGGAGGCCCTGGACGCGCTGAACGCGTCCGGTTTCAACGCCGTCCACATTCCCGAGGAATACGGCGGCCAGGGCGCGGACTCGGTAGCCGCATGCATCGTGATCGAAGAAGTGGCGCGTGTCGACGGATCCGCCTCGCTGATTCCCGCCGTCAACAAGCTGGGCACCATGGGCCTGATCCTGCGGGGTTCGGAGGAACTGAAGAAGCAGGTGTTGCCGTCGCTGGCCGTTGGGGGGGCGATGGCCTCCTACGCATTGAGCGAGCGCGAAGCCGGCAGTGACGCGGCGTCGATGCGGACCAGGGCCAAGGCCGACGGGGGTGACTGGATCCTCAACGGCACCAAGTGCTGGATCACCAACGGCGGCAGGTCGACCTGGTACACCGTGATGGCGGTGACCGATCCGGACAACGGCGCCAACGGCATCTCGGCGTTCATGGTGCACAAGGACGACGAGGGGTTCACCGCCGGCCCAAAGGAAAAGAAGATGGGCATCAAGGGTTCGCCCACCACCGAGTTGTACTTCGAGAACTGCCGCATCCCGGGCGATCGGATCATCGGCGAGCCTGGCACCGGGTTCAAAACCGCATTGCAGACCCTCGACCACACCCGCCCCACTGTCGGTGCGCAGGCGGTGGGCCTCGCGCAGGGCGCGGTGGATGCCGCCGTCGCCTACACCAAGGACCGCAAGCAGTTCGGCAAGTCGATCTCTGAGTTTCAGGGTGTGCAGTTCGAACTGGCCGACATGGCAATGAAAGTCGAAGCGGCCCGGCTGATGGTGTACACCGCCGCCGCCCGCGCCGAACGCGGCGAGCCGGATCTCGGATTCATCTCCGCGGCCGCAAAGTGTTTCGCCTCCGACACCGCCATGGACGTGACGGAGGCGGCCGTGCAACTGTTCGGCGGGGCCGGCTACACCACCGACTTCCCGGTCGAGCGAATGATGCGCGATGCCAAGATCACCCAGATCTACGAGGGCACCAACCAGATTCAGCGGGTGGTGATGTCGCGGGCGCTGCTGCGCTGATCCCAGGCGCTCGTGAACTACTTCGCGGACTCCGGAGCCATGAGATACATGTCGTTGTGCGCGCCCGCGGCCGGCGGGGGATCGGTGCTGACGGCATCGAAGCTCAAGTAGCGCGCCGGGGTGCGGATCACCGTGATGGCGTCGTCACCACTGCCGACGGGCAGGGCCAGGTCGTTCTCGGCGAACAGCGGGGTGTCGACCACCTGCTTCCAGCTGTAGGCAAGGCAGGCCATCAGGCCGCCGTCGTGCAGCAGCTCGACCCATTCTGCGGCGGTCTTGGCGGCCAGCGCCGACTCGAGTTCCTCGGTCAGCTCCGGGTAGTTCAGCGCCCGCGAGCGCTGGTCGACGAATCGCTCGTCGTCCAGCAGATCGGGCCGGCCGATGATCTGGCACAGCTTCGCCCAGTGCTTGGGCACATAGGCGGACAGGACGAGATAGCCGTCGGATGCCCGGAATGCGTCCGATGGCTGGGTGGCAAAGCCAACTCCCTTGCGTTTCTTGGCATCTGGCGTTGATACCGACCCTGCATCCGGTTTCGGCTTGTTCGCCTCGCTGGGCTTGTTCAGGTGCATCGTCAGTTGGTTGGCCTGCAGCCCTACCGCGACGTCATACATCGCGACCCGGACGACGTCGGCCACCCCGTGGCGCTCGCGGTTGAGCAGTGCGGCCAGCACCGCCTCGGCCAGCACGTGACCGCTGGCGTTGTCGACGAGCTGGAACGGGATGATCTGCGGTTTACCCGTCGGTGTGGGCATACCGGTGGTCATGCCGGCCTCGGCGGCGACCATCAGATCGACGCCGGGCCGCGTTCCGTGCGGGCCGTTGCCGCCGAAAGCGCTCAGGCGGGCATAGATCAGTTTGGGGTTGCGTGATTGCAAGTCGTTGGGCCCCAATCCCATTCGCTCCATAACCCCGGGCCGAAACCCTTCCAGCACGACGTCGGCGGTGTCGGCGAGCCGCAGTATCTGCTGCTTGGCGTTGTCGTCGGTCAGGTCCACCGTCACCGACTTCTTGCCGCGGTTGTTCGGCAGGAAATACGTGGCCAACGGCGGGCGTCCGGGAAGGACCGCAGTGATCTGCCGGGCGGCCTCACCGCCGGGGGCCTCGACCTTGATGACTTCCGCACCCAGGTCGGCCAGCACCTGCCCGGCCAATGGCCCAGCCACATTCTGGCTGAAATCCAGTACCCGGAATCCGTCAAGTGGCTTGGCGGGCTTGCTGTTTGGCATTTCTGGGCCTCTCCTTAAACTGGCTTGTGCAACACCGCGTTGCAGTAGTAGTTCTTGCCAAACGGCGCTTCGGGATCGGTGGACTGCAGCGGTAGTCCGTTGTCGGCCAGCAACTGATTCAGCGGGGTGCGAACCGCATGCCAGCCGCGGGCCTGCAGGTAAGTGGCGACGTCGTTGCGTTCGCCGGGAAAGCCCAGATTGTCCAGTTCGACGTCGAGCCCGCTTTCCCGCCACTTCTGGGTGGCGGCGTTCAACGCCTGCAGGTTGGCACCGATATTCAGGAAGATCTCGGCGACCAGCCGGCTGCCGTGGGCGCTGAGCGCGGTGACATTGTCCAGCAACCGGTCCTGGGCGTCGGCCGGCAGAAAGCCGAGCAGGCCCTCGGCGGCCCAGGCGGCGGGTCGCCCGGTGTCGAACCCGGCCTGTTGCAGCGCCGACGGCCAATCGTGGCGCAGGTCGATCGGGACGGCCCGAACGTCGGCCGTGGGCTCGGCGCCGAGCGCGCCGATCGTGGCGGTCTTGAATTCGATGACTTGCGGCTGGTCGATCTCGAATACCGTCGTTCCCGGTGCCCATGGCAGCCGATAGCCGCGTGCGTCGAGGCCGGCGGCCAAGATGACCACCTGGCGGATGCCTGCGGTGACCGCCTCGGAGAAAAACGTGTCGATGTAGCGCGTGCGTGCCGCCTGGATGTCGGTCATGCGTTGCATCCCCCACGGGGCATCGGGGACGTCGACATCAGCGGATTCGAGTTCGCCGGTGGCCCACCGGGTGAAGAAGTCGACGCCCACGGCGCGCACCAGCGGCTCGGCGAACCGATCGTCGATCAGCGCGGCCCGGGTGGCCCGGGCTCTTCCCGACGCAACCATGGTGGCGGTGGCGCCCACGCTGGTCGCCAGGTCCCAGGTGTCGTTGTCGGTGCGCGCCATCCCGTGGTCCCTCCGTGGTCCTGTTGGTGGCTGGTTAGACAGAATAACGATACGGTCTCCAGTCGGTTTCGCGTCCCGGGCTCGAGCCCACCTGGCCATTAACCGTCGCGCGGATGGAGACGGTGACCTCGATTGCCGAATTGGCGCGCCCGACGCCGGTCGTGCCGGATGCCGGGTGGCAGGTCAGCGCCCGGTGCGGCGGCTGGCGTCGGTGGGCGCTGGGCGGCCGCGCCGAGGCATTGGCCAGCGCGGTGGTGGCCAAACCTGGCGTGGCCACGACTGCGGCTGCTGAGGCATCTAATCGAGGCGATAACGGATCAGTCGAGAGCTGTTGGCCACCACCGCAACTGATGACGCATTGTGCAGGATCGCGGCCAGCACGGGGGAGAGCGCGCCGCCCGCGCCGATGATCAGCCCGGCGGCATTGACGGCGATGGACATGCCGTAGTTCTCGCGGATGACGTCGACCGCCCTGGAACCCAGGTCCCGCACATCGAGCAGGCGATGCAGATCATCGTTGGCGAGTGCCACATCGGCGGTTTCGACGGCGACGTCGGTTCCGGCCAGCCCCATGGCGATCCCGATGTCGGCGGCCGCCAGCGCCGGGGCATCGTTGATGCCGTCGCCGACCATCCCGACGACGTAACCCTCGTCCTGCAGTTCGCGCACCACCTCGAGCTTGTCCTCCGGCATCACCTCGGCGCGCCACTCGTCGATGCCCAGCTCGCCGGCGACGACCTGGGCGATGTCCGGGTGGTCCCCGGTGAGCATGACTATGCGGCGAATCCCGTTGTCCCGCAACTCCTTGAGCACCTCTGCCGCCTCGGGACGCACCTCGTCCCGCAGGCTGATCAGCCCCACCAGCGTGCCGTCCACCGCGAGCAGCAGCGGGGTCTCCGCCTGGCGCCGCAGCTTGTCGACCCACTCCGATGCCCTTTTGGACACCTTGACCTTTTCGGCTCGCAGCAGCCCGGGGCTGCCCAGCAGCAGGGTCCGGCCGTCGGCCCAGGTCCGCATGCCCAGGCCCACCAGCACCTCGCACTCCTCGTGCGGCGGGATGGTGATGTGGCGTTCCTCGGTCGAGCGGATCACCGCTTCGGCCAGCGGGTGGCGAGAGTGAATCTCCGAACTGGCCGCATACGCCAGTACCCGCTCCGGCCGCCAATCTTTATGCATGGCAACGATATTCGTAACCACTGGACGCCCGACGGTCAGTGTTCCGGTCTTGTCGAAGACGATCGCGTCGACCCGGCCGGCCTGCTCCAGGTGAGATCCGCCCTTGATGAGGATGCCGCGGCGGGCGCCGTTGCCGATCGCGGCGCTGATGGCGGTCGGGGTGGCCAAGCCGACCGCGCATGGGCACGCGATCAGCAGCATGGTCATCGCCCGCCGGACGTCACCGGTGATCGCCAGAGTGATCGCCGAAACGATGAACGAGGTGGGGACGAAACGGCGAGAGAAGTTTTCGCCAACCGTCTGGATGGGTGCCCGGTCGTGCTGCGCCTCCTCGACCCGGGTGATGATGCGGCCGATGGTGGTTTGGTTGCCGACGGCCTCCGCGCGTACCACGGCACGTCCGCGCACCACGACCGAACCGGCGTGCACGCGCGAGCCCACCATGACGCTGACCGGCAGGGTTTCACCGGTGATCGCGGATTGATCGACAACCGCCTCGCCGTCGACCATCTCCCCGTCCACCGGTATCGCGACGTGGTCGTGGACCACCACCTCGTCGCCGATCTCCACGCTGTCGATCGGCACCTGTATCTCGGTGCCCGCTTGCGGGCCATCGGTCAGTCGAATCCACGCCGTGTCCTGGCTGCCGCGCAGCAGCTCGGAGATGGCCCGCCGGGTCCGGCGCAGGGTCAGATCCTGAAGGTACTCACCGATATTGAGCAGCCACAGCACGGTCAGTGCGACCACGTTCTCACGCAGAATCAGGCTCGCCACGGTCGCCGCGGAGACCAGCGCATCGGTGCCGGCTTTGCCGGAGCGCAGTGAGCGCAGCGCGCCGCGCAGGAACGGATAGCCGGTGAAGACGGTGACGCCGGTGGCGACCACCCTGCCGCTCGCGCCCAGCAGCGGCGGCCGGGCGAACACGTAGCGACGCACGCCGAGCAAGGCCAGCGCCGCGCCACCGATGACCATGCGGAGCACATCGGTGTTGCGGATCTCCGTCGAATGCGGTGCGCGGGCCGGGATCAGTTCGGCGGCAACGTGTTCCGCGCCGCTGATCGCCGCCATAATCGCGGAGCGGTCGCAGCGCCTGGGTGAATACCAAACGACGACGGAGCCGGTCCGCGGGTAGGCGTGCACGGCGCGCACGCCGTTCTGTTTGGCGACGGCCTCTTCGACCGCGACGGCGCGCCGCGAGTTGCAGCGGACCCACTCGACCGAAACTCGGATGCGTCCGGCCGCATCCGAAATCACCACTAGGGCAGGGTCTTTGGATTGCATCCCGTCAGCATCGACCTCGTGAGCGATCGCCAGGGTCATGTTCGAGCGATCAGTGCTCGTGGACGTCGCTGATGGACGGAGTTGGCGCCTCCTCGCCGATGCGCTCGCGGGCCTCGGCCATGACGTCGGCAACCTTCAGCCGGGCCGACTCGGCGGCTTCTTCGGCCTTCCGCGTTCCGCGCAATCCCAGCTCGGCGGCTGACACCGCGGTCTCGTGCAACGGCGCCTTGGCCACAGCCTTGCGCGCCACCTCGTAGGCCGTCACGCCGACCAGGCCGGTGAATACCGTCCCCGCCGCCTTTGCCAATAGCCCGTACACAGCCATTGCCTGAACCTTCCTGTCGTCGCCGCGTCAGTTAATGCTCGCACGACATTAACATCTATGTATTGCTATATCAATATGTATTCGCGCTGCCCCAAACGCTCCGGAAAGTGCCGTTTCACACAACCTTCGTGACCTTCTCGGTCTCGATCCTGCGCTGCACCGCCGACGGATCGGGATTTGCCACCTGCACCAACGACCCGCCGACGGCCAGAATGGCCAGCAGGCAGTCCACCAACTCGGCGGGTCCGGGCCACGAGGCGCTGGACAACACGCGATCTTTCGACGTCAAACCCGTTGCCGCCGCGGAATTTGCACAGTCGGTGAGAATCTGCTCGGCCGATCGGCCGGCCAGTGCGGGTCCGGGATGGCGCTCTGGAACTATTTGGTCGCCATGTACCCGCACCGCGGTCGCGTAGTCGGTGACACCGATCGGCAGATCGGGTGCGGGGCGGCCGAACGGGTCCAGCGACAGCACCGCCACCTCGCCGCCGGGCTCGACGGCCGAGTCGGCCTCGTCCAGCCGTTCGATGGTGCACAGCGCTAAATCGGCTGGGTCCCCTTTTGCGCCCAAAAACGCTGAGTCACCGGCGAGCACGGCCTCGGCGCCAATCCACCACACCCCGAACAAGACTGCCGCCGTCTGCCAATGGGCCGGCAACAGGATCGCGATCCGGCTGGCCGGGCCGGCCCCGAGCTCGTCGCGCAACAGGTTGCCGGTCTTGGCTGCCCAGTTCGCCAGCGTCACCGCGGACAACTCGATGCGCTCGCCGGTGGCGTCGTCGTAGTAGGTGATGCGCGGGCCGACCGGGTCAGCCCGCAACATCGGATCCAGGATCGCCCCGGAAAGCGTGCTCAGTTGGTGCACTGGGTGGTCAGTTTATGCACTCCGGCCTGTCGGAGCCGGCGGTGAGGATCGGCGAGGGTGCCGGGACATTGGGGTCGGCAGTCGCCCCTTGGTCGGAGAGCCGGGCGGGCATGATCGTTCCGCTGCCGGACAGCCCGGAGCCCGGACCGGTGTAATCGTTGGCCAGCAGCACCTTGACCGATCCCGGTGCCAGCGAGGTATCCGAGACGACCGGCAACCCGCCCAGTTCCTTGGCGATCTCCTGGGCGCCGATGTCGTCGGTCTTGGCGGCCCGCACCTGGCTGCTCGTCACATCGCCGCCGTCGCTATTGCCCACGGTGCCGGTGGTAAAGCCCTTGGAGCTCAACACATCTGACACCGCAGCTGCCAGCCCGTTGATGTCGGTGTCGTTGACCACGTTGGCTGTCGTCTTGGCGGGTGTGTAGGCCAGCTCCTCGGTCTTGCCCTGAGCCTGATCGTTCAGCAGGCTGGCCACCCAGTCGGCAACCTTGTGCGCATCCACCCGCACCACACTTTGCGTGCCGTCGTCACTCCAGCCGGCGCCGTCGAGCACCGGGATGGTGGCGAAGGCGACGTTGCCGCCGGCCAGCTTTTGCATCTGCTGGACGAAATCCATGACGTCCCAACCGGAGGAGATCACCACCGAGCGCTGGACGGCGGCCTCCAGCCGCTTCAGCGTGGCTGGGCTGGACAGCGTCTTGCTGGAGATGATTTTGTGGGCCAGCGAGGCCATCACCACTTGCTGACGCACCACCCGGTCCAGGTCGCCGCGCGGCAACTCGTGGCGCTGGCGGACGAAGCTGAGCGCCTGTGGACCGTCGAGCCTTTGCTGGCCGGCGGGAAAGTCGGCGCCCGAGAGTGGTTCGAAAACCGGTTCTTTGAGGCAGACGTCGACGCCGCCGAGCGCGTCGGTGATCAAGGCGAAACCGAGCAGGCCGATCTCGGCGTAATGGTCGACGGTGACCCCGGTGAGGTCGGCGACCGTCTTGATCAGGGCATCGCGGCCTGCCTCGGTGCCCTGGGCGGCCGCGTCCTCGGTGGAATCGCCGGCTTTGACGAGGCTGGTCCGCTTGGCCTCCCTGGTCTGGCCGTAGACGCCGTTGATCTTCGTCTTGCCCCCGCCGGGGACGGCGACGTAGGAGTCGCGCGGAATCGAGATGGCGGTGGCCGACTTCCCGTTGTTCGGTATCCGGATAAGGATGATCGTGTCGGTGTTGGTTGCTTCCTCATCGCCGGCCCGCAGCGCGACCAGTTCCTCGGCGGACAAGGGGTTGCCGTGGGCGTCGGTTCGGCTGTCCATGCCGACCAGCAGGATGTCGATCGCGCCGTCGTCGCCGCCCTTACCCAGCGAGGGCGCGGACATGTGGAAGATGCCATCTTCGAATGACCGAACATTGTTCCACGCGACCCCGGTGCCGATAACGACCGCGACGGCCATGGCAGTGGCAACCGCACGAACCACACGTTGCACAGGCATCACATTAGGTTACTTGTGACACACCCGCTTCTCGGGTAGCCGGCCGCGGCGTGCCCGACGCATGCCAGACTCGAAGCATGTCGGGCAGGATCGTCATCACCGGCGCCGGCGGGCAGCTCGGCAGCTGCTTAGCGGCGCAGGCCGCCGATCAGGGCCGCGATGGCCTGGCACTGGACTCGTCGCAATGGGACATCACCGACCCGGCCGCGGCCGAGCGGATCGTGAAAAGCGGCGATATCGTGGTGAATTGCGCGGCGTACACCAACGTCGATGGCGCCGAGAGCGCAGAGGCGGCCGCCTATGCGGTGAATGCCGCGGGCCCCGAACACATCGCTGGTGCCTGCGCTCGCGCCGGCGCTCGGCTGATCCACGTCTCAACCGACTTCGTCTTCAACGGCGACTTCGCCGGCGCCGCCCCCCATCCCTACGAACCCAGCGACGAAACTGCGCCGCAGGGCGTGTACGCCCGCAGCAAGCTCGCCGGAGAACGCGCCGTGCTGGCGGCGCTGCCGGAGGCGGTCGTGGTGCGTACCGCCTGGGTTTACACCGGCGGTGCCGGCAAGGACTTCGTCGCGGTCATGCGCCGGCTGGCCGCCGGAGACGGTCCCGTCGACGTGGTCGACGACCAGATCGGCTCACCGACCTACGTCGGCGACTTGGCGACCGCCCTGCTGCAGGTCGCCGATGACCGCGTGCCCGGTCCCGTCCTGCACGCCGCCAACGAGGGTGTGGTCTCGCGATTCGAGCTAGCCCGCGCGGTCTTCGCAGAATGCGGTGCCGATCCGGCGCGGGTCCGGCCGGTCGGCAGCGCACACTTTCCACGGCCGGCGCCGCGACCGAGCTACTCGGTCCTGTCGAGCCGGCAGTCAGCGGCGGCGGGCCTGCGGCCGCTAAGGCACTGGCGCGCAGCGCTTATCGCGGCGCTGGCAGCCTCCGGCCAGATTCCCCCGACCGATCGACCGATACTCTCTACGCGTGACTGACGTCCTGCCGGTGGTGACGGTGACCTACTCGCCGGGCCCGCACCTGGAGCGGTTCCTGGCCTCATTGTCGCTGGCCACCGAGCGCCCGGTCAGCGTGCTGCTGGCCGACAACGGCTCGCTCGACGGAACGCCACAGGCGGCCGTCGAGCGCTATCCGAACGTGCGGCTGTTTGCGACCGGCGCCAACCTCGGGTACGGAACCGCGGTGAATCGCGCCATCGCGCACCTTGACGAAGTCGGCCAACCCTGGGTCGATGACTGGGTGATTGTGGCCAACCCCGACGTGCAGTGGGGCCCGGGCAGCATCGACGCCCTGCTGGACGCCGCCACCCGCTGGCCACGTGCGGGCGCACTGGGTCCGCTCATCCGGGATCCGGACGGTTCGGTGTATCCGTCGGCGCGCCATCTGCCCAGCCTGATCCGGGGCGGCATGCATGCGGTGGTCGGGCCCTTCTGGAAGCGCAACCCGTGGACGGCGGCATACCGCCAAGAGCGGCTTGAGCCCAGCGAACGGATGGTGGGCTGGTTGTCGGGATCGTGCCTGCTGGTGCGCCGGTCGGCCTTCAGCCAAGTCGGCGGCTTCGACGAGCGCTACTTCATGTACATGGAGGACGTTGATCTCGGCGACCGGCTCGGTAGAGCGGGCTGGCAATCCGTCTACGTGCCGTCGGCGGAAGTCCTGCACCACAAGGGCCACTCCACCGGCCACGATCCGGCCAGCCACCTGGCGGCTCATCACAAGAGCACCTATATTTTTCTGGCCGACCGGCACTCCGGTTGGTTGCGGGCCCCGCTGCGCTGGACGCTACGGGGATCGCTGGCGGTTCGTTCCCGTCTGATGGTGCGCAGCTCACAGCGCGGTTCCCGCAGACGGAGACTGGCAGAAGGGCGGCACTGAGTTGGCTAACCCGTTGGGAGGCCCCCAAGTCGATGCGGTGGTGCTGGTCGGCGGCAAGGGCACCCGGCTGCGGCCGCTGACCCTGTCGGCGCCCAAGCCGATGCTGCCGACCGCGGGACTGCCGTTTCTCACCCATCTGCTGTCGCGGATCGCTGCGGCGGGCATCGAGCACGTCATCCTGGGCACGTCGTATCAGGCCGCGGTATTCGAGGCCGAGTTCGGCGACGGGTCCAAGCTGGGCCTGCAGATCGACTACGTGATCGAGGAGCGTCCCCTGGGCACCGGCGGCGCCATCGCCAACGTCGCCGGCCGGCTGCGGCACGACACCGTGATGGTGTTCAACGGCGATGTGCTTTCCGGCGCCGACCTGGGCCAGCTGCTGGAATTCCACGAAGCCAAACAGGCCGACGTCAGCTTGCACCTGGTGCGGGTGGGCGACACGCGGGCATTCGGCTGCGTGCCCACCGACGAGCAGGACCGTGTCGTCGCCTTCCTCGAGAAGACGGAGGATCCGCCGACCGACCAGATCAACGCGGGCACCTATGTCTTCGAACGCGACATCATCGACCGCATTCCGCGCGGTCGCGAGGTCTCGGTCGAACGCGAGGTGTTCCCGGCCCTGCTGTCCGACCCCGAGGTCAGGGTGTGTGGCCACGTCGATACCGCCTATTGGCGGGACATGGGCACGCCGGAAGACTTCGTGCGCGGATCGTCGGATCTGGTGCGCGGCATCGCCCCGTCGCCGGCCCTGCACGGCCACCGGGGCGAGCAGTTGGTGCACGACGGTGCGGCGGTGTCCCCCGGCGCGGTGCTGATCGGCGGCACCGTCGTCGGGCGAGGCGCCGAGATCGGTCCCGGTGTCCGGCTCGACGGCGCGGTGATCTTCGACGGCGTCAAGGTCGAGGCCGGCAGCGTGATCGAGCGCTCGATCCTCGGCTTTGGTGTCCGCATCGGTCCGCGGGCGCTGATCCGCGACGGTGTGATCGGCGACGGCGCCGACATCGGCGCGCGCTGCGAGTTGCTGCGTGGCGCACGGGTATGGCCGGGAATCTCCAT
>DASZLQ010000216.1:0-30414 GCA_035552295.1 Mycobacterium sp. | reverse complement strand
ATTTCGCTGGCCGCCGAGCCGGGTCACCATCATGACCGCATCGACCCAAGGTGGGCCAAGTTGGCTGGGAGGTTGGACCCCGAAACGTCCGAGCCGGATTCATCGCGGGGTGAGCAGTGACCTCGCGGCAAGTTCTGCTCGATGCCCTCGGGGTCGACCTGACCGACGAACTGCTCTTATTGGCGTTGACACATCGCAGCTATGCCTACGAGCACGGTGGGCTACCGACCAACGAGCGTCTGGAGTTTCTTGGGGACGCCGTCCTGGGCCTGACCGTTACCGACGAGCTCTACCACCGTCATCCCGACCGTTCGGAAGGGGATCTGGCCAAACTGCGGGCCAGCGTGGTCAATACCCAGGCGCTGGCGGACGTGGCGCGGAACCTGGCCGAAGGCGGACTGGGCGTTCATCTGCTGCTGGGGCGCGGCGAGGCGAATACCGGCGGAGCCGACAAGTCGAGCATCCTTGCCGACGGCATGGAATCGTTGCTGGGTGCGATTTACCTGCAGCACGGCATTGAAACGGCGCGCGACGCGATCCTGCGGCTGTTCGGCCCGCTGCTGGACGCCGCGCCCACGCTGGGCGCCGGGCTGGACTGGAAGACCAGCCTGCAAGAGCTGACCGCGGCGCGCGGCATGGGCGCGCCGTCCTACGTGGTCACTTCTACTGGCCCGGATCACGACAAGGAATTCACCGCGGTTGTCGTCGTGATGGAAACTGAGTACGGCTCGGGTGTTGGCCGGTCCAAGAAGGAAGCCGAGCAAAAGGCCGCCGCCGCGACCTGGAAAGCACTGGAAGTGCTGGACACCGCGGGGAAAACGTCCGCCTAAATTGATCGTGATGACCCGCCGCGCCCGGCTCCGCCGCGCTTGCGATCATCACTAGATGCCCGAACTGCCCGAAGTCGAGGTGGTGCGCCGCGGCTTGCAGGCCCATGTGGTGGACAAGACGATTACGGCCGTTCGGGTCCACCATCCCCGCGCGGTGCGCCGCCACGAGGCCGGCCCCGCCGACCTGACTGCCCGGCTGCTGGACCTGCGGATCACCGGAACGGATCGCCGGGGTAAGTACCTGTGGCTGACGCTGGACTCCGGTGAGGCACTCGTGGTGCACCTGGGGATGAGCGGGCAGATGCTGCTGGGGACCGTCCCGCGCGCCGATCATGTCCGGATCTCCGCGCTGCTCGACGACGGGACCGTGCTGAGCTTCGCCGACCAGCGGACCTTCGGGGGGTGGATGCTTGCCGACCTCGTGGAAGTGGACGGCAGTGTGGTGCCTGAGCCCGTCGCTCACCTGGCGCGTGACCCGCTGGACCCCCGGTTCGACGCCGACGCCGTGGTAAAAGTATTGCGGCTCAAGCATTCCGAGCTCAAACGCCAGCTCCTGGATCAGCAGGTGGTATCGGGGATCGGCAATATCTACGCCGATGAAGCGCTGTGGCGGGCCAAGGTGCACGGCGCGCGAATCGCCGCGACGTTGAGCCGCCGCCAGCTGACCGCCGTGCTGGGCGCCGCCGCCGACGTGATGCGCGACGCGCTGGCCAAGGGCGGGACCTCGTTCGACTCGCTGTACGTCAACGTCAACGGCGAGTCGGGGTACTTCGACCGGTCGTTGGACGCCTACGGTCGCGAAGGCGAAAGCTGTCGGCGGTGCGGCGCGGTCATGCACCGGGAAAGGTTTATGAACCGTTCGTCGTTCTGCTGCCCGAAATGCCAGCCGCGGCCGCGGCGGTCGCCGATGTCGACTGTGCGCTAAGGGCTTTGAGTGTGCGCGGAGGGCTTTGAGCGTGCGCGCAAGGCGGCGAAATCGCAGAATTCCCGCCCTCACCGCACCCGCGACGCCGTCAGCGCACACTCAACGATGTCCGCCGCGGCCGCGGCGGTGCTTCCGGCCCGAATCAGTCCAGGATGTCCCGACGCAAAGTCCCCGCCGGCACGGCCGGATCGACGAACCATTCACACGGGAATATCAGGCCGAACATTTGGGGTGGCAGTCGAAGCAGCATCGCGAACATGCGCGCGCCCAGGCCGGAGCTGCCGATCTGCGATTGATGAGCGGCGAACGCGTCTCGCTTCTGACGCGCGAAACGGAAGACGTTTATCCGGTGGGTGATGGTCGCCCGCGGAGCGTACGCGGTGCGGACGATGTCCGGGTCGTACGGTGCGGGGAGCCGCAGCAGATGAGCCAGATCGCTGATTCGGCGGAGTAATTCGCGCGGCATCGTCACCTCGAGTACTCGCGGGGTCGCCGCAAGCTCGGCGGCCCGCTTGCCGACGTGATGCACCTGCACATGATCACGATGGCCATAGCCGCCGTTGCGCTCGTAGCTGAGCAGCAGGTCCGCGTCTTCCTCGCGAAGTATGTTGGCGAGCCGCTGGGCCGCCTCGTCGACATCCGCTCGCCCGAACCTGACCCGTCCGGGCGGATCCGGGTAGAAATCGGGACCGTAGCCGCTGTCGGCGTAGCCGAGGCACTCGACCCGGTGCACCCCGAGAATGCCCGCGCTGCAACGCAGTTCGTTCAACCGGAAAGCGTCGTCCTCGTCGTGCACGCGCCCGTCGGTCGCCGTGATGAGAACAATGCGGTGCCCGGCTGCCGCCGACCGCGCGAGCGTGCCACCGGTGAGGATCACCTCGTCGTCCGGATGCGCGTGGAACGCGACGATGGTGGCCATGAAACGCAGTATGCCTTTCCGCAGTGCCGTCGATCTCGGCGCGGGGGCGGCCCGGTAGAAAGAAGACATGACCGAACTGTGGGTCGAACGCACCGGATCGCGGCGCTACACGGGATACAGCTCACGGGGTGCGCAGGTATTTGTCGGCTCCGAGGACGTCGAAGGCGTATTCACCCCCGGCGAGCTCCTCAAGATCGCACTCGCCGCGTGCAGCGGGATGTCCAGCGACGAGCCGCTGGCCCGCCGGCTCGGCGACGACTACAAAGCGGTGGTCAAGGTATCCGGCGCCGCCGACCGTGAACAGGAACGTTATCCGCTGCTCGAGGAGACCCTCGAGCTCGACCTGTCCGGATTGTCCGACGGCGAGAAGGAGCGCGTGTTGGTGGTGGTCAACCGGGCCATCGACTTGGTCTGCACCGTCGGGCGCACGCTGAAATCCGGCACAGAAGTCAACTTCGAGGTCGCCAGTGTCAAATCCAACGCCGGATCCTGACGTCCGGCTCACCGCATGGGTACAGGGGAGGGTCCAGGGGGTCGGTTTCCGCTGGTGGACCCGCTGCCGGGCGCTGGAGCTGGGCCTGACGGGGTACGCGGTCAACCAGACCGACGGCCGCGTGCGGGTGGTCGCCCAGGGACCGCGCGAGGCCGGCGAGAAATTGCTGCAGCTGCTGGATGGCGGCGGCACACCGGGCCGCGTCGACAAGGTGGTCGCCGATTGGTCGCCGCCACAGGAGCAATTCAGCGGCTTCGTTGAGCGGTAATAGCGCCGGCGCTACCACGTTTCAAATGGCAACATCACTTATACCCAGGGGCTGATGTGGCCACTGTGACCAGTGTGTCGGCCAATCAGCGGCAGGCACCTTTCGAGCGAGCCGACACCTCCTCGGTGACGGGGGCCAGGGCAATTTGAGCGGTATTCTGGCACGCCGTGTACCTCAAGAGTCTGACGCTGAAGGGCTTCAAGTCCTTCGCATCGCCGACGACTCTGCGTTTCGAGCCGGGCATAACCGCCGTCGTGGGGCCCAACGGCTCCGGCAAATCCAACGTGGTCGATGCCCTGGCGTGGGTGATGGGGGAGCAGGGAGCAAAGACGCTGCGCGGCGGAAAGATGGAAGACGTCATCTTCGCCGGCACCTCGTCGCGAGCCCCGCTGGGTCGCGCCGAAGTCACCGTCACCATCGACAACTCCGACAACGCGCTGCCGATCGAGTACTCCGAGGTATCGATCACCCGCAGGATGTTCCGCGACGGCGCCAGTGAATACGAAATCAACGGTGCCAGCTGCCGTTTGATGGATGTGCAGGAGCTGCTGAGCGACTCCGGCATCGGCCGCGAGATGCACGTGATCGTCGGGCAGGGCAAGCTCGACGAGATCCTGCAGTCGCGACCCGAGGATCGCCGCGCGTTCATCGAGGAAGCCGCCGGCGTGCTCAAGCATCGCAAGCGCAAGGAAAAAGCCCTCCGCAAACTCGAAGCGATGTCGGCGAACCTGGCCCGGCTCACCGACCTCACCACCGAACTGAGACGCCACCTCAAACCGCTGGGCCGCCAGGCCGAGGTGGCCCGTCGCGCCCAGACGATCCAGGCCGACCTGCGCGACGCCCGGTTGCGGCTGGCCGCCGACGACCTGGTCAACAGGCAGGTGCAGCGGGATGCGATCTTGGAGGCCGAGACGACGATGCGCCGCGAGCACGACGAGGCCGCCTCCCGCCTAGCGGCGGCGTCCGAAGAGCTGACCGCGCACGAGACCGCGCTGGCCGAGCTGTCGGTTCGCGCCGAGTCGATCCAGCACACCTGGTTCGGGCTGTCTGCCCTGGCCGAACGGGTGGGTGCGACGGTTCGCATCGCCAGCGAGCGCGCCCAGCATCTCGACGTCGAGCCGGCGACGACCAGTGACACCGACCCCGACGCGCTGGAAGCCGAGGCCCAGCAGGTGGCGGCGGCCGAGCAGCAGCTGTTGGCGGAGCTGGCCGCGGCACGCACCCGGCTGGATGCCGCCCGTGCAGAATTGGCCGACCGCGAGCGCGAGGCCGCCGAGGCCGACCGGGCCCATCTTGCGGCGGTCCGGGCCGAGGCGGACCGGCGTGAGGGTTTGGCGCGGCTGGCCGGTCAGGTGGAGACCATGCGAGCGCGCGTCGAATCGATCGACGACAGCGTTGCGCGCCTGACCGAACGCATCGAACACGCCGCCACCCGCGCACAACAGACCAAGGCGGAGTTCGAAACCGTGCAGGGCCGCGTCGGCGAACTGGATCAGGGCGAGGTGGGCCTGGACGAGCACCACGAACGCACCGTGGCCGCGCTGCGGTTGGCCGACGAACGCGTTGCCGAACTGCAGTCCGCCGAGCGCGACGCCGAACGCCAGGTTGCGTCGTTGCGAGCCCGCATCGATGCGCTCTCGGTGGGGCTCGAGCGCAAGGACGGCGCCGCGTGGCTCACGCAAAACCACAGTGTTGCAGGGCTTTTCGGCCCGATTGCCAAGTTGGTCAAGGTCCGTTCCGGGTACGAGACGGCGTTGGCCGCAGTGCTCGGGTCCGCGGCCGACGCGCTGGCCGTCGAAAGCTTCGGCGCCGCCCGTTCGGCCGTCGCCGCACTGAAGGAAGCCGACGGAGGCCGCGCCGCCCTCGTCTTGGGCGACTGGCCTGCCCAAGAAAACCATCCCGAACCCGCGTCGGCTGCCGCGCTGCCCGGCGGCGCCCTGTGGGCGCTCGACCTGGTCGAGGCGCCCCAGCGGCTGCTCGGCGCGATGATCGCGATGCTCTCCGGTGTCGCGGTGGTCGGCGACCTGGGCCAAGCGCTGGACCTGGTGGCCGCCCGCCCGCACCTGCGTGCGGTCACGATCGACGGTGACCTGGTGGGCGCCGGCTGGGTGAGCGGCGGTTCCGACCGCAAGCTGTCCACGCTGGAGCTCACCTCGGAAATCGACAACGCCGGCAGCGAGCTGGCCGCCGCGGAGGCGCAGGTGGCTCAACTGAGCGCGGCGCTGTCCGGCGCGCTGACCGAGCAGACCACCCGTCAAGACTCCGCCGAGCAGGCATTGGCCGCGCTCAACGAATCCGACACCGCGATCTCGGCGATGTACGAGCAGCTCGGCCGGCTCGGACAGGAGGCCCGCACCGCCGAAGAAGAGTGGAACCGGCTCCTGCACCAGCGCGAGGAGCTGGAAGCGGGGCGTGCGCAAACCGTCGAAGAGGTCACCGAACTCGAAACCCGGCTGCGCAACGCCCAAGAGACACAGGATGTGCAGGTCGCAGGACCCAGTCATGCAGAGGCCCGGCAGCAGATCGCGGCCGCCGCCGAAAGCGCACGCGGCGTCGAAGTGGAGGCGCGGCTGGCGGTGCGCACCGCCGAGGAACGCGCCAACGCGGTGCGCGGGCGCGCGGATTCGTTGCGCCGTGCGGCCGCCGCCGAACGCGAGGCGCGGTTGCGGGCCCAGCACGCGCACGCGGCGCGATTGCGCGCGGCCGCGGTGGCCGCGGCCGTAGCCGATGCCGGGCGGCTGCTGGCGGGGCGGCTGAGCCGCGTGGTCGACGCGGCGTCACAGATCCGCGACGCGCTGGTCGGCGAACGTCAGGAGCGGTCGGCGGCGATGGCGGCGGTCCGCGACGAGGTGCACCAACTGGGTGCCCGGGTTGCCACCCTGACCGATTCGCTGCACCGCGACGAGGTGGCCAACGCCCAGGCGGCGCTGCGCATCGAGCAGCTCGAGCAGATGGTGCTGGAGCAGTTCGGCATGGCGCCGGCCGATTTGATCGCCGAGTACGGCCCAGAGGTCGCGCTGCCGCCCACGGATCTCGAGATGGCCGAATTCGAGCAGGCCCGCGAGCGTGGCGAGCAGGTGACCACGCCCGCACCGATGCCGTACGACCGGGCCACCCAGGAGCGCCGGGCCAAGCGTGCCGACCGTGAGCTGGCCGAGCTGGGCAGGGTGAACCCGCTGGCGCTGGAGGAGTTCGCCGCGCTGGAGGAACGCTATAACTTCCTGTCCACCCAGCTCGAGGACGTCAAGGCGGCCCGCAAGGATCTGCTGGACGTCGTCGCCGACGTCGATGCCCGCATCCTGCAGGTGTTCATGGACGCCTTCACCGACGTGGAACGCGAATTCTCCGACGTGTTCACCGCGCTGTTTCCCGGCGGCGAGGGCAGGCTGCGGCTGACCGATCCGGACGACATGCTCGCCACCGGCATCGAGGTGGAGGCGCGTCCGCCGGGCAAGAAGATCACCCGGCTGTCCTTGCTGTCCGGCGGTGAAAAGGCGCTGACCGCGGTGGCGATGCTGGTCGCGATCTTCCGGGCCCGCCCGTCGCCGTTCTACATCCTGGACGAGGTGGAGGCCGCGCTCGACGATGTGAACCTGCGACGGTTGATCGGCCTGTTCGAACAGCTGCGTGCCCAGTCGCAGATCATCATCATCACGCACCAGAAGCCGACGATGGAGGTCGCTGACGCCCTTTACGGCGTGACCATGCAGGGCGACGGCATTACCGCGTTGATCTCGCAGCGCATGCGCGGTCAGCAGGTGGAGCAGCTGGTCTCCAGTTCCAACTAGGGCCGGTCCAACCGGCGGCGGGCCGCTTGAAAGAATGTCAGCGTGTCGCAAGGTCTTTGGATCGCCATCGCGGTCCTGGGCGTCATAGCCGCCCTGGTCGTCATCGTCGCGCTGGTCCTGGGCCTGGTGCGTTACCGCCGGCGGCGGATCAGCCTGATCCCTTCCTCTAACGGCCCCCAGCCCAGCGCAATAGACCGCTCGGGTGGCTACGCCGCGTCGTCGGGAATCACCTTCAGCCAGTCCGCTCCGACGATCGACACCAGCGGGCTGCCCGCCGTCGGCGACGACGCGACCGTTCCTCGCGACGCGCCGCGGCGGACGATCTCCGATGTCCACCTCCCGGAGGTTGAGCCCGAACCCGAGACGGTCACGCCGCCGCCTGCGGCCCCACCGGCCGCCCCAGAGACTCCAGCGGCCGCCGAGATCGAGGCCATCGCGCCGCCCGAGGGCCGGCTGGAACGACTCCGCGGGCGGCTGGCCAGATCGCAGAATGCGCTGGGCCGCAGCATGCTGGGGTTGATCGGCGGCGGCAACCTGGACGAGGACTCCTGGCAGGAGGTCGAGGACACCCTGTTGGTCGCCGATCTGGGCCCGGTGGTCACCGATTCGGTGGTCTCGCAGCTGCGTAGCCGCCTGGCCAGCGGCAACGTCCGCACCGAGGGCGACGCGAAGGCCGTGCTGCGCGATGTCCTGATCACAGAGCTGCAACCCGCGATGGACCGATCGATCCGCGCCGTACCGCACGCCGACCATCCGTCGGTGCTGCTGATCGTCGGCGTCAACGGCACTGGAAAAACCACCACCGTCGGCAAGCTGGCGCGGGTGTTGGTGGCCGACGGACGCCGCGTCGTACTGGGCGCCGCCGATACGTTCCGGGCCGCGGCCGCCGATCAACTTCAAACCTGGGCGGCCCGAGTGGGCGCCGAGGTGGTGCGCGGGCCCGAAGGCGCTGATCCGGCGTCGGTGGCGTTCGATGCGGTCGACAAGGGAATCGCCGCGGGTGCCGACGTCGTGGTGATCGACACCGCGGGTCGGTTGCACACCAAGGTCGGGCTGATGGACGAACTCGACAAGGTCAAGCGGGTGGTCACCCGGCGCGCTGCCGTCGACGAGGTGCTGCTGGTGCTCGACGCCACCATCGGGCAAAACGGGCTGGCGCAGGCCCGGGTTTTCGCCGAGGTTGTGGAAATCACCGGCGCGGTACTGACCAAGCTGGACGGAACGGCCAAGGGCGGCATCGTTTTCCGTGTCCAGCAAGAACTCGGCGTGCCGGTGAAGTTGGTCGGACTCGGCGAAGGACCCGACGACCTGGCGCCGTTCGAGCCCGCCGCTTTTGTCGACGCGCTTCTTGGCTGAAGCCGCTAACACTCCACGCGCGACGTTAATACCGCCGAAACATGGCGGCCCCATTGCCGAAACAACAATTGCGCATGGTTCTCGCAGGCCACAGGCACCTGCCTGTCGGCCTAATCATGTCGACCGGAGGTAAAGCGAGTGAGTTTCCCGCAATTGGGCCAACCCGATACCGGTGATACCGCCTGGATGTTGGCGAGTTCCGCCCTGGTGCTGTTGATGACGCCGGGTCTTGCCTTCTTCTATGGCGGCATGGTCCGTACCAGAAGCGTGCTCAACATGCTCATGATGAGCATCAGCGCCATGGGTGTGGTGACCGTGCTGTGGGTGCTCTACGGCTACTCGATGTCGTTCGGTGACGACAAATGGGGCGTCGTCGGCAAGCCGTCCGACTACTGGGGCCTGGCGAAGCTCATCGGCGGCAATGCCGTCAAGGCCGATCCGAGCAAGGGAATCTCACAGGTCGACATCCCGCTGGCCGGCACCATGCCGGCCACGGTCTTTGTGGCCTTCCAGCTGATGTTCGCGATCATCACCGTCGCGCTGATCTCGGGCGCCGTGGCGGACCGGCTGAAGTTCACCGCCTGGCTGGTGTTCGCCGGACTGTGGGCGACGCTGGTCTACTTCCCCGTCGCACACTGGGTCTTCGCGGCCGACGGGTTTGCGTCCGAGCACGGCGGCTGGATCAACAACAAGCTGCACGCCATCGACTTTGCAGGTGGAACCGCGGTCCATATCAACTCCGGTGTGGCGGGCCTGATGCTGGCGATCGTCCTGGGCAAGCGCAAGGGCTGGCCGACGACGCTGTTCCGCCCACACAACCTGCCGTTCGTGATGCTCGGCGCCGGGTTGCTGTGGTTCGGCTGGTTCGGGTTCAACGCCGGGTCGGCGACCAGCTCGAACGGCGCCGCCGGTTCGACCTTCATGACCACCACGGTCGCCACGGCCACGGCCATGCTCGGGTGGCTGCTGACCGAGCGCATCCGCGACGGGAAGCCCACGACGCTGGGAGCGGCTTCGGGCATCGTCGCCGGGCTGGTTGCCATCACACCGTCGTGCTCGTCGGTCAACATCCTGGGTGCGTTGGCGGTCGGCGCGGTGGCCGGCGTGGTGTGCGCGCTGGCTTGCGGCCTGAAGTTCAGGCTCGGCTTCGACGACTCGCTCGACGTGGTCGGGGTGCACCTGGTCGGTGGTCTGGCGGGCACGCTGCTGGTGGGCCTGCTCGCGGCGCCGGAGAGCCCGGCGATCAATGGTGTGGCCGGGGTATCGAAGGGGTTGTTCTACGGCGGCGGCTGGTCGCAGTTGGAGCGGCAGGCGGTCGGTGCGTTCTCCGTCCTCTTCTACTCCGGCATCGTCACCCTCATCCTGGCCTTGATACTGAAGTACACCATCGGGTTGCGCCTCAACCCGGAGGCGGAATCCTCAGGTATCGATGAGGCCGAGCACGCCGAGAGCGGTTACGATCTTGGAGTGATCGGCGGCCAGGGCTCGGGGCTGCCGGGACGAATTGCCGTGGATGACCGTAACGGTTCCGAGGAGCCGGTGGGCGACGAACTGGAGGCGGAGCACGCATGAAGCTGATCACCGCGATCGTAAAGCCGTTCACCCTCGACGATGTCAAGACGAGCCTCGAGGAGGCCGGCGTCCTGGGGATGACGGTCAGCGAGATTCAGGGCTATGGACGGCAGAAGGGTCACACCGAGGTTTACCGAGGTGCGGAATACTCGGTCGACTTCGTGCCCAAGGTGCGGATCGAGGTCGTCGTCGACGATTCCATTGTCGACAAAGTCGTAGACAGCATTGTCCGGTCGGCGCGCACCGGCAAGATCGGTGACGGCAAAGTCTGGGTCAGTCCCGTGGAAACCATTGTGCGAGTGCGCACTGGTGAACGCGGAACCGATGCTCTGTGACGTTGATCGAAAATTGCTGATTCAACCCGGGCGGGCCGGGAGGGTATGAATCCGAACCTGCCCGACCCGTCCGGGGCATCTACACCCGACGACACCGAAACAGAAAGCGGTTGCGGGGCAGGCGATTTAGCCGCGGCGCGGCGCAATCTGCTGTCAGATGGCATTGGGCTGCATGCGGCCGAGTTGCGGCACGCGTGGCTGGATCTGCACGAGTCGTGGTTGACCGCCAAGGCGGCCGAGATCGGGATCACCGATACCAGCGGCTTCGCGATCGTCGGGATCGGCGGCATGGGCCGCCACGAACTGCTGCCGTATTCCGATCTGGACCTAATGCTGTTGCACGACAACAAGTCCGCCGACGTGCTGCAGCGGGTCGCCGATCAGCTGTGGTATCCGTTGTGGGACGCCAACGTTCGGCTTGACCACAGCGTGCGAACCATCTCCGGGGCACTCGGCGTCGCCAATACCGACATGATCGCGGCCCTGGGCATGTTGGATTCTCGCCACATAGTCGGCGATGCCCAGCTGTCCGAGGAATTGATCGCCGGCGCAAGAAGGCAGTGGCGCAGCGCTATTCGTTCTCGGATGGACGAGCTCGTCCAAATAACGTATGCCCGCTGGCAGCGTTGTGGCCGGATATCGCAACGAGCCGAGCCCGATCTGAAATCAGGTCGCGGCGGCCTGCGCGACGTGCAATTGCTCGACGCGCTGGGGGTCGCCCAGCTCATCGACCGCCACGGTATGGGCCGCCCGGAAACGCCGGGAGGTTCACTGGACGATGCCTACCTGACGCTGCTCGATGTGCGCACCGAGCTGCACCGGGTATCCGGCCGCGGCCGCGATCAGCTGCTGGCCCAGTACGCGGACGAGATCAGCGCCGCCTTACACATCGGGGACCGGTTCGACTTGGCGCGCCGGCTTTCCAACGCCGGTCGCACCATCGCTTACCACTCCGAAAGCGGGCTGCGCACCGCGGAAAACGCGCTGCCCCGGCGGGGCGTGTCGGCTTTGGTGCGGCGGCCGAAACGGCGACCACTGGACGAAGGCGTCGTCGAGTACGCCGGCGAAATCGTGCTCGCCCGCGATGCCCAACCCGGATCCGACCCCGGTCTGGTGCTACGAGTGGCGGCCGCGTCGGCTGATACCGGATTACCCATCGGCGCCGCCACGCTGAATCGTTTGGCGGCCAGCGCCCCCGAAATGCCGACTCCCTGGCCGCGCGAGGCGCTGGACGACCTGCTGGTGGTGCTTTCCGCCGGTCCCACGACCGTGGCGACAATCGAAGCGCTCGACCGCACCGGGGTATGGGATCGGTTGTTGCCGGACTGGGATGCGATTCGCGACCTGCCGCCCCGCGACATCGCGCACAAATGGACGGTCGATCGTCATGTGGTCGAGACCGCCGTCCAGGCGGCGCCACTGTCCACGCGCGTGGCGCGGCCCGATTTGCTTGCCCTGGCCGCGCTGCTGCACGACATCGGCAAGGGCCGGGGTGTCGATCACAGCGGCCTCGGGGCCGAGATGACACTGCAGATCGGCTCCAGGCTCGGGGTCTCGGCCCCCGACGTGGAATTGCTCTCAAAACTGGTCCGCCACCACTTGCTACTGCCGATCGTGGCGACCCGAAGCGACCTGAATGACCCCACAACTATCGAAGGCGTATCGGAAGCCCTCGGCGGGGACCCGCAACTGCTCGAGGTGCTGCACGCGCTGACGGAGGCGGACTCGAAGGCGACCGGCCCCGGGGTGTGGAGCGAATGGAAGGCCTTGCTGGTCCAGGATCTGGTGAATCGCTGCGGGATGGTGATGGCAGGTGAGCCCCTCCCGCAGGCCGAACCGACTGCGCCGCACTATCTTTCACTCGCAGCCGACCACGGGGTGCACGTGGAGATCAATCGCGGCGGCAGCGAGCGCCTAAGCGTGGTGATGGTTGCCCCGGACCAGCGGGGATTGGTGTCCAAAGCCGCCGCGGTGCTTGCGCTGAATACGCTGCGGATCCATTCGGCGTCGGTCAACATTCACGAGGGTGTCGCGATCACCGAATTCGTTGTGTCGCCCCTTTTTGGTGCGCCGCCGGAAGCGGGCCTGCTGCGCCAGCTGTTCACCAATGCGCTCAATGGTGACGTCGATGTCCTCGGCACGTTGGAGAAGCGCGACAGCGACGCCGTCGGCGCGGCCACCGCGCGGGCTGGAGAGATACAGGTTGGGGTGCCCGTCACGCGGTCGACCGCCCCGCCCCGGATCCTGTGGCTCGACACCGCCGCATCCGGCCCGCTGGTCGTCGAAGTCCGTGCCATGGATCGATTGGGCTTGCTAGCACTGCTGGCCCGGGCGCTGGAGCGTGCGGGAGCAGACATCCAGTGGGCGAAGGTGAATACGTTCGGATCGACGGCCGCCGATGTTTTCTGCATCGTGCTGCCGACCGGGGCCGCTGGTATCGAGCCGGGCGCTGACGACACAGCGCGAGCCGAGGTGCAAAAACACGTGTTAGCCGTATTGGGCGCTCCGGGGGACGTGGCGGTCATTTAGTCCGCAATTACGAGTGCTCCGAATTCAGTTGCCGCACAGCAACAATGCGTGCCTTGAGCTGGTCGCGCGTTGCCGCGGCTATCGGCGGGCCTCCGCAGCGGCGGCGCAATTCGTTGTGGATCCACCCATGCGGTTTTCCAGTGCGGTGGTGGGCTATCGACACCAATGTGTTGAGTTCGCTGCGCAGTTGGCGCAGCTGGCCGTGCATGGTCACCGAGGCGATCGGCGCGCTTTGATTGGCGGCCACCCGCCTCTGCAGCTGCTCGTCTTGGCGGCGGCGCAGCAGGGCGCGCATCTGGTCGGCGTCGAGCAACCCGGGGATGCCGAGGTAGTCAGCCTCCTCGTCGCTTCCGGCCGGGGTGGCGGTGCCGAACGAGGAGCCGTCAAAGATGACCTGATCGAGTTCCGCGTCGGCGCCCAATGACGTGAAAGCCTGCTCCGTTTCCGTCTTTTCGGTTTGCGTCCGGACGGCGGGGTTCCCGTCGAGGGGGTCGTCGGCTTCGCGGTTCGGTTGGCCGAGCACGTGGTTGCGCTGGGCTTCCAACTCGCTCGCCAGCTGCAACAGGTTCGGCACCGACGGCACGAAGATACTTGCGGATTCCCCCGGCCGACGTGACCGCACGAACCGTCCGATGGCCTGCGCGAAGAACAGCGGTGTCGACGCGCTCGTGGCGTAGATCCCGACCGAAAGCCGCGGCACGTCAACGCCTTCGGAGACCATACGCACCGCGACGAGCCACCGGCTGGTGCTCTCGGCGAATTGGGTGATGCGGGCCGACGATCCGCGATCGTCGGATAACACCACCGTTGGCGCTTCGGAGGTCAGCTTCTTCAGCAGGGCGGCGTACGCGCGCGCGGCGGTCTGGTCGGAGGCGATGATCATGCCGCCGGCGTCGGGCACATGGGTGCGCAGCTGTCGCAGCCGCTGGTCGGCGGCGGCGATCACAGCTGGCATCCATTCGCCCGCGGGGTCCAGGGCCGTGCGCCACGCCCGAGCGGTCTGCTCGGCAGACAGTGGCTCGCCGAGTCGTGCCGCGTGCTCTTCGCCGGCACTGTCGCGCCACCGCGCCTGCCCGGAGTACGCGAGGAACACCACCGGCCGGACCACACCGTCGGCGAGCGCTTCGGCATAGCCGTAGGTGTGGTCGGCTTGCGAACGCAGCACCCCGTCGGCGCCCGATGCGTAGGTGACGAACGGGATGGGGCTGTCGTCACTACGAAAAGGGGTGCCCGTCAAGGCAAGCCGGCGCGTCGCGTCGCCGAAGGCCTCGCGAATGGCGTCGCCCCAGGTCTTGGCGTCGCCCCCATGATGGATCTCATCGAAAATGACCAGGGTGTTGCGTTGCTCGGTGCGCACCCGGTGCAGCGTCGGATGCGAGGCGACCTGGGCGTAGGTGACCATGACGCCGTGATACTCCGGCGAGGTCTGGGGGCTGGTGTTGGAGAACCGGGGGTCCAGGGCAAGACCGTGCCGCCCTGCGGCCCGCGCCCACTGGACCTTCAGGTGCTCGGTGGGCACCACGACAGTGATCTGCTCGACGGCGCGATGGGTGAGCAGTTCGGCCGCCACCCGCAGCGCGAACGTCGTCTTCCCGGATCCGGGGGTGGCCACGGCCAGGAAATCGCGCGGCTGCGCGGCCAGATACTTCACCAACGCTCGGCGCTGCCAGCCCCGCAACGGCAAGCCAGTGTCGCTGCCGGACTGCATCGACACAGCTCCCCCCGTAGATGATCTCGCGCGTGTCGACTCGCGATGCTGACCGCCGCGGCGACGGGTGTGAAATGTAGCATGGCAACGCTTTTCGGCGCTGCGGCGACGTGGCCGGTTATCCCGAGAGCTGTGAGGGGCTCGCCAAATCGAGGGTTTGCAGCCACGCGTGGATCCGTCCGGCGACGTCGGCCCAGCCCGGTTCGAGCATCATGTTGTGTCCCATCGAGAAGAATTCCGGCTTGGTCCGGTATGCCCGCGCCGTGGCGCGCACCGCGCCCACGCTGACGAAGCCGTCGTGCACGGCGCCCAGGACCAGCATCGGGGTGGTCACCCGCCGGGTTTTGACCCGGCGGAACATCGGATCGGTCATCGCCGCGCGGATACTCTCGGCCCCGGCGCGTTCCCAACAGGATTCGACGATGGCCTCGGGCGTGTCGGTGCAGAAGAGGTATTCGCGGGCGAGCGCCGGGGTGCGGAGGAATTTGACCAACGTGGGGTCGTTGAACGACTTCACGGTCATCTGGGGACGGCGGCGCCAGACGCGCAGCGCCGCCCCGAGCACGCCCTGCGGCGGCAGGGATCCCACCAGCACCGCGGCCGGCGCGGCTCGGTCCTCGAGGTAGCGCTGGATCGTGTAGCCACCCAGGGAATGGCCAATGAGCACGGGGGAGCCACCCAGGTCGTCGGCCACCGAACGGACATCGTCGATGTAGTCGGCGATGGAAACCTGCTGCAACGGCTTCGCCGTGGGGCTGGTGCCGTGCCCGCGCAGGCTCAGCGCGACGGCGCGGTAGCCCGCGTCGGCGAAGAAGCCGAGGAAGTGGTCGTCCCAACACCACGCGCCATGCCAGCCGCCGTGCACGAAAAGCAGCGGCACCGGGTGCGCGTCGCTGCAGGACCCCTTGTCGATCACCTCGAGCATGAGCCTGACCATCGCCAGGAGGCCCCCTCCGCGTCAAGCCCCCACCCGCCGCGCCGCGCTTCGCCGAGACTGAAACTACGTACACCTGCATCGGCGTGTCGTCTGCGTAGTTACTGTGTCGCGGTCAATGTCGGCCCGCGGCGCCCGGCTCTGCTGCGCTCGCGATCACCACTAGGCTGGCGGCGTGTTTGAATCGCTGTCCGACCGATTGACCGGTGCCCTACAGGGGCTGCGCGGCAAGGGCCGACTGACCGACGCCGACATCGAGGCCACCACCCGCGAAATCCGGCTCGCGCTGCTGGAAGCAGACGTTTCGCTGGCCGTGGTGCGGGCGTTCGTCGGCCGGATCAAGGACCGCGCCCGGGGCGCCGAGGTGTCCGGCGCCCTCAACCCGGCGCAGCAGGTCGTCAAGATCGTCAACGAAGAACTCATCGGTATCCTGGGCGGCGAGACCCGCCGGCTGGCGTTCGCGAAGACGCCGCCGACCGTGGTTATGCTCGCCGGCCTGCAGGGTTCCGGTAAAACGTCGCTGGCCGGCAAATTGGCCGCCTGGCTGCGCGGCCAAGGGCACACGCCACTGCTGGTGGCGTGCGACCTGCAGCGACCCGCCGCGGTGAATCAGCTGCAGGTCGTCGGTGAGCGCGCCGGGGTGCCGGTCTTCGCGCCGCATCCCGGGGGCGACTTATCAGGGCCCGAATCCGGACCGGGCGACCCGGTCGCGGTGGCGGCGGCGGGGCTGGCCGAGGCTCGAGCCAAACACTTCGACATCGTCATCGTCGACACCGCCGGCCGGCTGGGCATCGACGACGAGCTGATGTCCCAGGCCGCGGCCATCCGGGACGCCGTCGACCCCGACGAGGTGCTGTTCGTCCTGGACGCGATGATCGGCCAGGATGCCGTCACCACCGCGGAGGCATTCCGCGAGGGTGTCGGCTTCACCGGCGTGGTGTTGACCAAGCTCGACGGCGACGCCCGCGGCGGCGCCGCGCTGTCGGTCCGCGAGGTCACCGGCGTCCCAATCCTTTTCGCCTCCACCGGCGAGAAGCTCGAGGACTTCGACGTCTTCCACCCGGACCGCATGGCCAGCCGCATCCTGGGCATGGGCGACGTGCTCAGCCTGATCGAACAGGCCGAGCAGGTCTTCGACGCCGAGCGGGCCGAGGCCGCCGCCGTCAAGATCGGCGCCGGCGAGCTGACCCTCGAGGATTTCCTGGAACAAATGCTTGCCATCCGCAAGATGGGTCCGATCGGCAACCTACTGGGCATGCTGCCCGGCGCCGGTCAGATGAAGGACGCGCTGGCCGAGGTCGACGACAAGCAACTCGACCGGTTGCAGGCCATCATCCGCGGGATGACGCCGCAAGAGCGCGCCGACCCGAAGATCATCAACGCGTCGCGGCGGCTGCGCATCGCCAACGGCTCGGGCGTGGCGGTGTCTGAGATCAACCAGCTGGTCGACCGCTTCTTCGAGGCCCGCAAGATGATGTCGTCCATGCTCGGCGGCATGGGCATCCCCGGCATAGGCCGCAAGTCCGCGACCCGAAAGGGCAAAGGGGCAAAGGGCAAGAAGGGCAAGAAGGGGGGAAGGGGTACGACGCCGCCCAAGGTCAGGAACCCCCTCGGTGCCGCCATGCCGGGCATGCCGGCGGGATTCCCCGATCTGTCACAGATGCCCGAAGGCCTCAACGAGCTGCCGCCCGGGCTGGCCGACTTCGACCTGTCCAAGCTGAAGTTCCCCGGCAAGAAGTAGCCGCGCAGTGCGGATGCACGTGCGAGGTCTTGCTCTGCCGGACGAGGCCGAGCTCGAACTGTGGATCGCCGACGGCCGCATCAGCGTGGAACCGGTTGCCGGGGCCGACACCGTTTTCGGGGCCTCTGGAGGCGGCTGGATCCTGCCCGGACTGGTGGATGCGCACTGTCACGTCGGGCTCGGTCACCACGGCGAGATCGAACTCGACGAGGCGATCGCCCAGGCCGAGACCGAACGCGATGCCGGCGCGCTGCTATTGCGTGACTGCGGCGCACCGACCGACACCCGCAGCCTCGACGACCACCACGACCTGCCCCGCATCATCCGGGCCGGAAAGCATCTGGCCCGACCCAAGCGTTACCAGAAGGGCTTCGCGGTCGAACTGGACGACGAATCGCAACTGCCGGCCGCGGTGGCCGAGGAGGTGCGGCGCGGCGACGGCTGGATCAAGTTGGTCGGCGACTGGATCGATCGCACCGTCGGCGATCTCGCCCCGCTGTGGTCCGACGACGTACTCAAGGACGCGATCGACACCGCACACGCCCACGGCGCACGGGTGACCGCGCACGTCTTCAGCGACGAGGCCATGCCTGGTCTGATCAAGGCCGGGATCGACTGCATCGAACACGGCACCGGCCTGACCGACGACACCATCGAGCTGATGGTCGAGCACGGCACCGTGTTGGTGCCGACGCTGGTCAACATTGTCGAGAACTTCCCGGGCATCGCCGATGGCGCCAAGCGCTATCCGACCTACGCCGCCCACATGCGCGACCTGCACGATCGGGCCCTGCCTCGGATCGCTGCCGCGCGCGAGGCCGGCGTGCCCATGTATGCCGGGACAGATGCCGGCAGCATGATCGAACACGGGCGGATCGCCGACGAGGTCGAAGCCCTCAAGGGGATCGGGATGAGCCCGACCGAGGCGTTGGGCGGGGCGTGCTGGGCTGCCCGTCGCTGGCTGGGCCGGCCCAGTTTGGATCATGGGGCATCGGCCGACCTGTTGTGCTATGCGGGCGACCCGCGGCAGGGTCCCGGTGTGCTGAACAAGCCCGACCTGGTGATCTTGCGCGGCAACGTGTTTCGGCCCTAGGACCACTCGGGCGCTGGCCTGGGCGCCGAACGGGCGGGCGCGCCGCCGCGATGAGGGGTCTGAGCAGCGCGTATACGCTGGCTCGGGCAAAGTCAAGGAAAAGATTGCGAGTGCTTGCTATCTATGTTACGGTCATTGCAACCCGCCGACCCGGAGGAAAACAGTGACCTACGACGTGATCATTCGCGATGGATTGTGGTTCGACGGCACCGGCAGCGCACCGCAAACCCGCACGCTCGGAATTCGCGACGGCGTGGTGGCAACGGTGGCAGGACCCTCAGACGGGCCGCTGGACGAGACCGGTTGCCCCCAAGTGATCGATGCGGCGGGCAAGTGGATCCTGCCCGGCTTCATCGACGTGCACACCCACTACGACGCCGAGGTACTGCTGGACCCCGGGCTGCGGGAGTCGGTGCGCCACGGTGTCACCACGGTGCTGCTGGGCAACTGCTCGCTGTCGACGGTGTACGCCAACTCCGAGGACGCCGCCGACCTGTTCAGCCGGGTCGAGGCGGTGCCGCGCGATTACGTCTACGGCGCCTTGGACTCCAACCGGACCTGGTCGACGGCCACTGAATACATCGAGGCAATCGACGCGCTTCCGCTCGGACCGAATGTCAGTTCGCTGCTTGGGCATTCGGACCTTCGTACCGCGGTGCTGGGACTCGATCGCGCCACCGACGCCACCGTCAAGCCCACCGATGCCGAACTGGAGAAAATGGCGGCACTGCTGGACGAGGCGCTCGAGGCCGGGGTGCTCGGCATGTCCGGCATGGACGCGGCGATCGACAAGCTCGACGGCGAACGCTTCCGCTCGCGTGCGCTGCCGTCCACCTTCGCGACCTGGCGGGAACGGCGCAGGCTGATCAAGGTGCTGCGCAAGCGCGGGCGGATCCTGCAGAGCGCACCCGACGTCGAAACGCCGGCGTCCGGTCTGCTGTTCTTCTTGGCCAGCAGCCGGATATTCAACCGGCGCAAGGGAGTTCGCATGAGCCTGCTGGTGTCGGCCGACGCCAAGTCAATGCCGCTTGCCGTATACGTCTTCGGGCCGGCAACTCGCCTGCTGAACAAGCTGCTCGGCTCCAGCGTGCGGTTCCAGCACCTGCCGGTGCCATTCGAGTTGTACTCCGACGGAATCGACCTGCCGGTCTTCGAGGAGTTCGGCGCCGGAACGGCGGCCCTGCACCTGCGCGACCAACTGCAGCGCAACGAGTTGCTGGCCGACGAGGCCTACCGCCGGCAATTCCGGCGCGAGTTCGACCGCATCAAGCTCGGCCCGTCGCTGTGGCACCGGGACTTCCACGATGCGGTAATCGTCGAGTGCCCCGATAAGTCGTTGATCGGCAAGAGCCTTGGCGCCATCGCCGACGAGCGCGGACTGCACCCGCTCGACGCGTTCCTCGATGTGCTCGTCGAAAACGGCGAGCGCAACGTCCGGTGGACAACCATCGTGGCCAACCATCGGCCCAAGCTGCTCAACGCACTCGCCGCCGAATCGAGCGTCCACATGGGCTTCTCCGATGCTGGCGCGCACCTGCGCAACATGGCCTTCTACAACTTCCCGCTGCGGATGCTCAAGCGCACGCGGGACGCCCATCGGGCCGGCGCGCCGTTCCTGTCCACCGAGCGGGCGGTACACCGCCTGACCGGGGAACTGGCGGAGTGGTTCGGCCTCGACACCGGGACGCTGCGGGAGGGCGACCGCGCGGACTTCGTGGTGATCGACCCGGCTGGCCTGAACGACTCGGTCGACGGCTACTACGAGGAAGAGGTTCCCTTCTACGGCGGGTTGCGGCGCATGGTCAATCGCAACGACGAGGCCGTGGTCGCGACCGGTGTCAACGGCGCCGTCGTCTTCGAGAAGGGCCAATTCCGCGACGGCTACGGCCAGACCGTGAAGTCGGGCTCCTACCTTCGGGCCGGTGCGCGGCACGCACCCCTGAGCGTCAGCGCCTGAGATGGCCAGGACCCAGCAGCAGCGCCGCGAGGAGACCGTCGGACGGCTCCTCGAGGCCTGCATCGCCAGCATCATCGAGGTCGGATACGCTCGCGCGTCGGCCGCCGTGATCACCAAGCGCGCAGGGGTGTCGGTGGGTGCCCTGTTCCGTCACTTCGAGACGATGGGCGATTTCATGGCGGCGACGGCGTCAGAAGTCCTGCGCCGCCAGGTGGAGTCATTCATCAAACAAGTGGCCGAAATCCCGGCCGACCGGCCGGCGCTGGAAGCGGCGCTGACGATTCTGCGGGACATCACCAGCAGCCCGACCAACGCGGTGCTGTACGAACTGATGATTGCCGCGCGTACCGACGAGAAGCTCAACGCCCATCTGGGTGAGGTGCTCACGCAGT
Source organism: Mycobacterium sp. (assembly GCA_035552295.1). Classification (GTDB taxonomy): domain Bacteria; phylum Actinomycetota; class Actinomycetes; order Mycobacteriales; family Mycobacteriaceae; genus Mycobacterium. The sequence goes on along the minus strand of DASZLQ010000216.1, from coordinate 9,574 downwards.
ACGCCGCGAAAATTCTCGACGCCGCGCGCACACTGCCCGGCGCCGAGAGCATCCCGGAGGAGACGTTTCCGGTTCTGGTGGCATTGCTGACCAACGTCTTCGACGGAGCGGCAATCGTACGAGGGGTGCTGCCAGAACCGGATTTGGAGGAGCGGCGGATTGCGCTGCTGACTGCGCTGATAACCGAGATGTTGCCGAATGAGGGGTTGTAACAACCGGTTTCGTGGACCTACAGCGAGCCGATGCCCGACTCTGGGTTGAGTGCGAAACCCCAGTCGAACAGACTCCCGGCCTGATCCCAATACGTCGGCCCGCCCTCTTTCACCATGCCGTACATCATGGCGATCACCAACCGGCGGCCACCCCGGGCAGCGGCGCCGACGAAGGTCTTGCGTGCCGCGTTGGTGAACCCGGTCTTGCCGCCGATGGCGCCGGGATAGCGCTGCAGCAGTTCGTCCTGGTTGGTGATCGGATGATCACCGTTATCCCCGGGGAACATCGCCGACGGCTCGGAGGTGATGTGCGCGAACACCGGATTGGCCATCGCAGCCCGGAAGATGACGGCCAGGTCATGCGCCGTGGAGGCCCCGGAGCCGCCGGGCCCGTCCAGTCCGGACGGGGTCGCCGCGTGGGTGTTGGTCGCCCCGAGTGAGGCCGCTTTCGCGTTCATCTTGCCAACCGTGACGTCCGCACCGCCGAGCAAGTGCGCCAGCGAGTTGGCGGCGTCATTACCCGAAACCAGCAGCAGCCCGTCCAGCAGTTGGCGCGCGGTATAGGTACGGCCCGGTTTGATGCCGACGCAGTTGCACTCGACCTGGGTGTCTGCGGGGTCGGCGACGACGGTGGAGTCCGGGCTCAGCTCGTCCAGGGCCACCAACGCCAACAGCACCTTGATGGTGCTGGCGGGCGGGTGGGTTACGTTCTGGTCGCGGCCGGCCAGCACCTGGCCGCTGTCGAGGTCGGCCACGATCCAGGTCTGGGCCGGGCCGTCGGGAATCGGCACCGAGCCGATCGGCTGCATACTGTCGGCCCAGGAGGTGGGAGCGGTGGCCGCGCTGACGGTGGCACCAAAGGTGCTGACCGTGAGTGCGGCAGCGGCTGCGGCCATGAATTTCCGCATGGGCGCAAAGTTTAACTTCCAGGCATGCGCGGCGGCTATTTCGCCACTCCCGCTCACCTCACGGGCACCAAGGCGGAACCGGGCAGAACGGCAGGGTCGGCAGCGGTAGATCGGAGGTCTGCGTAGGCACCGGCCCGGGCGGCGGCGGCTGTTTGAACGGAAGCGAAGACCACGCGTAGAACGTGCCGGTGCCGATGTCGTGGACGCCGACCGAGTCCCAGTAGAAGTCGTGGCAGACACTCGCGTCCCAGGGAATGGGTCTGCCAGCCGGGTCGGGATCCCCCGGGCACCACCGCATGCAGGATTTACCGGGCGCGCAAACCGCGGGGTCGGCCTGGGCGAAACGGGCGGGCCGACCGGCCAGACCGATAGGGCCGGATACCATCAGGGCCGTTGCTAACCCGACGACGCCCGCCTTCATAGCTGGGATTATTCTCCTCGGCGACTTTGCGCGGTACCGGCAAAATCGTGCCGTTGGGCCGCGGTGTTGAATCAATGCATGTTGAGCCTGGCCGAAATTTCCGACCGCCTCGAGATCCAGCAGCTGCTGGTGGACTATTCCACCGCCATTGACCAGCGCCGATTCGACGATTTGGACAAGGTGTTCACCCCCGACGCCTATATCGACTACCGGGCGCTGGGAGGCATCGACGGCCGCTACCCCGAAGTAAAAGAGTGGTTGTCGCAAGTGCTGCCGAACTTCCCGGTGTATGCGCACATGCTCGGTAATTTCTCGGTTCGCATCGACGGGGACACGGCGTCGTCGCGGGTGATCTGCTTCAACCCGATGGTCCTTCCGGGCGATTCATCTACTAACAAGGACCAAGTGCTGTTTTGCGGACTGTGGTACGACGACGAGTTCGTGCGCACCCCCGAGGGCTGGCGGATGACTCGCCGGGTCGAGACCAAGACGTTCCAGAAAGTGATGTAGGCGAATTTCCGCGCATTTCTGTTGGGGGACCCCGCTCTGGCACAATGGGCGGCTGTCCGCCGCGTGACCCGCCTCTTTCGGGGTGCTTGCTCGGTGGTCACACACGCGAGGCAAAACCGGATCCGGGCATCCCGCCCGGGTCGCTGAATTGCAGCGTGACACACACAGGAGAAATCGCTTAACCATGGCTGTGAAGATCAAGCTGACTCGGCTTGGCAAAATCCGCAATCCCCAGTACCGAATCGCCGTCGCCGACGCACGCACGCGGCGCGACGGCCGCTCCATCGAGGTCATCGGCCGGTATCACCCGAAGGAAGACCCGAGCCTCATCGAGATCAACTCCGAGCGTGCCCAGTACTGGCTTTCTGTGGGCGCTCAGCCCACCGAACCCGTGCTCAAGCTGCTGAAGATCACCGGTGACTGGCAGAAGTTCAAGGGGCTGCCCGGCGGCGAGGGCAGGCTGAAAGTCAAGCCGCCCAAGCCCAGCAAGCTGGAGCTGTTCAACGCCGCGTTGGCTGCCGCTGAGGGCGCGCCTACCACCGAGGCCGCGAAACCGAAGAAGAAGGCCCCGGCCAAGAAGGCCGCCAAGGCTGCCGAGCCTGCCGAGGAGCCCGCCGGCGAGCCCGCCACTGAAGCCAAGACTGAAGCCAAGACTGAGGCCAAGACTGAAGCCAGCGCTGAAGCCGAAAAGGCAGACGCCCCGGCCGAGGGTGGCGAGCAGCCCGAACCAACCACCGAAAGCTGACCGGCCCGATGAGTACCGTCGTCGTGGATGCTGTTGAGCATCTGGTCCGTGGGATCGTCGACAACCCTGACGATGTCCGGGTGGACATGGTGACCAGTCGGCGTGGGCGAACTGTCGAAGTACATGTCCATCCCGATGACCTGGGCAAGGTGATAGGTCGCGGGGGACGTACCGCGACCGCGTTGCGCACGCTGGTCGCCGGTATCGGTGGCCGCGGTATCCGCGTCGACGTGGTGGACACCGACCAGTAGGGCTGCGCTGCTCATGGAGCTGCTAGTCGGGCGCGTAGTCAAAGCGCACGGCATCAGCGGCGAGGTGGTCGTGGAGGTACACACCGATGATCCCGCTGCCCGCTTTGCGTCGGGTGCTACGTTGCGCGCCAAGGAGTCCCGAGGTGACGGCCAGGGGCGCAGCTATGTCGTCGCTGATGTCCGTGAGCACGGCGGGCGGCTGCTGGTGCGGTTGACCGGGGTAGACGACCGCGACGCTGCCGATGCGTTGCGCGGCAGCTTGTTCGTGGTGGATTCCGATGACCTGCCGCCGATCGACGAGCCGGACACGTATTACGACCATCAGCTCGAGGGGCTGGGAGTCTGGACGACGACTGGGCAGGATGTCGGCATCGTTGCCGAGGTGCTGCACACCGCGGCAGGTGAGTTGTTGGCGGTGCGACGGGGTGACGGTAGCGAAATGAGGGAAGTGTTGGTGCCATTCGTCAGCGCGATCGTGACGTCGGTGTCGCTGGAGGAGCGCACGGTCGAGATCGACCCGCCCGACGGCCTGCTGGATCTGGAGTAGCAGGTAAGTATCGACATGCGAATTGACATCGTCACAATCTTCCCGGGCTATCTGGACCCGCTACGGCAATCGTTGCCGGGCAAGGCGATCGAGTCGGGTTTTGTCGACCTGCGGGTGCACGATCTGAGGCGGTGGACTCATGATGTGCATCGCTCGGTCGACGACGCGCCATACGGCGGTGGGCCGGGCATGGTGATGAAGGCTCCGGTGTGGGGTGACGCGCTCGATGAAATCTGTTCCGCCAAAACCCTATTGGTTGTTCCCACCCCGGCGGGTGCGCTGTTCAAGCAGGCCACCGCCCAGCGCTGGAGCACCGAGGCGCACCTGGTGTTCGCCTGCGGCCGCTACGAAGGCATCGACCAGCGGGTCGTCGAGGATGCCGGCCGACGGATGCGGGTCGAAGAAGTCTCGATCGGCGACTATGTGCTGCCGGGCGGAGAGTCGGCGGCCGTCGTGATGATCGAAGCGGTGCTGCGGCTGCTTGCCGGAGTCCTCGGCAATCCCGCGTCACACCGCGATGATTCGCACTCGACGGAACTGGACCGGCTTCTGGAGGGACCGAGCTATACCCGGCCGCCGAGCTGGCGTGGCCTCGACGTTCCCGACGTTCTGCTATCCGGTGATCATGCGCGAATTGCCGCCTGGCGTCGCGAAGTTTCGCAGCGGCGCACTTCAGAACGCCGGCCCGATCTGTCCAGCGATTAGTCGGTGGGCGTGGATCCGATCCGGCCGTTGGGAAATATCGTCTTGACCGCACGGGTGATCGTCTCCCGCGCGGTGGCGTCGTCGGAGGTCTGCAGCGACTGGACCACCATGACGTAGCGGCGGTCCGCGCCGATCAATCCGGTCGACAGATGCACCCACGCGCTGCCGATACAGCACATCCAGCCTTGCTTGACCGCGACCGATTCGGCGTACAGACCCTCGGGGATGCCGAATCGCTGTGGGTAGCCGTCGATTCCGTTCGGGGTGGACTGCGCCAGATCGTTGACGATGATCTTGGCGCGCTCCGCCGGTAGCCCACCCGACCCGTCGAGCAGGACGTCGTAGTAGTGGACGAGGTCAGTCACCGAGCTCATGGTGTTCCACCAGCGCCCGTCGTTGGGCGGGGTGGTGGACGACAGTCCATACCGGCCCGCGACCTGGGTGATGATGGCGTCTCCGCCGCCCTGGTCCCAGAATTTCTCGGCGGCGCCGTCGTCGGATGACTGCAACATGACGTCCAATGCCTGGCGGTCGTCCGGGGACAGGATGGTCTTGCCCTCGGATTCGGCCAGCAGCAGATCGTCGGCAATGAAGAGCTTGGCCACCGATGCGGTGCCGATGATCTGGGTATTGCCGTTGGAGACCAGCTGATGGGTCTTGCGGTCGAGAATCGCTACCGACAGGGTGGCCCCGCCGGCGGCGGCTTCATCGGTCGCCTGCTGGATTCGCGCCTGAAGTCCATCGAACCCGGAGCTCGGTACCGCCTGCGGTGGCCCGGGCATCGTGACGCCGTCCACCAGTGGTTCGACCAGCCGCGGGGGCTGTGCCGGGCGATCGGGTGCGCCGCGCACCGGCTTGCTCGATACCTTCGCGGAGACCTTTGCCTCGAGGATTGCTTCGTCGCACCCAGCCATCACCAGCGTCACCGCCGCCATGGCGGTGAGTACGGTGAGCGGCCGGGCGCGCATTGGTCTCCTTCGGGCGTTTGGAAAACGTGCCTGTGGGCGGGCCGCATCGCCATCCGCCCCGGGCATCACGCTGAGCTGAGGGTTCGACTAGCGCGTTTTGACCCGAATCATGTGTACCATTCACCAGCGTTTTCGGCGCGTCATGAACCGCGGGTTTACCTGTGATTTTCAATGCATGCGGGCCGTCTGGCACAATTGACCAGTTGTCTCGAAGCTGTCAGCGGGCCGGGCTGCTTTCCGCCCGCTGCGAGATACGCCCGGAAGCCCGAAAACCCATCGGCTTGGTGGCCGGCTCACACCCGCGTGTGGGCAGCTGCCGCAGGCCGCGACCCGAGGAAGTGTCTTCTCAAATGAACAGGCTGGACTTCGTCGACCAGGCGTCGCTGCGCGACGACCTCCCGGCCTTCAGCCCGGGCGACACCATCAACGTGCACGTCAAGGTGATCGAGGGCGCTAAGGAGCGCATCCAGGTGTTCAAGGGCGTGGTGATCCGCCGGCAGGGCGGAGGCATCCGCGAGACGTTCACCGTGCGCAAGGAGAGCTACGGCGTCGGCGTCGAGCGGACTTTTCCGGTGCATTCGCCCAACATCGACCACATCGAGGTGGTGACCCGTGGCGATGTCCGCCGCGCCAAGCTGTACTACCTGCGTGAACTCCGCGGCAAAAAGGCCAAGATCAAGGAAAAGCGCTGACCAGGCACGCCCTGGCGGCCATTCCGAGTCGCTGGGTTGGTTTGCAGGGCGCTTTAGTCGGCGCTTTACCGGAGCACAAACTGCGCTGGCTACGCTGATCTCGTGACCGATACCACGGACTCACCTGAGCCCCAGTCCGAAGCTGGTCAGTCAGAGCCGAAGGTTTCTACCCGGGACCCGGATGCGCCCCCAGACAAGGGCTCTAAGCCACCCGAGCCGGGCGAGCCGGAGCCCAAGAAGAAGTCCGCGCTGCGCGAACTGGCGATTCTGGCGGCAATCGCCGTGGTGCTCTACTACGTCATGTTGACGTTCGTCGCGCGCCCCTACCTGATTCCGTCGGAATCCATGGAACCGACGCTGCACGGGTGCACGGGCTGTGTCGGCGACCGCATCATGGTGGACAAGCTCAGCTACCGCTTCGGCGCACCGCACCCGGGTGACGTCATCGTCTTCAAGGGACCGCCGTCGTGGAACGTCGGATACAAGTCGATTCGTTCTCCCAACACCGCGCTGCGCTTGGTCCAGAACGGGTTGTCGTTCATCGGTTTCGTGCCTCCTGACGAGAACGACCTGGTCAAGCGCGTCATTGCGGTCGGAGGACAGACCGTGCGGTGCCGGGCCGACACCGGGTTGACAGTCAACGGCAAGCCGCTCAAGGAGTCGTACCTGGATCCGGCCACCATGATGGCCGACCCGTCGGTGTACCCCTGCCTGGGCAGCGAGTTCGGGCCGGTCATCGTCCCGCCGGGTCGGCTGTGGGTGATGGGGGACAACCGCACACACTCAGCGGACTCGCGCGCCCACTGCACCAGCGTTCCGGCTGACGCGCTCAAGGGCGTGCTGTGCACCGGCGACCCGATGTCGGGCACGGTGCCGGTACCCAATGTCATCGGCAAGGCCAGGTTCATCGTCTGGCCGCCGTCACGATGGGGTGGTGTGGGTTCGGTGAACCCCCAACAGAGCCAGTAGCCATGGCCACGATCTGGCCGCCGCGGACGGTGATCCGCAAGTCGTCGGGGTTGCGCACCCTGGAGTCGGCGCTGCACCGCAGCGGCCTGGGGCCGGTGGCCGGGGTCGATGAGGTTGGCCGCGGCGCGTGCGCGGGCCCGCTGGTGGTGGCGGCCTGTGTGCTGGGGCCTGGGCGGTTGGAAAGCCTTGCGGCCCTTGATGATTCGAAGAAGCTCACGGAAAAGATGCGGGAGAAGCTGTTTCCCCTGATCTGCCGCTACGCCCTGGCCTACCACGTGGTGTTCATCCCGTCGGTTGAAGTCGACCGGCGCGGCGTGCACGTGGCCAATATCGAAGGCATGCGCCGTGCCGTGGCCGGTCTGCCGGTGCGTCCCGGCTATGTGCTGAGCGACGGCTTTCGGGTGCCCGGGCTGCCGGTGCCGTCGCTGCCGGTGGTCGGCGGAGACGCGGCGGCCGCCTGTATTGCCGCGGCGAGCGTGCTGGCGAAAGTTAGCCGGGACCGGCTGATGGTCGCGATGGACGCTGACCACCCCGGCTACGGCTTCGCGGAGCACAAGGGCTACAGCACGCCCGCGCACAGCTTGGCGCTGACCCGGCTGGGCCCCTGCGCCGAGCACCGCTATTCATTCATCAACGTGCGGCGGGTGGCGACGGGGTCGAGTGCCCGGCTGGTCGCGGAGTGCAAACCGGACCCTCCGGGCTTGGGCGGCGAATATTCGTGAGGAAAGATGGGACCAGACTTCCCACCCGGCGACGATGCCGGCCCGTAGCGGCCCGAACGGGAAGTCGGCGAAATTGGCAGGAAAAGGACGTCTGAGTAGATGAGTGCCGAAGATCTCGAAAAGTATGAAACCGAGATGGAGCTCTCGCTTTACCGCGAATACAAAGACATCGTCGGCCAGTTCAGCTACGTGGTGGAAACGGAACGGCGCTTCTATCTGGCGAACAGCGTGGAGCTCATGCCACGCAACGCCGAGGGTGAGGTCTACTTCGAGCTGCGACTGTCCGACGCGTGGGTGTGGGACATGTACCGGCCGGCGCGGTTCGTCAAGCAGGTGCGGGTGGTCACCTTCAAGGACGTCAACATCGAAGAGGTAGAGAAGCCCGAGCTGCGGCTGCCGGAATAACTCCGCCTAGGGTCGCCGAGTGGGCCCTAAGTACGGGGACTTCCTTGATTTCGTCCATAGGCCCCACTCGTCGCTCAGACGGGGCCAGCACCTCGCAGTCAGGTGGCCGGCGGAGGCTGATTCTCGCCGTTGGATGGCAGGTGACCGCGCCTCTCGATGACCGCTCGCGCCACGTCAGCCAGCTTGATGTTCAGCCCCTGGGAGTGGTGCCGCAGCAGGTCGAACGCCTGGTCTTCGGTCATGCCGTGCAGCAGCATCAACATGCCGACCGCCTTGCCGATTTCGCGGTTGCTGAGCATTCCCCGTCGAAGGCTGGCGGCGTCTTCCCCCTTAGCGACCGCGTTGATCGCCACGCTCGCGAACGAGGCCAAAACCGCCGCCCGTCCGGCGGACTCGTCGTCGAACGTGTTGGGTGTGTCACTGAACAGGTTGAGCGCAGCCCCTTTGCGTTTGTCGACCAGGAGCCGAAATCCCATCGCGCCGCGTACCGGTGTCTCTGCGACAAGAACCGACGCGAGCTTGGGCCACAGCGACGGTGTGGTGAGGTCGGTGTCGATCTGCGGAGTCTCCTCCTCGATCGCATCGATGCACGGCCCATCGCCCGCGCGGCGTTCCAGCTCGTCGATTTTCAGCACGAGCCGGTCGCTCGCGCCCACCGTGATGTAACGATCGTTGTCGCGCACCAACAGGCTGGCGTGATCGCAGCCGCGGACGATCATGGTCGCGGCGACGCAGATGGCTGCGTACATCTCGCCGGCGTCCGAGCCCTGATAGATGATCTCGGCGAGGGCCGCGAAGACCGTCGCCGGGTCGGCCTTCTCCCCGCCAGGTAGCGCTCCGCCCGCGCCGTTATTCGATTCGTCTGCCATGTTGTGCCTCCCGAGCGCGCTGCGCGAGCGCGCTGCGCTGACCATATTTATACCCACCGACATCAGCGCCTCACCCCGACCAGCGATTTTCGTCATGGTGGTTTGGGCGCCGCGCAGCCGGGAAGGACACCTGAGGTGGGACTTACGGTTGCGGTAACCGGACCGACGGGAGAGATCGGTATCTCCGCGGTGACGGCGCTGGAGCGCGAGCCCGCGGTGGACGCCGTCGTCGGGATGGCGCGTCGGCCGTTCGACCCGTCGTCACGGGGCTGGGTGAAAACCACCTACCAGCGGGGCGACATCCTGGATCGCGAGGCGGTCGACACATTGGTCGCGCAGGCCGACGTGGTGCTCCACTTGGCGTTCATCATCATGGGGTCGCGTGAAGAGAGCGAACGCATCAATCTGCAAGGCGCGCGCAACGTGTTCGAGGCGACGGTGGGCTGCGTGCGGCCGCGGCGCCTGGTTTACACCTCGTCGGTGGCGGCGTATGGCTACCACTCCGACAATCCCGTCCCGCTCACCGAGGATGTGCCGCCGCGTGGGTCACCCGAGCACTACTACTCCGCTCAGAAGGCGGCGTGTGAGGCGTTGCTTGCCGACATCAGCAAAGGTTCGTCGCTTGAAGTATTCATCCTGCGGCCGTGCAT
>DASZLQ010000215.1:0-3537 GCA_035552295.1 Mycobacterium sp. | reverse complement strand
CAAGCGCACACCGGGATCATCGAGAAACGCATGGAAGATGCCGATAGCGTTGGATCCCCCGCCGACACATGCCACGACCGCGTCGGGCAACCGGCCCGCCTGCGCCCGGATCTGCGCGCGCGTCTCCAGGCCGATGATCCGCTGAAAATCACGCACCATGGTCGGGAACGGATGTGGTCCGGCCGCGGTGCCGAAGCAGTAGTAGGTGTTCTCGGCGTTGGTAACCCAATCGCGGAACGCCTCGTTGATCGCGTCCTTGAGCGTTTTCGAGCCCGTCTCGACCGAAACCACCTCGGCGCCAAGCATTCGCATCCGCGCCACGTTGAGCGCCTGGCGCGCCGTGTCGATGGCGCCCATGTAGACCACACACTGCAGGCCGAGCAATGCGCACGCGGTGGCCGTGGCCACTCCGTGTTGACCGGCCCCGGTCTCCGCGATCACCCGGGTCTTGCCCATTCTCTTGGCCAGCAAGGCCTGACCGAGCACATTGTTGATCTTGTGAGAACCGGTGTGGTTCAGGTCTTCTCGCTTGAGGAAGATGCGCGCCGACCCGGCGTGCTCGCGCAGGCGTGTGGCCTCATACAGTGGGGACGGCCGCCCGGCGTAGTTCGCCAGCAGGCTATCCAGGGTGTCCAGGAAATCCGGGTTAACACGTTCCTTCTCGTAGGCGGCGGTGACCTCTTCGATCACCGCCATCAGTGCCTCGGCAACGTACCGACCGCCGTACACGCCGAAATGACCACCCTGATCGGGGTCGTGGCGGGTGGGTTCGGCGATGGCCGCACTCGAAAGCGGAAGCTCCGGGCGGGTCAGATCTACCATCACCAATTCTTAACGCGGGGACGGCTCATCGGGTTCAACGTTTCAAAACGTCTAGCGAGCCGGTTTCGGACAGGACGGATGGGTGCCCGCGGTCACTAGGTCGGCAACTGCTGCGCGCGGGTCGCCGCTTTTGACCAGACCTTCACCGACCAACACGGCGTCAGCGCCCGCACCGGCATACGCCAAAAGATCTCCGGTACCACGCACACCGGACTCGGCGATCCGGATCACCTTACTGGGCAACCCAGGAGCGATTCGCGCGAAGCAATCCCGGTCCACGTCCAGCGTCGCGAGATCGCGGGCGTTGACGCCGATCACGTTGGCCCCGGCCTTCAGTGCCCGGTCGGCTTCTTGTTCGGTGTGCACTTCGACGAGTGCTGTCATGCCAAGTGATTCGGTGCGGTCCAACATCGACGCCAACGCGGACTGATCCAACGCGGCAACGATGAGCAGCAACATGTCGGCGCCGTGCGCGCGCGCCTCATGAATCTGATATGGCTGCACCACAAAGTCTTTGCGTAATATCGGGATCGAGACCGCGGCCCGCACCGCATCAAGGTCGTCGAGTGATCCGTTAAAACGTCGTTCTTCGGTCAGCACGCTGATGATCCGGGCACCACCATCTTCGTAGGCGCGGGCCAGTTTTGCCGGATCAGCAATGCTTGCTAGTGAACCCGCCGACGGACTGGCCCGCTTGACCTCGGCGATGACGCCGATACCGGGCTCGCGCAGGGCGGCCATCACGTCGAGCGGTGGCGGCGCGGCCGCAGCGGCGGCTTTGATTTCGGACAGGCTGATGAGCGCCTCGCGCGCGGCAACGTCGGCCCGGACTCCCTCGAGAATGGAGTCAAGCACGGTTACCGGACTCATGCCTGTCGTTTCCCTTCCCACGGTCCCCAGCCGATTCGACGACGTCAATGAAGGGTAACGACCGTCGGCTTGCGGTCCGTCACCGACCCTCAGTGTCGGACTCGCGGGGCCGATCGGTCGGGTCGCGTCCCTCGTCGAGCGCGTCCCAGATCATCCGCTCCGACATCTCCGGCGTCTCCGGCTCCTCTAGCATCGCCCCGTCAGCGTCTCCGCGTACCGCATTTGAACGACGAGTCGCCGGCGAAGCATATTTTGTTGCGCCCGCGCGGGCAGACATCGCCGACCGCATCAGTAAAACGGCGACGATCAGAGTGCACATCGCGGCCAGCACCGCGGTTCCTGCCCCCCAGTAGCGCCGTTCGCTTCCCACCAGCGACACCACCGAGATATGCGCCAGATCGGCTCCGCGCACCGCCACGTCCGGGATCACCCACAAGCTCACGCCGAGATATCCGACGGCAAGGCTTGCAGCCGCCAGCAGTCCCGCCAGCGCGCGCAGCGGCCAGCCGCGCACCGCTAGTGCCGCGACGGCCGTAGCCAGCATGAGCAGTGCCAACGGCAGCAGGGCGGTCGACCACGATGCACCGGACAGCGTCACCTCCTTCGGCTGGCCCAGCCCGTCAAACGACCGGATCACCACCCACGGCAGCCGTGACGCCGCCCACACCGCCACAGCGGCGATGACCAGCAGCAACTGGGCTACCCCGATCGTCCGCCGGACCCGCCGGTCCCGCCGGGCATCAGCCATTGCGGCTCACATCCGGCGCGGTCAGCGTCTCGGCGGCGGCGATCGCATTGAGCACCGCGCGCGCCTTGTTGGTCGCCTCGGTGTGTTCGTAGGGACCGTTGGAGTCGGCCACTACCCCACCGCCTGCCTGGACATAGGCGGTACCGTCGCGCATCAACGCGGTGCGGATGGCGATCGCGAAGTCAGCATTGCCGGCAAAGTCAAGGTAGCCGACCACCCCGCCGTAGAGGCCGCGACGCGTCTTCTCCACCTCTTCGATCAGCTCCATGGCTCGCACCTTCGGCGCACCCGACAGCGTGCCGGCCGGGAAGCACGCCGTCACCGCGTCCAGGGCGGTGCGGCCCTCCCCCAGCATCCCGGTCACCGTCGACACCAGGTGCATAACGTGGCTATAGCGTTCGATATGGCTGTAATCCTCGACGCGAACCGTGCCCGGCGTGCAGACCCGGCCGAGGTCGTTGCGGCCAAGGTCGACCAGCATCAGATGCTCCGCGCGTTCTTTGTCGTCGCCCAGCAGCTCCTTTTCCAGCAGCTGATCCTCTTCTTCGTTTTCGCCCCGCCACCTGGTCCCGGCGATCGGATGCGTCGTCGCCCTGCCGTCGCTGACGGTAACCAGCGCCTCCGGACTGGAGCCGACGATCGAAAAGTCAGTCGCCCCATCGCTATTCGGCACGTGCAGCAAGTACATGTAGGGGCTGGGGTTGGTTGCCCGCAGCATGCGATAGACGTCGATCGGATCGACATCGGTGTCCATCTCGAAGCGCTGCGAGGGCACCACCTGAAACGCCTCGCCGGCCGCAATCTGCTCGACGAGGTAGTCGACGATCTTGCCGTATTCCTCGACGCTGTGCTGGGCTCGCTGCCGGGGCTCGGGCCTGCTGAAGGTGGCGACCGTCGAGGGCAACGGCTGGCCCAACGCCGCGGTCATCACATCCAGCCGGGCGATCGCGTCGTCGTAGGCCTCATCGACACGCTCGTCGGTGCCGTTCCAGTTCACCGCGTTGGCGATCAGCGTGATGGCGCCCTCATGGTGGTCAACCGCCGCCAGATCGGTGGCCAGCAGCAGCAGCATGTCCGGCAGTTTGAGGTCATCGGCG
>DASZLQ010000214.1:0-7903 GCA_035552295.1 Mycobacterium sp. | reverse complement strand
TCGCTGCAGCAGCAGATCGGCTACGAGACGATCAAGGGCGACGCCAGCGTGGGCTGGTTGCGGCTGGGTGCGTTCGTGTTGGCGCTGGCGGGGTTGGCGGCGCTGCTGATCAACCGCCGGCTGCCGACCTAGCCTTCCGCGCGCTCCCTTCACGCGCCCCTTTTCGCGCCGAGCGTGACGCCAGGGCGTAATTCGCGCCGCTTTTTCGCACTGGCGTCACGCTCGGCGGAAGACGAGGGGAAGGAGATGAGCCGATTTCGGCCCCGCCGCGATGAGGCGATAGGTTGACGGGGTGACTGACACGGCCACCGGGAAAACGACCGATAGTGCCCCCGACGGCAGCAGGCCCGCATTCGTACCCCGTTCGGTCCTGGTGACCGGAGGCAACCGGGGGATCGGACTGGCAGTGGCGCGCCGGCTGGCAGCCGATGGCCACAAGGTGACGGTGACCCACCGCGCGTCCGGCGTCCCGGAGGGGTTGTCCGGCGTCGAGTGCGACGTCACCGACTACGACGCCATCGACGCCGCCTTCAAAAGCGTCGAAGAGCAGCAGGGTCCGGTGGAGGTGCTGGTTGCCAACGCCGGCGTCACCTCCGACATGCTGATCATGCGGATGAGCGAGGAGCAGTTCCAGAAGGTCATCGACGCGAACCTGACCGGCGTCTTCCGGGTGGCCAAGCGGGCGTCGCGCAACATGATCAAGAAGCGGTTCGGCCGCTTCATCCTCATGGGGTCCATCGTCGGGTTGACCGGTCTGCCGGGACAGGTGAACTACGCCGCGTCCAAGGCCGGCCTGGTCGGGATGGCCCGATCGCTGACCCGCGAGCTGGGGTCGCGCTCGATCACCGCCAACGTGGTTGCCCCCGGCTTCATCGACACGGACATGACGCGGGCCATGGAACCCAAGTACGTGGAAATGGCGCAGCAGGCGATTCCGTTGGGCCGCATCGGCACAGTCCAGGAGATCGCCGGAGTCGTCAGCTTCCTGGCATCCGAGGACGCCGCATACATCTCGGGCGCGGTGATCCCCGTCGACGGCGGCATGGGCATGGGTCACTGACGACCCCGAACAAACAAGGACGGACATGGCAGGACTGCTCGAAGGCAAACGGATTCTCGTCAGCGGGATCATCACCGACTCGTCGATCGCGTTTCACATCGCACGGGTGGCCCAAGAGCAGGGGGCTTCGCTGGTACTGACCGGGTTTGACCGGTTGCGGCTCATCCAGCGCATCGCCGACCGGCTACCGGAAAAGGCGCCCCTGATCGAACTCGACGTGCAGGACGAGAAGCACCTGGACACCCTTGCCGAGCGGGTAACCAACGAGATCGGCGAGGGCAATAGGCTCGACGGCGTAGTGCATTCGATCGGCTTCATGCCGCAGACCGGTATGGGCATCAACCCGTTCTTCGACGCGCCCTACGAGGATGTCTCCAAGGGCATCCACATCTCCGCGTATTCGTATGCCTCGATGGCTAAGGCGTTGCTGCCCATCATGAATCCCGGCGGTTCCATTGTCGGTATGGACTTCGACCCGAGCCGGGCGATGCCCGCCTATAACTGGATGACCGTCGCCAAGAGTGCGCTGGAGTCGGTCAACCGATTCGTGGCACGCGAGGCCGGCAAGTTCGGTGTTCGTTCGAATCTCGTTGCGGCAGGGCCCATCCGGACGCTGGCGATGAGCGCGATCGTCGGTGGCGCTCTCGGCGATGAGGCCGGTGCCCAGATACAGCTACTCGAGGAGGGCTGGGACCAGCGCGCCCCGGTCGGTTGGAACATGAAGGACCCCACGCCGGTCGCCAAGACGGTGTGCGCGCTGCTTTCCGAATGGCTGCCGGCGACCACCGGGAGCATCATCTACGCCGACGGCGGCGCCAGCACCCAATTGCTCTAGACAGCAATGGAATTCCGTGAATTTTGAGGCCATCCTGCTGCTGTCCTTCGGCGGGCCGGAAGGGCCGGAGCAGGTTCGGCCGTTCTTGGAGAACGTCACCCGCGGCCGGAATGTGCCGGCCGAGCGCCTTGACGAGGTTGCCGAGCATTACCTGCATTTCGGTGGGGTATCGCCGATCAACCGGATCAACCTCGCGCTGATCACCCAACTGCGCGCCGAACTTGTCGAGCGCGGCCTGGACCTGCCGGTCTATTTCGGCAACCGCAACTGGGAACCGTATGTCGAAGAGTCTGTTGCGACGATGCGAGACAACGGTATTCGTCGGGCGGCGGTGTTCACCACGTCGGCGTGGAGCGGTTACTCCAGCTGCACACAGTATGTCGAGGACATTGCCCGTGCCCGGCGGGTGACCGGGCCGGAGGCCCCCGAGTTGGTGAAACTACGGCCATACTTCGACCATCCGCTTCTTGTCGAGATGTTCGCCGACGCCATCGCCGCGGCCGCCGGCACCCTGCCTGCCGGTTTGGGCGGCGATGCGCGGCTGGTATTTACCGCGCATTCGGTCCCGGTGACCGCCGA
This sequence comes from Mycobacterium sp., assembly GCA_035552295.1. Taxonomy (GTDB): domain Bacteria; phylum Actinomycetota; class Actinomycetes; order Mycobacteriales; family Mycobacteriaceae; genus Mycobacterium. The sequence goes on along the minus strand of DASZLQ010000214.1, from coordinate 5,429 downwards.
CCAGCACTGCGGTCCGCGCCTCTACAGCCGCCAAGTCGCCTACGCCACAAGGCTGGTCGCGGCGGCCGCCGGATACACCGACTACGACCTGACTTGGCAGTCGCGATCGGGCCCGCCACAGGTTCCGTGGCTGGAACCCGATGTCGCCGACCATCTCCCCACGCTGGCCTCCGCGGGCGCCAAAGCCGTCATCGTCTGCCCAATCGGGTTTGTCGCCGACCACATCGAGGTGGTGTGGGATCTCGACCACGAATTGCGTTCACAAGCCCAGGCGGCGGGAATAGCGTTCGCCCGGGCCACTACCCCCAACGCCGATCGCCGATTCGCCCGGCTGGCCGCGAGTTTGATCGACGAACTCCGGTTTGACCAGGCGCCGGCCCGCGTGACTGGGCCTGATCCGGTGCCCGGCTGCCTCGCCAGTGTCAACGGCGCGCCATGCCGTCCGCCGCACTGTGTTGCGGCCGAAGGCAATTAGTCGGGCCAGGCCGAGTGCAGGATCGCATTGACCGCGGCGATCCGCGCCGAACGCACCACCGCGGTAAGCGGCCGCAGCGCATCGCTGGCGATCCGAGCTTCTGACGATGATTGCGTCCCGAGCGGCTCGAGCTCCGTAACCAGGTGCGCGCCGGGGCGCTCTGCGGCGGTGTCGGGCAATCGACTGAGCCCGGCACTGACCGCGATGATCGCGTCGACGTGCGCGGCGTTCTCCAGCACCCGCAATGCACGTGGCGGCGCATGCTCGGGAATCGGGTGTTGTCTCGTGGATTCCAGTAACTGTTCGACAAGGCCGCGCGGATCCTGGATGTCGGCCGCGGCGGATCCCACGCCGATGGCGCCCAGTGCGTCGGCGGCCGAGCGCACGGCTGACCGCAACGCGTATTCGGCATCGCCCAGCTCGTGGTGGTCGAACGCGGGTGCGCCGGGCAGTGAGTACACCGTCCATGACAGTGCGCACAATTCGGCAAAACCCGGCTCCTGATCGACGGGGTCGACGCCTTCCTCGAGATCGCCGTAGCAGAACTCGGGGACCAGGCCGACGGCGGTGGCGGGGTCGTCGGGGTTGGTGATGATCATCGCTTCGCCCGCGGCCAGGGCGTCACGCTCGAACTGGGTTCCCGGGGCCAGCCCGCGCACGTCGCCTGGCACCGGCAAAACCAGGTTGATCCTCCCGCGCAACGGGCGGGGGCCACCGGGGCCCGCCGACGACGTCGTCGGCCGGCCAACCGCGGCGCGCAGCGTCTGCAACAACGAGACCGTTCCGGCGTCGTGGACATCGGGCCAAGGCAGTCCGGTGTGGCCCGCGGCAACGGCATCATACGCGGTAACCGATTGCTTTGGTGCCCAAAGAGATAACGCGTCCAAAACATCATCGGGTGCGGCCTTGCCCGCGAGCCAGGCATTGGCCCACAGGGACAGGGAAACACTTGGACACCACATGATCTCGCAGTGTAGTTGTTTCATCCGGCAAAGGCCGATCACGCGTATTCTGGCCGCATGGCCGTAGCTGTGATCTGGCTAATATTCGCGCTGGTGCTTGCCGGTGCCGAGGCCCTCACCGGCGATATGTTCTTGCTGATGCTCGGCGGCGGTGCGCTGGCCGCGGCGCTGACCAGCTGGGTGACGGATTGGCCGCTCTGGGCCGACGGGTCGGTGTTCCTGGTCGTCTCTGTCCTGCTGCTGGTGCTGGTGCGGCCTGCGGCGCGGCGCAGGCTGACCCCCGCCAGGGTGCCCCAGATGGGAATCAAGGCGCTGGAGGGCAAAAGCGCACTGGTGCTTAATCGGGTTGCCCGTGATGAGGGCCGGGTGAAACTCGACGGCCAGGTTTGGACAGCACGCCCCCTCAACGAGGGTGATGTCTACGAATCGGGCGAGTCGGTGACTGTCACGCACATCGACGGCGCTACGGCGGTGGTTTTCAAACACACGTAGCCCGTCGGCACAGACGCTGCGAGAGACGCTGCGAGAGAAAGGAACTCCGGTGCAAGGTGCGGTAGCTGGTTTAGTGTTGGTGGCCGTCCTGGTGATCTTCGCGATCATTGTGGTGGCCAAGTCGGTTAAAGTGATTCCGCAGGCCGAGGCCGCGGTGATCGAGCGGTTGGGTCGGTACAGCCGCACTGTTAGCGGGCAGCTGACGTTGTTGGTGCCCTTCATCGACCGCATCCGCGCGCGGGTGGATCTGCGTGAGCGGGTGGTGTCGTTCCCGCCGCAGCCGGTGATCACCGAGGACAACCTGACCGTCAGCATCGACACGGTGGTCTACTTCCAGGTCACCGTCCCGCAGGCGGCGGTCTACGAAATCAGCAATTACATCATCGGGGTTGAGCAGCTCACCACGACCACGCTGCGCAACGTCGTCGGCGGCATGACGCTGGAGCAAACGCTGACGTCCCGGGATCAGATCAACGGCCAGTTGCGTGGTGTGCTCGACGAGGCGACCGGCCGCTGGGGCCTGCGGGTGGCCCGGGTGGAGCTGAAGGCCATCGACCCGCCGCCGTCGATCCAGGCCTCGATGGAAAAGCAGATGAAGGCCGACCGGGAGAAGCGGGCGATGATCTTGACCGCCGAAGGTATGCGCGAGTCCTCGATCAAGGAGGCCGAAGGCCAAAAGCAGGCGCAGATCCTGGCGGCCGAGGGTGCCAAGCAGGGCGCGATCCTGGCGGCCGAGGCCGATCGGCAGTCCAGGATGCTGCGCGCTCAGGGTGAGCGCGCCGCGGCCTATCTGCAGGCGCAGGGGCAGGCCAAGGCCATCGAGAAGACGTTCGCCGCGATCAAGGCCGGCAGGCCCACCCCGGAGATGCTGGCCTATCAGTACCTGCAGACGTTGCCCGTGATGGCGCGCGGTGACGCCAACAAGGTGTGGGTGGTGCCCAGCGACTTCGGCGCGGCCCTGCAGGGGTTCGCCAAACTTCTGGGCACGCCGGGTGAGGACGGGGTGTTCCGGTTCGAGCCGTCCCCCGTCGACGACGCACCCAAGCATGCGGCCGACGAGGACGCCGACGTCGCCGACTGGTTCTCGACTGAGACCGATCCGGCGATCGCGCAAGCGGTAGCCAAGGCAGAGGCGATCGCCCGCCAGCCGGTGGACGGCCAGCCGGGGGCACCGCCGGAGTTGACCCAATAGGATCGCCATGAGTGCTTTGACCTCACCGAAAACCTATGCGGCGCTTGCCGCATTCCAGGCCGGCGACGCGGTGGCGTGCGCGATACCGCTGCCTCCCATTGCCAAGACCCTGGACGGCCTGGGAGTGCCGGACGGCGTTCGCCCCGTCTTGCCGGTGGTCAAAGCCGCCGCGGCGATCGGGTTGCTGTCGGTCAGCTGGTTCCCCGCGTTGGCGAGGCTGACGACGGCGATGCTGACGTTGTATTTCGTGTTGGCGGTGGGCGCGCACATCCGGGCACGAGACAAGGCCGTCAACGCCCTTCCGGCCGCGACGCTGTTGGTCACCTTCGCGGTGATGACGGCGAAGGGCCCGGATCGGGGTTAGTCCAGGCGCAACTCGACCATCGGCAGCGGCGTATCGGTGTCGGTGATCGGCGCGCCGAGAGTCTCTTCCAGCACCGGCCGGAACCGCTCCCACGCTCGGGGATGACGGCTGCGGTAGGCGGCCAGCGTTCGGTCGTTTTCCTCTTGGTCGAGGACGCGCGCGGTGGCCGGCCCCGGTCGACGGCTCCCGGCGTAGACGCGCACCCGCGGGTTGGCCTGGATGTTGCGGAACCACTGGGCTTTTCGGCCGAAGCCGGAGGCGACGACGTAGATGTCGGCGGAGGGGTGATCGACGACCTCCAACACGGCGTAGCGCGGTACGCCGGACTTGCGGCCAATGTGTTCGAGCATCAGGATGCGTGAGCCGAACAGAGCGCCCGCGCGGGCCTTATAGATCCAGATCGGCGCGCGCATCAGCCGGCGCGACCGCAGCAGCCGCCCGCCGGTCCTGGCAAACAGGGATGGAGAGTGCGATTCCGGCATGTTTCCCATCGTGGCATCCCGCCGGAGCCGCGGCGACGGCGTAGGCGCCGGAAGTTTCGGGTATGGACATCCTCGATGAACCGGAAAGCGGGTCACCGCGCGACATGGACACGCGACGAGATTCGCGTCGCCGATAGGCGCGCGGCGCATCGGTCCATCCAGGGCACGGCGATCGGCAACTTCATGGAGGCGTACGACTTCACCCTCTTCAGCCTCGTCGCCACCCTCCTCGCGCAGACGTTCTATCCCGGAGGGAACTCGGGTGCGGGCAACCTGATCGCCACGTTCGGCACGATGACGGCGGGATTCGTCGTCCGGCCCCTCGGCGGGTTCATCTTCGGCCCACTCGGCGACCGCATCGGGCGCAAGCCCGTGTTGGTGATGACGATCTCGCTGATGGCGGTATGCGGGGCCGCAACCGGTGCACTGCCCGGCTACCACACCATCGGGATCTGGGCGCCCATCCTGCTCACGGTCATTCGCATCGGTCAGGGACTTTCCTCCGGCGGGGAGTACGCGGGCGCCATGACCTTCATCGCCGAACACGCCCCGGACCACAAACGCGGGATGCTGGCCGGATTCCTGCCGGTGGGCACGCTGGGCGGCTTCGTGGTGGGCGCCGCGCTGGTGACGGGACTGCAGACCGCGCTGCCGAGCGCCGACATGCTGACCTGGGGCTGGCGCATACCGTTTTTCCTGGCCGCGCCGTTCGGCCTGGTTGCGGTTTACCTGCGCTCGCGGATCGACGAGTCGCCCGGTTACGAGAAGGTGCACAAGGTCGCGCTGCAATTCTCCGTTCGCAGCCAATTCGTGCTGACGGTCGTGCGGCAGTGGAAAGCGCTGCTGATCTGCATCGGTCTGGAGCTGGCGATCAGCGACACCAGCTACATGGTCAGCGGGTATGTGCCGACCTACCTCAAGAAGACTGTCGGCCTGCCCGACACCTCGGCGCTGGTGATGGTCCTGATAGTGCTGGCCGTCTTGACGGTCGGCGTGCTGTTCGTTGCGACGCTGTCCGACCGCGTCGGCGTCAAACCCCTGATGTGGACGGGCTGCGGCTTGCTGATCGCGGTCTCGTTACCGGCGTTTACGCTGATGCGGTTCGGCGGGGGGTATCCGACGAAGTTCGGTGGTGTGCTGCTGGTCGCCCTGCCCATGCTGTTCTTGAGCAGCCTCGAGCCGGCGATCCTGCCCGCCCTGTTTCCCACCCACGTGCGCTACGGCGCGGTGTCGATCGGATTCAACATCGCGGTGTCGGCCTTCGGCGGCACCACCCCGTTGATCGCCGAGACGCTGATCACCGGAACCGGCAATCCGATGATGCCGGCGTACATGCTGATGTTCGCCGGGGCGGTCGGCGCCGTCACCCTGATCTTCGCCCCGGAAGTGGCCGGCAAGCCACTGCTGGGCTCGGGGCCCTCGGTTGACCCAGATGAGGCCCCAGACCTGGTCGGATCTCCTC
>DASZLQ010000213.1:0-4072 GCA_035552295.1 Mycobacterium sp. | reverse complement strand
GATCGTGGTGACAGCCGAGTTCGATCCGCTGCGCGACGACGGTGACGCCTACGCCGGGGCGCTCGCCGCGGCGGGTGTGCCGACGGAGCATGTCCGCGCCCGCGGCCACACCCACCTATCGGCGACGATGGTCGACGTGGTTATCTCGGGTGCACCGGTACGCGCACGAATGGAGGACGCGCTGCGCGGGTTTTTTGTGGCGACGCGCACGCCCGAGCCCGCCTCGTGAGCGTGGGCGGTCGTAGCATCCCTGTATGAGAAGGGCTTTCGTCGTTACGTTCGCGTTGGGGTTGATCGTCGCGTTGTTTGGTCTGATCTGGGCGCTTCAGGGATTCGGTGTGCTTGGTGGTAGTCCGATGAGCAACACCACGACCTGGTCCATCATCGGTCCGATCACGGTGCTGATCGGCATCGTGATCGCGGTGTTCAGTTGGCGGAAACTCTCGTCAAAGTAACGCTTCACCTCTCCGCGACGGTGAAGTCCACCGTGTGCCAGCCGGTGGCGCCGTCGGGGACGGCACCAACCCGATCTGCCGTTTGGGTAGCTCCGGTGTTGTCGGTGGCGCGCACGCTGATGGTGTGTTTCCCGGGGCTTTTCGCCTGCCAGGGAAAGCTCCACAACCGCCACGTCTCGTTGGAATAGCTCGCGCCCTGTTGCGCGGGCTGCCACATGCCGTCGTCGATGAGGACCTCCACGGCCCGCACGCCACGATTCTGTGCCCACGCGACACCGCCAAACACCACGGGCCCGATCGGCACCTTCTGGCCACCTGTCGGCACGTCGATCCGCGACTCCGTCTTGATGGGTGCACGCGGTGACCAGCCCTGCCGCGTCCAGTACGCCTCCGCTCTGTCGAAGCGGGTCAGCTCCATCTCGACGACCCACTTGGTGGCCGACACGTACCCGTAGAGCCCGGGTACCACCAGCCGGGCCGGATAGCCATGCTCGATCGGCAGCGGCTGACCGTTGAGGCTGACGGCCAGGAGCGCGTCGCGGCCATCGGTGAGCGCCTGCACTGGCGTGCCGGCGGTGAACCCGTCGATCGACGTCGAGAGCATCATATCGGCATCCGCGTGCACGCCGGCCACCGCCAGCAGATCAGCTATCCGGTAGCCTGTCCAGACGCCCGTCGAAATCAGTTTGCCTCCAACGGGATTCGACACGCAGGTTAGCGTCGTCACCGTTTCGATGACGTCGAAGCGGACGAGGTCGTCGAAACTGTAGGTGGCTTCGTGGTCCACCAGGCCATGGATGCGCAACCGCCAGTCACCGTGGCTGAGTTGGGGAACACTGAGCGCGGTGTCCACCCGGTAAAAGTCAGCGTTGGCGGTGATAAAGCTCGGCAGCGCAACGCCGTTCGGTTGCACATCTGCAGGTATTGGTGGCGACGATGTGCGCGGTCGGGGGAGTGTGTAGCTGTTGCGGTCAGCGGCCACCGAATGCACCAACCGCGTGATGACCACACCCACCACGCCGCTCACTACTCCCAATCCGAGCAATCCCCACATGACCAACCTGCGCCGGCCGGCATCCGGCTCGTCGTGGTCGGCTCTGTCTTCGGGGTCTCCCAGGCCGGGCCAGAACCGACGGGTGAGCAAGCGAAGGGTCGCCACGCCGCAGGCGGCGCCTGCGACGGTGGGGATGATGTCGAGTGCTGTGGCACCCTGCCGCGACAGCACTGCAATGCATCCAAGGACGCCCGCCCCGCCGATCATGGCGCTACCGAGCGGGCGGCGCTGAGTCTCGAGGGTCCCGGCGATTGCAGCGATCGTAGCGATCACCACGAGCACGACGACGGCCACGAAGAGTTTGTCCAGAGAGCCCAGGGTCTGAATCGCCCACTCTTTGATGGGTCCCGGTGTCAGGTCGACGGCCACTGAGCCGATCGCAGCACGCGCATCGGCCCGCGCACCGAACGGGATGCCCACCAGCTGGGCTACCCCGAGCGAGATGGTCGCGGCGGCAACCCCAGCGATCATCCGCTCATTGGACGGGGCGACGACCATCGAACTACTGTACTCGTGTTCCCCTCAACAACCGCAAACATCCTGCCGTACAGGCGAACCGGCGAGACCGGTGTTCATTTCACGCAGGGAATGCCATCGGCGGTCATGCGGGTGAGGTTGGTAGGTGTCGGTTCTTGCATGCCGGTGCCGGTGGCCGGCACGGTGGTTACGGGCGCCGCGGCGGTTGTGGTCGGCGATGCCGACGTGCGAGTGAGGTTGTCAAACCTGGAGAAATCGGTCCCGACGGTCAGTCGCACCGTGTTGCGGGCGACGCTGTCGGATGCGGTGGCAGTTACGCTGAATTCATCGGCGAGTTCGGTGGCCGCTACCTTCGCGCCGGGTCCGTAGGCGATGGCGCTCGTCTGGCTGGTGGAGTCGGCGGTGCTGACCGTGCCCTCACTGAAGAGCCCTGTCGCCAAGGACATTTCGAGGTCCGCGGCCTCGCCTTGCCTGCCTGAGGCATTGACCACGTCGAGCGCGATGCCGCCCGCGGTCAGCTGCGCGCCGTCATCCGTTTGCGCGGCCGTGGCGAGGCTGCTGGTCGAGGGTGCCGCCGGCGAACCGGCGGCCAGCAGGTTCTGCACGATGGAGCGGATGGCGGATAGGTCGATGAAATTGACAAATGCACCGTTCGAGATCTCGCCGAAACCGGTGACCGGCAGCGTGTAGAGCACGACCGGTCTGTTGGGGAACGCCGAAGCGTTACGCACGACGTCATCTAGGTCGAAACCTGCGTCAACGGCGACATTTTGTTTGGCGACATCCAGTAGGGCGCGCAGCCGGCTAGGGTCCGACAACGCCCCGCCGCGGCGCAGCGCACCGACCACCGAGACGATGAAGGCCTGCTGGCGGCGGCTTCGATCAAGGTCGGTGAACATCGCATCGTTGGCGTCGCGGCGTTGCCGAACGAAGGCCATCGCCTGGGCCGCGCTGATCTGCTGAATGCCTTGATGAAAGTCCGCGCCCGAGTAGTAGCGGTCCGCGGTGTCCGCGTTCAGGCACACAGTAATGGGTTCGACCACCCGCGCGATCTGAAAGAACCCAGCCAAGGTGACCTCGATGAAGTGGTCGATCGGGATTTGCAGCAGGCGCCTGACCGTGCTGATCTCGGCTTTGCGGCCGGCCTCACGCGCCGTCTGTTCTTTCCCCGTGGAGACTTGCCCGTCGGGCGAGGCTGGATCGGAATGCAGGTTGGCGGGGCCGCGGCCGTTCATCACGCCCTGGTAGGCGAGGCTGTAGGCTTCCTTGACCTTGCCGCGGCAATCCGAGTTCGGGCATCCGGCCAGATCGACATAGTCGTCGCGGGGGATTGAGATCGCCGTGGCCGGGGCGTCCCCCGCGGGCAAGTGCAAGACGATGAGCGCGTCGGCGTCGCCGTCACCGGAATCTTCACCGCCTGCGTGCAGCGCCCCATAGATGTCTGGCGGCAGCGGCCGGCCCGCCTGGTCGCGACGGCTATCCAGTCCCATGATCAGGATGTTTTGCTCGCTTCCGGTCGATACGGGTTCGCCGGCCAACGCATCGGATGTGGTGATGCCGGCCGATGCGGTGCGGTAGGCGAGCCACCCGATGCCGCTGACGACAACCACCACCACCGATATCAGCGCGGCGAGCACCTTGGCACTGACCACGATCGATCGGTTGCCGTTTAGGGGATGTCGGCGCTCGCGTGTTGGTGAACGTGCTTCTACATCGCCGGGGGGGTCCGTCATGACAGAAGTGAGAATAGCCAGGTCGCAGTGCTTCAAACCAGCGTTTGCCGAGGTGGGCAGCCTGTTAGCTCAGGTACTAGAGGCTTTCGAGTGTGCGATCTGGGCTTTGAATGTGCGTCCAGGGAGCGGATTTGGCGGTTTTTCCGCCCTCAGCGCACACCCGAAGCCCTCAGCGCACACTCGAACGCCGGGCCATCGAGCTAGCTTGGGGCGGGGTGCCGGACGAATGTCCTTGCCTGGGTGAATGCCCGGATTCCCTCGACGCCGAGCTCTCGCCCAATGCCGGACTGGCCGCAGCCACCGAACGGCAGGCGCGGGTCCTGGGCGGCCAGGCCGTGGCAGTTGACGCTGAC
>DASZLQ010000212.1:0-9655 GCA_035552295.1 Mycobacterium sp. | reverse complement strand
GGTTGCTTCCCGGCGTAGCGCGAAGCGCGCGCTCTGCCACGACCCGGCGGCGAGTGTGCCGAAAGCGCCTGCGACACAGACGATCACCACCACCAAGGCGGTCTTCGGGGACGCGGCCAGCGCCACCACACCGCCGGCGGCCAGCATTATCGCGGCGGCCAACTGTGTTGGCGCCAGGGCACGCAGCGCCAGCTGCGTGGTGCCGACGGTCTGGCTGTGGGAGAGCGACCAGGTTCCGAACCCGGCGGAAGCCACCGCCGCACAAACGCACAGCACACCCGCGATCAGCATGGGCCTCACAATACGAGTGCCGCCGTCGATCCGCGCGCCCGGCTCCACAGGGCGCGTATCGGTGCCGAATCAGCGCTGCTGGAGGAAACTGAAGTTCGGCAGCGGCGGCAGCCCGGGCACCAGGGTCAATAGGTTTGGCTTGGGCTGCGCTGACGGCATTTGGCCCGCGGCCTGCCCGGGTAGCCCGACGGGCGCCGCACCAGCGGCCTGCCCGGGTAGCCCAACGGGCGCCCGTCCCGGCGTCTGTCCCGGAACCCCAACTTGCGGGTTACCCGGGGCCGGGGAAGGCGGGGGGACCGGGGCCCCGGGCGCGGTGACCCGGAACCCGTTGATGATGGCGTCGGTGGCTGGTGCGTCGGCGACCGCCTGCGAACGGTCGGTGGTCACCGATAGCGAAACCAGGTACTTGTCGTGCCCAGATGTGGCTATAACGTTGCGCCGCGAGGTGTTGAGCGACATGTCGCCGTCGCGGTACGTGCCCTCGATGACCGACGACGGGAAGCCGCCGAAATCTGCCATTGAGGCGTTCGTGGTCTGCCAGGCGAGCAGTTTCTGGCTGTCGACGTACCCGTGCGTAATGGCGTCGCTGGGATCGAAGTTACCGACCAGCTTGTACACGACGACCTGCGCATTCGATGTGTACACGCTGTTGCCTTGCCGGTCCGCGATCACCGCGAACGCGTCGGGCACATTGGGATCGGGTACCTGCGTCCACCGCGTCGGCACCGGCAGCGTGATGTCGAGTGCTTTGAGTCCCTGCGGCTTTTGCGCCTCGAGCTTGACGCTCTTCGTTTGCAAGTACTCACGGATCGTGCCGGAGACCGCCGGAGCCACCGACGGCGGCATCGGTGCCGCGGCAGCGGGTCCGGGGGCCGCGGGCGCGGTAGCCGTATTCGGCGGCACAAACGGGTTCGCCGACGGGGGGGTGGCGGTAAATCGGTTCCCGTTGACCGCGCCCGGACTGATGACGTTCTGTGGCGCCGGCGCGACGACACCGGGGGCAACGGGGGCAGGTGGTGGTGCTGGAACCAAAGGTTCCGCCGAGGCCTTGGCGCCCGCAAAAACCGCGACGCCGATCAGGGCGGCGACCATACCCCCTAAAACCCGGCAATTGGGGGCGATCTGAATCATTGCGGCGGTCCTTCCCAATGGGTCAGGCATAACTACAGAGGCTGACTGTAACCAGTGGTCAAACACGATGAACAGGCTCGAAATAGACCTGGGATGAACCTCTGACCGCTGCGCAACGGAACTGAGACCAACCTGTGGCCGGCGGGCCCGCCGAGGCCGCCCTTATACCCTGTTCAGGTGACCGAATCCCCGACCGCCGCGCCCGGAAGCAACCCGGCTGGTGCTCCGACGGACTCCGACGCGCCGCCATGCCGCTACACCGCGGAGCTGGCGGGCCGTATCGAAGGCACCTGGCAGGACAACTGGGCAAGCCTCGGGACGTTCAATGTGCCCAACCCGGTCGGCTCGCTGGCTCCGACCGACGGTTCCTCGGTGCCCGACGACAAGTTGTTCGTGCAAGACATGTTCCCGTATCCCTCCGGCGAAGGACTGCACGTCGGACACCCGCTGGGCTACATCGCCACCGATGTATACGCCCGCTACTTCCGCATGACCGGCCATAATGTGCTGCACGCGTTAGGTTTTGACTCTTTCGGGCTGCCTGCGGAGCAATACGCGGTGCAAACCGGGACCCACCCGCGCGCCAGGACCGAGGCCAATGTGGTGAATTTCCGGCGCCAGCTGGGCCGGCTGGGTCTCGGTCACGACAGCCGACGAAGCTTTTCCACCACCGATATCGACTTCTATATGTGGACACAGTGGATTTTCCTGCAGATCTATAACGCCTGGTTCGACACGGCGGCCGGCAAGGCGCGTCCGATCGCCGAGCTGATCGCCGAATTCGATTCCGGCGCTCGCCGTCTCGAAGACGGCGCGGACTGGACGAAGCTGTCGGCGGGGGAGCGGGCCGACGTGATCGACAGCTACCGGTTGGTCTACCGGGCGGACGCGATGGTGAATTGGTGCCCGGGCCTGGGCACGGTGCTGGCCAACGAAGAGGTCACCCCCGACGGGCGCAGCGACCGCGGCAACTTCCCGGTATTCCGGAAACGGTTACGGCAGTGGATGATGCGCATCACCGCCTATTCCGACCGGCTGCTCGACGATCTCGACCTGCTGGATTGGCCGGAAAAGATCAAAACCATGCAGCGCAACTGGATCGGCCGCTCCCGTGGCGCGCAGGCTCTGTTTTCTGCGACCAAAACCAATGGCGATGTCGCCGACATCGACGTGTTCACCACCCGGCCCGACACACTGTTCGGTGCCACATACCTGGTGCTGGCCCCCGAACACGACTTGGTCGACGATCTGGTCGCCGCCGCCTGGCCCGACGGGGTGGATCCTGCTTGGACGTACGGAGCCGGCACGCCGGGTGAGGCAGTAGCCGCATACCGGCGCGCGATCGGCGCGAAGTCAGACCTCGAGCGGCAGGAGAGTAAGGACAAAACCGGCGTCTTCTTGGGCAGCTACGCGACCAACCCCGCCAACGGCAAACCGGTGCCGATCTTCATTGCCGACTACGTGTTGGCCGGATACGGCACCGGGGCCATCATGTCGGTTCCCGGTCACGACCAGCGCGACTGGGACTTCGCCCGGGAGTTGCACCTGCCGATCGTGGAAGTCATTGCCGGCGGCGATATTTCGGAGGAGGCGTACACGGGCGACGGGTTGCTGGTGAACTCTGGCTACCTCGACGGAATGGATGTGGCAGCGGCCAAGGAAGCCATCATCGCCCGTCTGGAGGCTGAAGGCCGTGGTCGGGCGCGCATCGAATACAAGTTGCACGACTGGCTTTTCGCACGGCAGCGCTATTGGGGTGAGCCGTTCCCGATCGTCTACGACGGAGACGGACGCCCACATCCGCTCGACGAGGCCGCATTGCCGGTTGAGTTGCCCGATGTGCCGGACTATTCGCCGGTGTTGTTCGACCCCGACGACGCCGACAGCGAGCCGTCGCCGCCGCTGGCCAAGGCGACTGACTGGGTGCACGTCGAGCTGGATCTGGGCGAAGGCTTGAAGCCCTACAGCCGCGACACCAACGTGATGCCGCAGTGGGCGGGCAGCTCCTGGTATGAGCTGCGCTACACCGACCCGCATAACTCGGAACGGTTCTGCGCCAAGGAAAACGAGGCTTACTGGATGGGCCCCCGACCGGCTGAACACGGGCCGGACGATCCGGGCGGTGTCGACTTGTACGTCGGAGGTGCCGAACACGCGGTGCTGCACTTGCTGTATTCGCGGTTTTGGCACAAGGTCTTGTACGACCTGGGGCAGGTCAGCTCTCGAGAGCCCTACCGGCGGCTGATCAACCAGGGCTACATTCAGGCCTTCGCCTACACCGATGCTCGCGGGTCGTATGTACCTGCGGACGAGGTGATCGAACGCGGTAGCGGCTTTGTCTACCAAGGGCCCGACGGCGAAATCGAAGTCTTTCAGGAATTCGGGAAAATCGGTAAGAGCCTGAAGAATTCGATATCGCCCGACGAGATCTGCGACGAATACGGAGCGGACACATTGCGGGTGTACGAGATGTCGATGGGGCCGTTGGAGGCGTCCCGGCCCTGGGCTACCAAAGATGTCGTCGGCGCTTACCGCTTCCTGCAGCGGGTGTGGCGGCTGGTGGTCGACGAGAACACTGGCGAGACAAAGGTTGTCGATGACGCCCACCCACAAGACCTGGATACCGACACACTCCGTTCGCTGCATCGCACTATCGCGGGAGTAGCGGAAGACTATGCGGCACTGCGCAATAACACCGCAGCCGCCAAGCTGATCGAGTACACCAACCACCTGACCAAAGAGCACCGTGACTCGGTGCCCCGCGCGGCGGTGGAGCCGCTGGTGCTGATGTTGGCGCCGCTGGCCCCTCACCTGGCCGAGGAGCTATGGCTGCGTCTGGGCCATACCAACTCGTTGGCGCATGGCCCGTTTCCGGCCGCTGACCCCACCTATCTCGTAGAGGCCAGCGTCGAATACCCGGTGCAGGTCAATGGCAAGGTACGCGGGCGAGTGGTGGTGGCGCCCGACGCCGACGACGACACCCTGAAAGCCGCCGCGTTGGCTGATGAAAAGGTCCAGGCGTTCTTGGCGGGTGCCACGCCGCGCAAGGTAATCGTGGTCCCTGGTCGGCTGGTCAACCTAGTCGTCTGAAGGTCGTCTGCGACGCGCCTATCGCCGGGCGGGCCGGATCACCACCTCGTGGACGTGGCCGTCCGGCGGGGTGGCCACCGCATTGGCGACGGCAGTCGCGACGGTTTCGGGCCGCAGGAAGTTGGCGGGGTCGTACCGGCCGCCTTCGAACGCGACAAGCTCACGCTGCATATCGGTGTCCGTCCGGCCGGGGTATATGGTGGTCACTCGCAGTTCCGGCTCGTCGTCGCGCAGCGAGTCCGCGAACGCGCGTAACGCGAACTTGCTGGCCGAATAGGACGCCATACCCGACGAAACTTTGCGGCCCGACCCGGAGTTGACGAACACCACTCGACCGTGGGCGCTCCGCAACGCCGGCAAGAGCGCCAATGTAAGAGCCACCGCCCCAAAGACATTCACGTCGAACGTGGCACGCCACTCCTCGACGCTTGACTCGGCGACACGGCCTGGGATGGACACGCCGGCGTTGTGCACCAGCACGTCGAGCGCGTCGACGATTTCGCAGCTGGACTCGATCGCATCGACATCGGTCAAGTCCAGCGGAAACGTTGTGACGTCGAGCCGATCCGCGACGGCATCCAGCCGGTCAGAAGGCCGACCGGCCAGCAGCAGGGTGTGCGTCGGCGCAAGGGCGGCGGCGATGGCGGAACCGATACCGCCGCTGGCCCCGGTGATGAGAGCAGTTGGCATGCAATGCAGTCTACGGGCATCGCCAATGACGTTGTTAAGCAGCCACTTTCACGCCTGCGTGTGGGCGGCCGAATCGCCCGGAGGCTCGGGTGCCGCTTCGCCGGAGGCCAGGCGCTGCAGCGGCGCCAGTGCCTTCATCAGGGTGTTCAAGTCGGAATCGGGGAGTTGACTGAGCATCGCCGCGAGCGCGGCGTGCCGGTTGGCCAGCGACTCGCTGTGAACCGCGCGCCCACGGGGGGTGATGTCGACCAGCACGGCACGCAGGTCCGACGGGTCGCGTGAGCGCTTCACCAGCCCGATCTTCTCCAGCCGGCGGATCGCCACGGTCGTGGTGGGGGTCCGCACTCGTTCGTGTGCGGCCAGATCCGTCATCCGGATGGGTCCTTGGTCGAGCAACGTGATCAGGATCGAGAGCTGCGCCAGCGTTAATTCGCCGGCTACAACGCCGCTAGGGTCCCCGCGGCGCAGGATCGAAAACAGTTTGGACAGCGCGCGGTGCAATCCTTCCGCAAGCTCCGTCACCTCGGGCACGGTGGAAGTGCTGTCCGCCATAGTTTGGCAGTCTAACCGGATATCGGGTGCGTACAAGCTAGCCATTGCTGACGAGTTTTAGGCCATCAAAGTACTTGGGACAGGAACCGCGAGCCGCTCGCAGCAATACGTCGCAGAATTCCTTTGACCATTTCGGGATCTAGCGCTGAGGTCGGACAACATGGCTGGCCGGGCAGCGGCCTTGTGCTTCAGGCCAACTCGGTCCAGCTGAGTCAGGGCAAGGTCTCGGGCCGCGTCAGCCGACAGCCGGCGCAGCGGCCGGGCCCGGTTAGAGCGCGATCGACGGCTCGGTGCCGGCCGGATCGGCGCCGGCGAGCACCCGAAGAGGGTCGGGAACGGTTTCGGCGGGGGTGAACACTCTGCGCCGAAACAATTCGGCCAGCATGGTCTGGGCCATCAAGTCGGAGCGACCGACACACGCAGCCCGTGCGGCTTCCGGGTCGCGCCGGTGGATGGCGGAGGTTTCGTCCTCGTAGAACGGCAACATGTCGTCGCGGCTGTTCTGGTAGGTCATCCAGAACACGCGGGGGATGAGGCTTTGTGAGGCGCGGATGGTGGCGTGCAACCGCGGACCGGCGTACTCGTCATTGACGGTGCGCCGGTATTCCCCGGCGATTTCAGAAAAGGCGCGTCCTTCCTTCGCCGTGCGCAATGACCGCATGAGCGCATCGAGTTGCCCCAGGATCCGCGGCGTCGGGTTGGTGGCCGCGCGCGCCGACGCAATGCCGTTGAGCAGGCCGTCGAGCTCGTGATGCTCGTGGACCGTGGCTTCGTCGAACCGCTCGACGAACGCACCCCGGTGATAGCGGGTGGAGACGATGCCGTCGTGTTCGAGTTGCACGAGTGCCTCTTGAATCGGGACGCGACTTACTCCCAGGCCAAGCGCGATCTCATTGCGGTCGACACGGTCGCCGCTGCGCAGCTTCCCGGTCAGTATCAGGTTGAGGAGGTGGTTAACAACCTGGTCTTTTTCTTTGACCCCGTATTTCTTCGGCATTCGATTTTGAGTCTCTTTCAAACCCGCCGCGGCAAATCCAGCGCTGAGAGTTTCTCATGACTTCGCGCGTGCGTTCAGGTGTTTGACGGATGAATTGGAGGCAAACCTGAGCGGGGCGGCTTATTGTCCATCGCGCCACTTGCACAGCGCCTCGGCGGCGGTCAGGTCGTAGTCCGGACCGTTGACGCCGACGGTCAGCAGCGTCACGCCAAGGTCGGCGAGGGTTTCGGCGTTCGCGATCAGCGAGCCGCCGTTGGCGACCGCGGCCGAGCGTTGGATGCTCGCCGGGTCCCGACCAACGTCGGCGCAGTGCTGGCCAAGGACGGCCGACTTCGCCGGGAACTCATCGGCGGAGGTAAAGCTGTGCCAGATGTCGGCGTATTCGGCGACCAGCCGGAGGGTCTTGCGTTCACCCCCGCCGCCAATCAGCACCGGGATCTCACGGGTGGGTGCCGGATTGAGCTTGGCCAGCCGCGACCTGATCCGGGGCAGCGCGACCGCCAGATCGTCGAGACGGCTGCCGGCGGTGCCGAATTCGTAGCCGTATTCGTCGTAGTCCTTCTCTTTCCAGCCCGATCCAATGCCGAGGATCAGCCGGCCCTCAGAAATGTGGTCGACGGTGCGGGCCATGTCGGCCAGCAGGTCCGGATTGCGGTAAGAGTTACAGGTCACCAGCGCGCCAATTTCGATGCGCGAGGTCTGCTCGGCCCAGGCCCCTAGAACCGTCCAGCATTCGAAGTGCGGCCCATCGGGATCACCGTAGAGGGGGAAGAAGTGATCCCAGGTAAATGCAACGTCGACGCCGATGTCCTCGCAGCGGCGAACGGCGTCGCGGATATTGCGGTAGCGGCCGGCGTGCTGCGGCTGCAGCTGGACACCGATTCGAACGGCGAGATCAGCAGTCATATGACCACCGTAGGCTCAGCGTGCGCGCAGCACCCCGCGCAGGATGTCGATCAGTGCGCGGGGTTGGTCGCTTTGCACGGAATGGCCGGAATTCTCGACGACGTGTGCAGTGCGGAAATGCTTTGCGCGCCTGTTGAGTTCGGTTGTGTCCTCGTCGGTGACGAAGCCCGCTGAGCCGCCGCGCACCAAGGTGATGGGTGCGGACAAGCCGTCGACGTCGTCCCACAGAGTGGCGAAGTCAGGGAAGGTGCGGATGGCGTCATAGCGCCACGTCCACTTGCCGTTGTCGAGCCGGCGGGAGTTATGGAAGACGCCGCGGCGCAGCGCTTTCACCTCGCGGTGCGGCGCTGCGGCGACCGTGAGGTCCAGCATGGCCTGGAAGCTGGGGAACTCCCGCTCGCCGTGCATCAGCGCCACGGTGCCTTGCTGCTCGGCGGTCATCTCGGCGTGCCTCTGCAACGCCGACGGGGTGACGTCGATGAGTACCAGTTCGGGCACCAGGTCGGGCGCGACAGCGGCCAGCCGTATCCCGGTCAAACCGCCCAGCGACATGCCCACCACAAGGTCGGCGGACGGTGCGAGCTCGTGCATCACTGGCGCCAGGGTGTCGGCGTTGTGCTGCGGTGAGTAGTCGCCGTTCTCACGCCAGGCGGAATGTCCGTGACCGGGAAGGTCAACCGCGAGCGCAGGTTCACCAACACCGACGATGACGGTGTCCCAGGTGTGCGCGTTCTGCCCGCCGCCGTGCAAGAAGATGATGCGCGGGGGAGCGGCGCCCCAGCGCAGTGCGCTGATTCGGCCTTCCGCTGCACCCGCTTCGACACGCTCCACGTCGGGCAGCGGACCCGAAACACCGGCCTGCTCGGCGTTCTCGGACAGCAGCGAGAACTCGGACAGTCCCGCGAGTGCGTCTTCGGAGATCTCGGTCACGATCATCGACACTACTGTGGGCTTCCGAGTGTGCGTCCAGGGCTTTGCGTGTGCGTTGAGGGCGCGGATTTCGCGGATTTTCCGCCCCCGGCGCACACCGAAAGCCCTCAACGCACACCGAACGCCGGTCAAAACCGGTGCAGGCGAGCGTTACGCGCCGATGATGAACTCTTCGAGCTGAGTGCGCGCAACGTCGTCGGGCAATTGCTGCGGCGGGCTCTTCATGAGGTAGGCCGATGCCGGCACGACCGGTCCGCCGATGCCGCGGTCTTTGGCGATCTTGGCCGCGCGCACCGCGTCGATGATGACGCCCGCCGAGTTCGGGGAGTCCCACACCTCGAGCTTGTACTCCAGGTTCAGCGGCACATCACCGAAGGCGCGGCCCTCGAGACGGACGTAGGCCCACTTGCGGTCGTCGAGCCAGCTGACGTGATCGGACGGGCCGATGTGCACATCCTTGGTATTGAACTCGCGCTGCAGGTTGCTGGTGACGGCCTGCGTCTTGGAGATCTTCTTGGACTCCAGCCGCGAACGCTCGAGCATGTTGAGGAAGTCCATGTTGCCGCCGACGTTGAGCTGCATGGTGCGGTCGAGCTGCACGCCGCGGTCCTCGAACAGCTTGGCCATCACGCGGTGGGTGATCGTCGCGCCGACCTGGCTCTTGATGTCGTCACCGACGATCGGAACGCCGGCGTCGGCGAACTTCTTGGCCCACACCGGGTCAGATGCGATGAACACCGGCAGCGCGTTGACGAATGCCACGTTGGCGTCGATCGCGCACTGGGCGTAGAACTTGTCGGCCTCTTCGGAGCCGACGGGCAGGTAGGAGACGAGGACGTCGACCTGGGCGTCCTTGAGCGCCTTGACGACGTCGACCGGCTCGGCGTCGGAGACCTCGATGGTCTCCGAGTAGTACTTGCCGATGCCGTCGAGCGTCGGGCCGCGCTGCACCGTCACGTTGGTCGGCGGCACGTCGGCGATCTTGATGGTGTTGTTCTCCGACGCGAAGATCGCCTCGGACAAGTCGAAGCCGACCTTCTTGGCGTCCACGTCGAATGCGGCGACGAA
>DASZLQ010000211.1:0-7541 GCA_035552295.1 Mycobacterium sp. | reverse complement strand
GTCGATTCCGGACCCGGTCCGCGAGACCGACAAGCCCTTCCTGATGCCCGTCGAGGACGTCTTCACCATCACCGGCCGCGGCACCGTGGTCACCGGTCGTGTGGAGCGCGGCGTGATCAACGTGAACGAGGAAGTCGAGATCGTCGGCATCAAACCGACCAGCACCAAGACCACGGTCACCGGTGTGGAGATGTTCCGCAAGCTACTCGACCAGGGGCAGGCCGGCGACAACGTCGGGCTGCTGCTGCGTGGTATCAAGCGGGAGGACGTCGAGCGCGGCCAGGTCGTGACCAAGCCCGGCACCACCACGCCGCACACCGAGTTCGAAGGCCAGGTCTACATCCTGTCCAAGGACGAGGGCGGCCGGCACACGCCGTTCTTCAACAACTACCGTCCGCAGTTCTACTTCCGCACCACCGACGTGACCGGTGTGGTGACGCTGCCGGAGGGCACCGAGATGGTGATGCCCGGTGATAACACCGTCATCTTGGTGAAGCTGATCCAGCCCGTCGCCATGGACGAGGGTCTGCGTTTCGCGATCCGCGAAGGTGGCCGTACCGTCGGCGCCGGCCGGGTCACCAAGATCATCAAGTAAGTCTTCCGCAAAGCCCGGATTGTCGTTCTCGGCAGTCCGGGCTTTGTGCGTTTCGGTATAGACGAAGCTGGCAAATAACGTGCAGAAAGCCCGGTCAAGGCCTACGATTTGGTTTGTCCAGTCTGCGGTCGGCGGCCGGGCGATCACTTGACCGCCGTGGCCTGGTCGGAGGGTGTAGATGTCGCACGTGAAAGCGGCGACCGCACAGGTGGCGGCGGCGGCATCTGACTCGGCCAATATCGGCTCGACGATCGGCTCAGCAAACTCAGCGGCCCTGGGTCCGACGTCAAGTGTGCTGGCCCCGGGTGCCGATGAGGTCTCGGTGGGCATTGCAGCGTTGTTCGGCACGCACTCCCAGATCTATCAGCAGCTCAGCGCTCAGGCGACGCTGTTCCATCAACAGTTTGTGCAGCTCATGAGTGGCGGCGCGGCTCAGTACGCCGCCACCGAAGCCGCAAACGCCTCGCCCCTGCAGGCCGTCGGGCAAGGTGCGCTGGGGACCGCAGGCTCTGCGGGTTCGATGGTGGCCGGGGTTCCGGCGGCGGCAACGGCCGGGCTGGCGGGTGGTTCGGCGACGGTGGCACCCGCCGCCACACCGGCGGGCGCGGTGCAGCCGGAAACGGCGACTCATGCGCCGGCGCCTGCGACGCTCGCACACGCCGGCGAGCCCGCCGCGGGAGCCGAGGCCGCCGCGGGAGCGGAGGCCGAAACGCCAGAAATTTCTCCGGCAGCCGCGATGCCGGCACCGCTCGCCGCGTCGGCAGCCGCCACTGCGGCTTGTTCTCCGGCCAATCGTGCTTATTCTCCGGCAACAGCGGGGGCAGCGGGGTCCTTCAAGGGGCAACCTGCGCACCCTGCGCCAGGGTGACACCCGGACGCGGTTTGCATGTATGACGCTCGCGGAGCAGCCGCGGGCGTTAATCTGACACGGATTCCCAGCAAGGCGAGGAGAGACACGTGTTGGCGCGCTACCTGAAGACCCAGTTATTGGTTTTGCTGTGCGGTGGCCTGGTCGGGCCGATCTTTTTGGTTGTCTACTTCACGATGGGGCTGGGCGACCTGCTGCAGTGGATGTTCTATGTCGGCTTGCTCATCACCGTCGCCGACGTGTTGATCGCGCTCGCGCTGACCAACTACGGGTCGAAGTCGGCCGCCAAGACGGCCGAACTCGAGCAACACGGGGCGCTGGCACTCGCTCAAATCACCGGACTCAGCGAAACGGGAACCCGGATCAACGAACAACCACTGGTGAAGGTGGACCTGCACATCTCGGGACCCGGATTTGTCCCCTTCGACAGCCAGGACCGGGTCATCGCCAGCGTGACCCGGCTGGGCAACCTCACCGCGCGCAAGCTCGTGGTCCTGGTCAACCCCACCACCCAGGAATATCGAATCGACTGGGAGCGAAGCGCTTTGGTCAACGGGCTGGTGCCCGCACAATTCACCGTGGCCGAAGACAACAGGACCTACGATCTGAGCGGGCAGGCCGGTCCGCTGATGGAGATCTTGCAGATCCTCAAGGCCAACAACGTTCCGCTCAACCGGATGGTCGACATCCGGTCGAACCCGGTATTGCGTCAGCAGATCCAGGCCGTGGTGCGCCGGGCTGCCGAACAACAGCCACAACCCGCGGGGGCGGGCGCGCCAGTCCCTCCTCCACCGGCGCAAGCCTCGATCGCCGACCGGCTCTCCGAGCTCGACAAGCTGCGCGCCAGCGGTACTTTGAGCGACCAGGAGTACAACAGCCGGCGGGCTCAGATCATCTCCGAAATCTGAACCTCGAGGCGAGTTAGAACACGTTCCAGTTCCGCTGCTAGCCTGTCTGCGTGGCTGCACAAGTTGGATCACTGCAAGGACGGGTGGCATTTGTTACCGGCGCTGCCCGTGCCCAAGGGCGGTCGCATGCGGTGCGACTCGCCCGCGAGGGCGCCGACATCATCGCACTCGATATCTGTGCGCCGGCGTCGGACACCCTGACCTACACGCCGGCCACGCCCGAGGATCTCACCGAGACCGTCCGCTTGGTGGAAGCCGAAGGACGCAAGGTGCTGGCCCGCGAGGTGGACATCCGCGACGACACCGCGCTGCGGCAATTGGTGGCCGACGGGGTCGAACAATTCGGCCGCGTCGACATTCTCGTCGCCAACGCCGGCGTGCTGGGCTGGGGCCGAGTCTGGGAACTCACCGATGAACAGTGGGACACGGTCATCGGGATCAACCTGACGGGCACCTGGCGCACCCTGCGCGCCACGATTCCGGCGATGATCGAGGCCGGCAACGGCGGTTCCATCATCGTCGTCAGCTCGTCGGCGGGTCTCAAAGCGACGCCCGGCAACGGCCACTACGCGGCCAGCAAGCACGGACTCACCGCGCTGACTAACACCCTGGCGATCGAGCTCGGCGAATACAACATCCGGGTCAACTCCATCCACCCCTACTCGGTCGACACCCCGATGATCGAGCCGGAGGCAATGATGGAAACATTCGCCGAGCACCCCCGTTTCGTGCACAGCTTCCCGCCAATGCCGTTGCAGTACAAGGGGTTCATGACAGCCGACGAGGTATCCGACGTCGTGGTGTGGCTCGCCGGCGACGGCTCGGGCACACTGTCGGGTACCCAGATCCCGGTCGACAAGGGCGCCTTGAAGTACTGACCGGCGATCGTGGTATGAACACCACGTGACGGAAAAGGGCCTCGAAAAGGGGGTTGTGATCGTCGGCGGCGGGCTTGCCGCTGCCCGGACGGCCGAGCAACTGCGTCGATCCGACTACTCCGGTCGCATCACGATCGTCAGCGACGAGGTGCATCTGCCCTACGATCGCCCGCCGTTGTCCAAGGAAGTACTGCGCAAAGAGGTCGACGACGTCGCCCTCAAACCGCGTGAGTGGTACGACGAGAAGGACATCACCCTGCGACTGGGTTCGGCCGCCACCGGTCTCGACACCGCCGCGCAGACCCTGACCCTCGATGACGGGACACAGCTTGGCTACGACGAGCTCGTCATCGCTACCGGCTTGGTGCCGCGACGGATTCCGGCGTTCCCGGATCTCGAAGGCATTCGGGTGCTGCGGTCGTTCGACGAGAGCATGGCGCTGCGCCAGCACGCATCGCAAGCACAGCGCGCCGTGGTCGTCGGCGCCGGCTTCATCGGATGCGAGGTCGCGGCCAGCCTGCGCCGCCTGGGCGTTGATGTGGTGCTGGTCGAGCCGCAGCCGACACCGCTGGCATCCGTGCTCGGCGAGCAGATCGGTGAGCTGGTGGCACGGCTGCACCGCGACGAAGGTGTCGACGTTCGTCTCGGTGTCAGCGTGGCGGAAGTACGCGGCGACGGCCACATTGACACCGTGGTGCTCACCGATGGCACCGAACTGGCCGCCGACCTGGTGGTCGTCGGCATCGGATCGCGACCCGCGACCGAGTGGCTCGAGGGCAGCGGCGTCGAGGTCGACAACGGAGTCATCTGCGACGAAGCCGGGCGCACCAGCGCGCCCAGGGTGTGGGCGTTGGGGGACGTCGCCTCATGGCGTGATCCGACGGGACACCAAGCGCGCGTGGAACATTGGAGCAACGTCGCCGACCAGGCCCGGGTGGTGGTGCCGGCGATGCTAGGGCAAGACGTGCCGTCGGCCGTGGTCGTCCCGTACTTCTGGAGCGACCAATACGACATCAAAATTCAGTGTCTGGGCGAACCGGAAGCCACTGACATCGTGCACCTGGTCGAGGACGACGGCCGCAAATTCCTTGCCTACTACGAGCGTGACGGCGTAGTGGTCGGCGTGGTGGGCGGCGGGATGCCCGGCAAGGTCATGAAGGTCCGCGCCAAGATCGCCGCCGCCACACCCATCTCCGAAATACTTACCTAGTCAACGAGTTTCGGGTAGCTATTGCCAGTTCACCGGTGGGCCGTGCGGATGGCATTCGCCCAGAATCTCCAGCTCGCCACCCGGCCAGCGACGGGCTCGCACCAGGAACTTGATGGGCGTGCCGGGCCCATCGCGCGCAGGTTCCAGGGTGAGGTGGGCGAACGGTGAGGAGGCGTCGGCCTGTGCGCCCAGTGCGTCGACCCCGTCGCGGATCGCGGCCCGTTCGGCAGCGGAAAGATATTGCCAGGTGATCGAATGCCACAGCACGGTCAGCGCACCGGCGGCCAACGTCAGGGCCCCGACCGCGTCGCCGGCTCGCTCGCGGTGGAGCTGCGCGGGCACCTGGCGGGCGACCGCGATGGCGCCGCGCAGCCGATCCAGCCGGGTGGCCTGGTCGGGCCATACGTAGCTCAACGCGGTCATCTCCCCGTCGGTCCCGGTGACGTCGATGGGCGCGATGTCGTACCCGTGCCGCTCTACGATCCGCACCGCACCCTGTCGTGGCAGCTGACCATGCCAGGCGTCGTCGATCGTCACCGGCGAGTCGACCGGTCCCCACCGGCCGCCGGCATACTGGTAGCGGTAGTGGTCTGCCCGCAGGTTGAGCCCGGCGCTGGATCCAATCTCGAAAAGCCTTACCGGCAAATCGAATCCGCGACCCAGCCTTAGCAAGCCGCCGATCAGCGCGGCAGACCGGCCGACCTCGTTGGTTTGTGGCGGTTGATCGAGTGCTTTGCGCAGCGCGTCGGTGTGGTCGCCCGCGGTGCGCGTGATCTCGGGCCAGGCCGACTCGGCGTCCCAGGTACCGCCGGTGCTGGGATACCAGCGGCGCAGTGCCGGTGCCCGGCCGTCGAGCACCAACCGGTGCAGACCGCCCAGCAGCCGAAGCGGTACGGCTTCACGCGACGGATCATCTTCGTGGCCGGACAAGATGCTCGCGAAGACACCGCCGGCTTCGACGTCGGCGGCCACCAGCCCGAACAGCTCGTCGTACATCGGGGAGCCCGACGCGCCGCAGAACCGCCCCTGCGACTGCAGGGTGTGCAGCAGGTGCTCGGTGCCGCTCATCGCTCAAGCCCCTCCAGTCCGGCGCCGACGACGTCGAAAGCGTTGCCGAGTGCGGTGGGCAATGGGACGGATTCGTCGCCCAGCCAGTACTCGTACGCCGACAACGCGACACCGAGCATGGTCCAGGCGACCGTCTGGGGCAGCAGGTCGGTCGTCTTGGCGCCCGAGCGCCGGGCTATGAATTCCGCGATCACCTCACGCCAGCCGGCGTACATCGTCATCGAATAGGCCTGCAGTTCCGGGGTTTGCAGGATGACTCGCATGCGCTGGCGGTGCCGGATGGTCTCGGACTCGTCAAAGGTGTTGAACGCCAACAGCGCCGCACGCAGCGCCTCGCCCGGCGGAACATCCGGGTCGACGTTGTCGAGCAGTTCTCGTAGGTGCGCGAGGTGGGTGTCGAACTCCCCCCAGGGGATAGCGTTTTTGGACGCGTAATAGCGAAAGAGCGTGCGGCGGGAGATACCGGCGGCATGCGCGACGTCGTCGACGCTCACCTCGGCAAAACCCCGGGCGGTGAACAACTCGATGGCGACGTCGGTGATGTGGTGCGGTGTCGTCGAGCGGCGCCGGCCCACCCGCGACTGCGGCAGCATCAGACCCGCCCTTCCATTTCGGCACTCGATGCCATATTCTGACGACGATTGTGACAAGATCGACCATCGTTGTCGAGACCTGACGAGAGGCCATTCACATGGACCGCGAGACCGACACTGACACCGAGCTCGTTACCGAGACTCTGGTCGAAGAGGTGTCCATCGACGGAATGTGCGGGGTCTACTGACCGCGTGCTCGACCCTGACCGCGGCTGGCGGTTGCACCCTCAGGTGGCGGTTCGGCCAGAACCGTTTGGCGCACTGCTGTATCACTTCGGCACCCGCAAGCTGTCCTTTCTGAAGAACCGCACCATCCTCGAAGTGGTGCGGTCGCTGGCCGACCATCCGGATCTCCGGTCCGCCTGCCGTGCCGCCGGGGTGGACGACTCAGGCCAGCAGCCGTATCTGCACGCGCTGGGCGTGCTTGCCGAATCCAACATGCTGGTGCCTCAGGAGGCTCAATGACTCTGGCCGTACCGCGACTGATCGAGCAATTCGAGCACGGGCTGGACGCGCCCATCTGCCTGACCTGGGAGCTGACGTACGCATGCAACCTGGCCTGCGTGCACTGCCTTTCATCCTCGGGCAAACGCGATCCACGTGAGTTGTCCACCCGCCAATGCACGGACATCATCGACGAGCTGGAACGCATGCAAGTGTTCTACGTCAACATCGGCGGCGGGGAACCCACTGTGCGCCCCGACTTTTGGGAACTCGTCGATTACGCCACCGCGCACCACGTCGGTGTGAAGTTCTCGACCAACGGGGTCCGGATCACGCCAGAGGTTGCCGCGCGGCTGGCGGCCAGTGATTACGTCGATGTCCAGATTTCGCTCGATGGGGCCACCGCCGAGGTCAACGACGCCGTCCGCGGTCCGGGGTCCTTCGCCATGGCGGTGCGGGCGCTGGAGAACCTGGCCGCGGCGGGCTTTGACGACGCCAAGATCTCCGTCGTGGTCACCCGGCACAACGTCGACCAGCTCGACGAGTTCGCCGCGTTGGCAAGCCGTTACGGCGCCACCCTGCGGATCACCCGGCTGCGTCCCTCGGGGCGGGGCGCGGATGTCTGGGAGGATCTGCACCCCACCGCCGCCCAGCAGGTTCAGCTCTATGACTGGCTGGTCGCCAAGGGCGAACGGGTGCTCACGGGTGACTCCTTCTTTCATCTGTCGCCGCTGGGCTCCTCCGGTGCCCTGGCCGGCCTCAACATGTGCGGAGCCGGCCGGGTGGTCTGCCTGATCGACCCGGTGGGCGACGTGTACGCCTGCCCGTTTGCCATTCACGACCGCTTCCTGGCCGGAAACGTGTTGTCTGACGGCGGTTTTGACAACGTCTGGAAGAACGCTCCGCTGTTTCGTGAACTGCGCGAACCGCAGTCCGCGGGCGCCTGCGGCAGCTGCGGGCACTACGACAGTTGCCGG
>DASZLQ010000210.1:0-15561 GCA_035552295.1 Mycobacterium sp. | reverse complement strand
GGGGTGTCGCCGCCGCTGTAGCCGACCCGGGTCGAGATCACACCGGGCTGTTTGCGGATCAGGTCTTGCATTCCCCAAAAACAGCCGCCGGCGAGGATCGCTTTTTGAGTGCTTGTCATTGCTTGTCCTCCTTGGGAACCGACGACGTTGCCCAGGCTACACTCCGGCGATGACGTGTAACGGCGCGAAGGAGTCCTCGTGACCACGCGAGAGTTCTCCCGCAGCGAACTGGCCGCAGCCTTCGAGAAGTTCGAGCAGACGGTCGTGCGGGCTGCCGAAACACGAGATTGGGACGCCTGGGTCGGGCAGTACACGCCGGACGTCGAGTACATCGAACATGCGGCGGGCACCATGCACGGTCGCGACCAGGTGCGCGAGTGGATTAAGCGAACGATGACGACCTTCCCCGGAAGCCATATGGTCGCGTTCCCGTCGTTGTGGTCGGTCATCGATGATCCGACCGGGCGGATCATCTGCGAGCTGGACAACCCCATGAGGGACCCCGGCGACGGGAGCGTCATCAGCGCGACGAACATCACGATCATCACCTACGCCGCCGACGGTCTTTGGTGCCGCGAGGAAGACATCTACAACCCGCTGCGGTTCCTACGCGCGGGGATGAAGTGGTGCCGCAAGGCGCAGGCGCTGGGCACGCTCGACGAGGATGCTGCACGGTGGATGCAACAGAACGGCGGTGGGCAATAGTGAGCACGAAACCCAAGCTGGTCATCGGCGCCAACGGCTTTCTGGGTTCACACGTGACCCGTCAGCTCGTCGCCGACGGCGCAGACGTACGAGCGATGGTGCGCCCGACCGCCGATACCCGCGCCATCGACGACCTTGCGCTGACGCGGTTCCACGGCGACGTGTTCGACACCGCCACGCTGCGCGAGGCAATGGATGGTGTCGATGACGTGTACTACTGTGTCGTCGACACCCGCGCGTGGTTGCGTGACCCCTCACCGCTTTTCCGCACCAACGTCGAAGGCCTGCACAACGTTCTTGATGTTGCCGTCAAAGAATCCGACCTGCGCAGGTTCATCTTCACCAGCACCTATGCGACGGTGGGCCGTCGCCACGGGCACGTGGCGACCGAAGAAGACGTGATCGACTCCCGCGGGCTGACTCCTTACGTGCAATCCCGGATTCAGGCCGAAAACTTGGTGATGCGATACGTGGCGGAGGCCGGCTTGCCTGCCGTCGCCATGTGCGTCTCAACGACTTACGGCGGCGGGGACTGGGGCCGGACCCCGCACGGTGCCTTCATCGCCGGCGCGGTCTTCGGCAAGCTGCCCTTCTCGATGGACGGCATCCAGCTGGAAGTCGTCGGCGTCGACGACGCCGCGCGGGCAATGATTCTGGCCGCCGAATACGGGCGCGTCGGCGAGCGGTACCTCATCTCCGAACGGATGATCGCGTTGCAGGAGGTGGTGCGGATCGCGGCCGACGAGGCCGGTGTTCCCTCGCCGCGACGGTCGATTTCGGTCCCCATGCTCTACGCCTTGGGTGCGCTGGGCAGCCTGAAGGCTCGGCTCACCGGCAAAGACGCGGAACTCAGCCTCGCGTCGGTGCGCATGATGCGCGCCGAAGCCGACGTCGACAGCAGCAAGGCACTGCGAGAGCTGGGCTGGCAGCCGCGCCCGGTCGAGGCATCGATCCGCGAGGCCGCCCGCTTCTGGGCCGCGATGCGCACCGCTCGCAAAAGCATGGAAGGCAGCCCAGCCGCCCAACCCGAATAAGCTCGGCCCAGTGGAACGCATCCGGGTCGACCTCAACGGGCCGCCGCAGACCATGCTGGCGACGCTGTACGCCAAAGCACTCGACGCCGACTTGCCGAACCCGATCCTGGGCGATCGCTACGCCAAGGACATCGTCGACCGAATCGACTATGACTGGACGAAGACTGCAATCGCGGCGCGCAACTCGCCGTCGGTGACGACCCGGACGGCGCACTTCGACGCCTGGGCTCGCCAATTTCTTGGCGTGCACTCGAATGCCGTTGTCCTGCACGTGGGCTGCGGGCTGGACGCCCGCTATTTCCGGCTCCAACCGAGCCCGCAAGTCGAGTGGTACGACATCGACTACCCCGACGTCGCCGAGCTGCGCACCCGGCTCTACCCGGCTGCGGACCAGTACCACGTCGTCGCCGCGTCGGTAACCGAGCCGGCCTGGCTGGCCGAGATTCCGGCCGACCGTCCCGCGCTGTTTCTCGGCGAGGGCCTGACGATGTACTTGACGAAAGACGACGGACTGGCCTTGCTCCGCCGCGTCGTCGAACGGTGCCCGTCGGGGGAACTTCAGTTCGACGCCTTCAACAGGTTCGCGATTCGGACTCAATGGATAAACCCCGTCGTCCGCCGCTCGGGATCAACGTTGTGCTGGGGCATCGACGGGCCCGGCGACATCCTCGAGGCGGTCCCCGGTACCCGGCTGGTTTCCTGGGTGCGGTGGTTTGAATCGGACACCTTCCAGCGGCTGCCGCGTGCGCACCAAGTGATGGGCAGGGTCATGTCGCTGGTTTCCGGCGTGGCCAACATGGCGCAATACCACCGGTATGCGTTCGGACCGGCGCGCGGGAAGGGTTGAGCGGAGACTGGTGTTGCATCCGTTATCCGCGTCTGAGGAGGTAACAACCATGGCCCACCGGCAAGTCCTAGAACCCAACGCCGGGCACCCGATCACCATCGAGCCGACGAAACGACGGGTGCAGGTTCGTGTCAATGGCGAGCTGCTCGCGGACACCACTGCGGCACTGGAATTGCGCGAGGCGACTTTGCCCGCGGTGCAATACATTCCGCTGGGTGACGTGGTCTCCGACCGACTTACCCGCACCGATACCAGCACCTACTGCCCGTTCAAAGGTGACGCCAGCTACTACAGCGTGACCACCTCCGCCGGCGAGACCGTCGAGGATGTGATCTGGACCTACGAACAGCCCTATCCGGCGGTCGCGGCGATCGCCGGGCACGTCGCCTTCTACCCCAACAAAGCCGAAATCAGCGTCTTGGATCAGTAGGGATTCAATTGGTGAATACAGCGGCCGAGTTGGTGTCGCTGTATTCGCGCATCGAAACGATCAACCCGTCGCGGGTCTCGAAGATGCAAATGAACGGGGTGTCGTATTCGATGCCGTCCCTCGAAGTTCCCGAGACTTGCGCCTCGATGACCACTGTGTCGCCTTCGGTGACGCAGCGGCGCAGATCGATGTTGATCTCGACGATCTGTCTGCGTCGCTCGTTCGTCTGCCGGAACGTCTCCTTATCGAAAGAAACGCGGGTAACAATGCTCCAGTAGGTGAAGTCGTCGCTGAGCAGCGCGAAACCCTCCTCGGCGTCGCCGCCCTCGCTCACACTCTGCAGGAACATCCAGGCGAGTTCGGCGTGCGGGCCATCGAACGGCGTCATCACATCGCAATATTGTCCTGGAAGATGGTGAACGGTCAATCGGCGAGCTGTCGATTCAATCGGTGACCTGCTGGAATTCGGAGTCTTCGTGAAGAGTGCCCGCACCGTGACGTTTGTTGGGACCGCCAGCTTCGAGCACACGTTGGCGCCACTGCGCCGGGGTCCTCGGGATCCGTGTTTTCGAATGCCTGGTGATGGTGCGATCTGGCGAACCACTCTGCTGCCCGGCGGACCCGTCGCGGCGCGGATCAGCCGCGCGGCGCCCAATGCCGCCCATTGCGAGGCGTGGGGCAGCGGCGCTGAAGAGTTTGTCGAGACGCTGCCCGCGCTCCTGGGCGCCGACGACGACGCCTCGGATTTCGTGCCGCGCGACCCGATGGTCGCTGCCGCGCACCGACGGGTCCCGCACCTGCGTCTGGGCCGCACCGGACGAGTGCTGGAAGCCCTGATCCCGGCGGTCATCGAGCAGCGGGTACCCGGCGCCGACGCGTTTCGGTCGTGGCGTGTGCTGGTGTCCAAGTACGGGACGCCGGCACCGGGACCGGCGCCGGCCGGCATGCGGGTACCGCCATCGGCCGACGTGTGGCGCAACATCCCGTCGTGGGAGTTTCACCGCGCCAATGTCGACCCGAGACGGGCCCAGACGGTGGTGAGCTGTGCGCGACGCGCGGCCTCGCTGGAACGGTTGCTATCACGGCCGTCCGCGCAAGCACGCGAAGCCCTGACGTCGTTGCCCGGGGTCGGCGAGTGGACCGCCGCCGAGACCGCGCAACGGGCGTTCGGTGATGCCGATGCCGTTTCGGTCGGCGACTATCACATCCCGAAGATGGTCGGCTGGACGCTGCTGGGCTACCCGGTCGACGACGCGGTCATGCTCGAACTGCTGGAGCCGATGCGACCACACCGCCACCGAGTGGTTCGCTTGCTCGAAGCCAGCGGCCTGGCCACCGAGCCGCGGCGGGGCGCGCGGCTGCCGGTGCAGCAAATTCATTCCCTCTGACCTGCCGGTGTTTCGAGGTCGGGCATCGGGTATCCGTCAGGGCAAGTACCGTGTGCGAACCGAGGGAAGGAAGCGATGGCTCAGTTCACTATTCCGGGATTGACCGATAAACAGGCGGCGCGGCTCACCGAACTACTGCAGAAGCAACTGAGCACCTACAACGATCTACATCTGACGCTGAAGCACATTCACTGGAACGTGGTGGGGCCCAACTTCATCGGCGTGCACGAGATGATCGACCCTCAGGTTGAAGCGGTGCGTGGTTTCGCTGACGACGTCGCCGAACGCATTGCGGCTCTTGGTGCTTCGCCGCAGGGAACCCCGGGTGCCATCATCAGGGATCGCTCCTGGGACGACTATTCAGTCGACCGAGACACCGTCCAGGCGCATTTGGCTGCACTGGACCTGGTCTACAACGGCGTCATCGAAGATATTCGCCGGGCCATCGACGAAACAGACGAAATCGACCGGGTCACCCAGGACCTCTTGATCGACCAGGCCGGAAACTTGGAGAAATTCCAGTGGTTCGTCCGGGCGCATCTGGAAAGCGCAGGCGGCAAGCTGACCCATGAGGGCACGGCCACCGAAAAAGATGCCGCAAGTAGCACCCGGAGCAAGTCTTAATCGAGTTGGCTGTTCGGCCTGACTGACGATGCTCGTGTTCGGTTACTCGGGGTTGTCTGTCGTGATGGACCTGCTGGCGTCCGTGGCCGTGCTGCTGACGTCACCGTTGCGAACGCCCGGGACGATGATATTGATCCGGTCACCCGCCGCGAGCCGGACGGTGGCATCGGCGTCCACGAGTTGCCGTTCGCGGAGGACGGATACCGGAAAGTGACCGGCCGGCCAGTCGAGTTGGCCGAGGATGCGACCGACGGCGGCCGAGTCCGGTGTGAGGCTATGTTCGACGATGCAGTACCCGGCGAGCTGGCTGCGCGGATCGTGTTCGGCCCGTCCGGCTTTCGGGTCGGCCCACTCGGCCGCCTGGTGGCTGGCGGCGATATCCGGTAGCGCGTCTGCGAGGTAGTCGCCGACGGCGCGCAGCACGTTCTGGTTGGTCAGCCAGCCCTGGACGTGTCGGGCATCGGTGTCGATGACCGGGAGTCCGTCACGGCCGTAGAGCACGAGCTGTCGCAGGGCCTGGGCCAGGCTGTCGTTGGCGAATAGCGCCTGTGGTTCACGAACGCGGGTAACGGGGCCGAACAAGGCCGTCCAGTCCCGGCGCTCGTCTCCGTCGCGGGTGAGATTGAACGGCACGGTGAACCGGTGCATGGCGTCGGCAGCGGTGAGATCGGAGAACGCATGGGTGGGGGTGGGGCGGTCGATGTCGATACCTCGGCGCAGCAGTTTGGTGGTGTAGATGGTGCCGTAGGACAGCGCGCGGGACACGGTGGTGCCCACCGCGACGGCCAACATGACCGGCAGGGTCAGCGTGAAGTCCCCGGTCATCTCGACGGTGCTGGCCAGCGCGGTGAGCGGCGCGCGTGCGGCGGAAGCGAACACAGCACCCATCCCGACGATCGCGTAAAGCGCGGGCTCACCGACCCCCGGACCGATCAGCTGGTGGGCGACTAGCCCGAAGGCCATGCCCGAAGTAGCCCCGACGAACAGCGAGGGTGCGAACACACCGCCTGAGCCGCCGATGCCGATGGTCAGACTGCAGGCCAGCATCTTGCCTGCTGCGAGGATCACCAGGAACCACAGCGCATAGTGGCCGGCAAAGGCGGCGTACATCACCGGATACCCGACCCCATACAATTGTGGCACCGCGAGTAGCAGCAGACCCAGCACGATCCCGCCAACTGCCGGCCGTGCCCAATCCGGACGGTCACCCCACACCCGGTCGCATAAATCCTCGGTCGTATAGAGCACGTTTTTGAAGAAAACCCCGATCAGCCCCGCAATCGCGGCCAGGAGGGCCACCAGAAGGTAGTTGGCGATGTGGTCCAGCCCAATGCCGGCGGGGAGCTGAGTGAGAAACGGCGCCGAGCCGAAGAAGACGCGTGCAATCACGTCGGCAACCATCGCCGAGAGCATGATGGTGAAGATCGCCTCGACGGAGAGCTCCCGCAGGATCAACTCCACAGCGAAGAACACCCCGGTGATGGGGGCGTTGAAGGTTGCCGAGATACCGCCGGCGGCCCCACAGGCCACAAGTACCCGCAGCCGGTTCTCCGGCATCCGCACCCACTGACCAAGGCTGGATGCCAGCGCCGCGCCGATCTGCACAATCGGACCTTCCCGACCGACCGAGCCGCCGGTGCCGATGCACACTGCCGAGGCGAGTGCTTTCACCACCGTCACCTGCGGGCGGATGCGGCCGCCGTTTTCCGCCACTGCGATCATGACTTCTGGCACCCCGTGGCCCCGGGCCTCGCGGGCGAATCGGGAGATCAACGGCCCATACAGCAACCCGCCGATGACGGGGATGGCCACAAAGAACCCAACCCCCAGCCAGGGCAGATGGCCGCTGGCTATCCAGCCCTGCTGGCCGAACGAATCCTGCCCGGTCGCCAGCCAGGTGAACCCATAGATCAGATAGCGGAACGCCACCGCGCCGAGACCGGCACCAACCCCCACCACGATCGCCACGCAGAACAGCCCGAGACGGTTTGCGCGGAGCCAGCCAGCCACCCGCCCCGCCGCGTCGGACACCGATCGCGGCACCCGCACCGGCTCGGCGGCCGCCTTTTCCTGCTCCATTCGCCGTCTCCCCTTCCGCCGTCGACCTTCTCACGTCCACCCATCGACCATCTCGGATCCGGCATGCCACGGCGACCGCCTGCCCTAGCAAATATTGCACTCTAAAACGGTTGCCTAAGCAAAAGATATCGAGGTGCCTCGCCCATGCAGGTATGCGCCGTTGGGTGTGGCTGGTCAAGTACGGGATTGACGGGGTGCAACCGTCGGGAATAACCGGACCGCGGTCCGGTTATATGGGTAGTTGTTATGAGGAGGTAAACATGCCTGCTGTTACCGCAGACACGCTCACGTTGCCGCGAATCGGCCCGCCCGGTCCCGCCGACACCGAGCGCCCGGTCCGATCGATCACGACCGGCCCGCGAGGTTACGAGGGCGAAGGCTTCCCGGTAGTCCGGGCGTTTGCCGGCGTGAGCACCGCTGCCCTGGATCCGTTTGTGCATATGGACCAGATGGGCGAGGTGGAGTACCAGCCGGGAGAACCCCGGGGTACCGATTGGCACCCGCACCGTGGCTTCGAAACGGTCACCTACATGATCGACGGAAAGTTCGCGCACCAGGACTCGCACGGGGGTGGCGGCCTGATCACGGACGGCGCCACGCAGTGGATGACGGCCGGCTCGGGCATCCTGCACATCGAGACCCCGCCCGCCGAGTTGGTCGAAAGCGGTGGCCTCTTCCACGGCATCCAGTTGTGGGTGAATCTGCCGAAGGAAGACAAGTTCGCGCCACCTCGGTATCAGGCCATCGAAGGCAACGACGCTGAATTGCTCGCGTCCGTTGATGGCGGAGCGCTGGTCCGCATCGTTGCCGGTGAGATCGACGGTCATCGCGGACCCGGTGTCACCCACACGCCGATCACGTTGGCGCACGCGACGATTGAAAACGGGGCCCGGCTCAACGTCCCGTGGCAGCGCGATTTCAACGCGCTGGTATATGTGCTGTCGGGGAGCGGATATGTCGGTCCCGTCGCTCACCCGCTTAGACAGGGTCAGTTGGCCGTACTCGGTCCCGGCGACCGGATCACCGTGGGCGCCCAATCAACCCAGGAGTCGTCCCGGACGACGGCAATTGATGTGCTGCTTTTGGGCGGGCAGCCCATTAGCGAACCGGTATTCCACTACGGTCCTTTCGTGATGAACTCTCGCGCGGAATTGATCGAGGCGCTGGAGGACTACCAGGCTGGAAAGTTTGGCAATATTCCGCCGAACGCGTTAATGCCACATCACGGCGGTGGCACACTTTAGCAATGTCGACAACGGCGAGTCGCCGGCCAGGACGCCCGCCCGCAGCTAAGGCAGACGAGACGCGTCAGCGGATTATGCAGGCCGCTCGTCTGGTATTCAGCGAACGCGGTTACGACGGTGCGACGTTCCAGGCGATCGCGGCCCGCGCCGACCTGACCAGACCGGCGATTAACCATTACTTTTCCACCAAGCGGCTGTTGTACCGGGAGGTATTGGGGCAGACCAACGAGATCGTCATCCGGGCCGCCATTCGAGAGGCGCAGCGCGAGACCATGCTGACGGGGCGGCTGACGGCGTTCATCTCCGCCGCGGTGCGCGCTAATTCGGACAATCCTGCCGTGTCGGCGTTTCTGATCACCGCCGTGCTGGAATCGCAGCGGCATCCGGAATTGAGCCTAACCGAAAACGATTCGGTGAAAATTGGCCGTGAATTTCTGACGTGGGCGGTCGGCGAGGCGATCGAGCATGGCGAAGTCGCCGCCGATATCGACGCAGCGGCGTTGGTCGAGACGCTGGTCGTACTGCTCTGCGGGGTGGGGTTCTACGCCGGCTACGTCCGCAGTTATGAAGAATTGTTGGCTGTCACCGACGTCCTGCGGCGGCTACTCGAAGGCGCGCTCTGGCCCCCGAAACCTGACCCGGCACCGCGCACCCCGGCGGCAGTGAGATCGCGCACAAAGCGTATAGGCTAACTAACTTATTCGGGTAACATGGTCCGGATATGACTGAGCTTGACGACGCCTCCGTAGAGCCTTCGTTACCACCCTCGTTACGGACCGCGGGCGACTCGTGGTCCATCACCGAACTGGTCGGCGCCACCGCGTTGGGCGTCGCTGCCTCGCGGGCCGTGGAGACCTCCGGACCCAATCCGCTGATTCGTGACGATTTCGCCCGCGTCTTGGTGTCCTCGGCCGGTCCTGCATGGGCGCAGCTGGCCGACGCCGAACTGGCCTGGCTCGACAATGATCCGCACGGGCAGCGTGCGCATCGACTGGGTATCGACTACCAGGCCGTGCGCACGCATTTCTTCGACGAGTATTTCGCCGACGCCGTCAGCGCCGGGCTTCGGCAGGTGGTGATTTTGGCCGCCGGGCTCGACTCGCGTGCGTACCGGCTGAATTGGCCGGCGGGTACCGCCGTCTACGAGATCGATCAGCCCCGGGTGCTGGAGTACAAGACCGGAATTCTGCAGCAGCATGGCGCGAGGCCCTCGGCCGACCGGCGCCCGGTCCCGGTGGATCTGCGTGATGACTGGCCGGGGGCTCTGACCGTCGCCGGATTCGACCGCACCCAACCGACCGCCTGGCTTGCCGAGGGCTTGCTACCCTACCTGCCCAGCGACGCCCAAGACCGGTTGTTCGAGATGTTCACCGCGCTGAGCGCGCCCGGCAGCCAAGTTGCCATCGAGGTGTTCGGCATGAACTCGCGGAGCAACTCGCAGCGCTGGCTGCGAATGCGCGGGCGGCTCGGCCTGGATGTCAATGTCCAGGCGCTGACCTATCACGAGCCCGACCGTACGGATGCCATTCAGTGGCTGGCCGACCACGGCTGGCAGGTACACAGTGTGAACAACCGCGACGAGATGGCCCGCCTGGGCCGCCCGGTACCCGAAGACCTGGCCGACGAGGCGGTTCGCAGCACGTTGCTGCGTGCGCGCCTTGTCGGGTAAACCCACCCGACTTCTCAAGGAGCAACGCGATGAGCTCACTGCGCACCCACGACGACAGCTGGGACATCAAGACCAGCGTCGGCACCACCGCTGTGATGGTGGCCGCCGCCCGGGCCGTCGAAAGCGAACAGCCCGACGCGCTGATCCACGACCCGTACGCCAAGCTTTTGGTCACCAACGCCGGCGCCGGCGTCTTATGGGAGGCCATGCTCACCCCGGAGGTCGCGGCCAAGGTGGAAGCCCTCGACTCCGAATCCGCGGCGCACCTCCATCACATGCGCGGCTACCAAGCGGTGCGCACGAACTTCTTCGACACCTTCTTCAAAGATGCCGTCGCCGACGGAATCAGGCAGGTGGTGATTATGGCGTCGGGGCTGGATTCGCGCGCTTACCGCCTGGACTGGCCGGCCGGCACCACGGTGTATGAGATCGACCAGCCCCAGGTGTTGGCCTACAAGTCCACGACGCTGGCGGAAAACGGCGTGACGCCTTCGGCCGATCGCCGCGAGGTGGCCATCGACCTGCGTCAGGACTGGCCCGCCGCGCTGCGTGCCGCGGGCTTCGACCCGGCGGCGCGGACGGCGTGGCTGGCCGAGGGGCTGCTGATGTACCTGCCGGCCGAGGCTCAGGACCGGTTGTTCACCCAGATCGGCGAGCTGAGCCCGGCTGGCAGCCGGGTCTCGGCCGAAACCGCTCCCGCGCATGCCGACGAGCGGCGGCAGCAGATGCGCGAGCGGTTCAGGAAGGTGGCCGACGAGCTCGGCTTGGAGGAGACTGTCGACGTCGGGGAGCTGATGTATCGCGACGACCACCGGGCGAACGTTGCAGACTGGCTCAACAACCACGGCTGGCGCGCTCGCGCGCAGCGGTCGACGGACGAGATGCGCCGGCTGGGCCGCTGGATTGAGAATGTCCCGCTGGCCGACGACAAGGATGCGTTCTCCGACTTCGTGATCGCGGAGCGGTTGTAATGGCGCGCACCGCGGATGACTCCTGGGACATCGCAACCAGTGTCGGGGCGACCGCGGTGATGGTCGCGCTGGCCCGGGCCGCCGAGACCGCCAGCGCCGACCCGCTCATCCGCGACCAGTTCGCAGAGCCGCTGGTGTCCACGCCCGAGCTCGCAAGTGTCCGCGAGCAGGTGGCCGCCTGGTGGGCTTCGGAGCCGGATGACGATCCTGACTTCGCGGTCGACTCCCACCACATGATCAATTACCAGGCGGTGCGCACTCACTTCTTCGATGCGTACTTGGCCGACGCGGCAGCGGCCGGTATCCGGCAAATCGTGATTGTGGCCGCGGGACTGGATTCGCGCGCCTACCGTCTGGACTGGCCGGGCGGCACCACCGTCTACGAGATCGATCTACCGAAGGTGCTGGCGTACAAGGCCGAGATACTGGCCGGCCACGGCGCCGCACCCATCGCCGACCGGCGACCGGTGCCCGTCGACCTGCGCCACGATTGGCCCCGGGCGTTGCGCGACGCCGGTTTCGACACCAGCCAGCCGACGGCGTGGCTGGCCGAAGGGCTGTTGCCGTTTTTGCCGGCATCGGCACAGGAAGCCCTGTTCGCCTCGATCGACGCGCTGAGCGAATCCGGCAGCCGGGTGGCTGTGGAAAACTTCGGGGTCGACCAGGAGAAGCGCCGCGAAGCGGAAGAGAAGTGGCACGAACTGCGGGCCAAGCGCGAAGCACGCGGCCAGGACACCTCGTTCAACCCGTTCGACCTCTGGTTCTCCGACGATGGCCGCCCCGACTGTGCCGACTGGTTCGCCTCGCACGGCTGGACCACGAGCACGGTGAGTGCGCGGGACGAGGGGCAGCGACTGGGCCGGGCTCCGCAATCCGAGGAAAGGCCGTTCACGAACAGTTTTGTGACGGCAGTCAAACCCTGACCGCACCGCAGGTGCGCCGCTCAGTATCTTCCTTACTGCTCTCCCAACCAGATGGTTAGGATCGCGGGTATCACCCATGAGCGCTCGCGCGACGAGCAGTGGGCACCCTCCGGGAAGGAAGACACTGATGACCACCGAATCGGTTACACCGAAGACATCTGAGTCCAAGAACGGGGCCCCGGCAGCTCAACCAGGCGCTATCGCCGCGACGGTGGACCGGCTTCGCAAGACCTTCGCCACCGGTCGCACCCGCGACATCGAGTGGCGCAAGCGGCAGTTGCTCCAGCTGCAGAAGTTGATGGAAGAGAACGAGGCCGCCATTGCCGCCGCACTCGCCGACGATCTGGACCGCAGCCCGTTCGAGGCATTCATCGCCGATTTGGCAACCACCGCCGGCGAAGCGAAGTTCGCCGCCAAGCGAGTGCGCAGGTGGACGCGCCGCAGATACCAATTGCTCGAGATGCCGCAGCTTCCCGGCCGCGGCTGGATCGAGTACGAGCCCTACGGCACGGTGCTGATCATCGGCGCCTGGAACTACCCGTTCTACCTGACCCTGGGTCCGGCGGTTGGGGCGATCGCCGCGGGGAATGCCGTCATCCTCAAGCCCTCAGAGATTGCAGCGGCGTCCTCACGCCTGATGGCCGAGCTGGTACCTCGCTACCTCGACAACGACGCGATCGCTGTCGTTGAGGGCGACGGCGCGGTTAGCCAGGAGCTCATTGCGCAGGGCCTGGACCGCGTGATGTTCACCGGCGGCACCGAGATCGGGCGCAAGGTGTACGAAGGCGCGGCGCCGCACCTGACCCCATGCACGCTGGAGCTCGGCGGCAAGAGTCCGGTGATCGTTGCGGCCGACGCCGACGTTGAAGTGGCGGCTAAGCGGATCGCTTGGATGAAACTGCTGAACGCCGGGCAGACGTGCGTCGCGCCCGATTACGTCCTGGCGGACGCGAAGATCCGCGACGAGCTGGTGGACAAGATCGGCGCTGCCATCACGAAGTTCACTTCGGACAAGCCGAACGGAATGCGGATCGTCAATCAGCGGCAGTTCGACCGGATCAGCGGCTACCTGTCGGGCGGGGACGGCAAGGTCGCCGTCGGCGGGGCCTGTGATGCGTCGAGCCTGCGTATACAGCCCACCGTTGTCGTCGACCCCGATCCGGACGGGCCGCTGATGCGGAACGAAATCTTCGGGCCAGTGCTGCCCGTGGTCACCGTCCAATCCCTGGACGACGCAATACGTTTCGTCAATTCGCGGCCCAAGCCGCTGTCTGCCTACCTGTTCACCAAAACACGCGAGACCCGCGAGCGGGTGATCAAAGAGGTGCCGGCCGGTGGCATGCTGGTCAACCATCTCGCCTTCCAGGTGTCGACCGCCAAGCTGCCATTCGGCGGGGTCGGCGCATCGGGCATGGGCGCCTATCACGGACGCTATGGCTTCGAGGAGTTCAGCCACCGCAAGTCGGTGTTGACCAAGCCAACGCGGCCCGACCTGTCGAGCTTCATCTACCCGCCGTATACCGAACGGGCCTTCAAGATGGCTCGCAGGATGTTCTGACACCGCTGCCGCGCCAAATCACTTGCTAAACCCAATTTTTCACAGCAGAGAGGAACCTGATGCCCGGAGTGCAGGATCGCGTCGTCGTCGTCACCGGAGCCGGCGGGGGATTGGGCCGTGAATACGCCCTGACCCTCGCCCGCGAGGGCGCCAGCGTCATCGTGAACGACCTCGGCGGCGCGCGTGACGGCACTGGCGCCGGCCACAACATGGCCGATCAGGTGGTCGCCGAGATCCGCGACGCGGGTGGCCGCGCGGCCGCCAACTATGACAGCGTCGCCGAGCCCGAGGGCGCCGAGAACATCATCAAAACCGCGCTCGACGAGTTCGGCGCGGTGCACGGTGTGGTGAGCAACGCCGGGATCCTGCGCGACGGCACCTTCCACAAGATGTCGTTCGAGAACTGGGACGCCGTGCTCAAGGTGCACCTTTACGGCGGGTACAACGTCATCCGCGCCGCTTGGCCGCATTTCCGTGAGCAGAGCTACGGCCGGGTTGTCGTCGCCACCTCCACCAGTGGGCTGTTCGGCAACTTCGGTCAGACCAACTACGGGGCGGCCAAGCTCGGCCTGGTCGGTCTGATCAACACGCTGGCGCTGGAGGGGGCCAAGTACAACATCCACTCCAACGCCGTCGCCCCTATCGCGGCCACCAGGATGACAAAGGACATCATGCCCCCCGAGGTGCTGGAGAAGCTCACTCCTGAGTTCGTCGCGCCGGTGGTGGCTTACCTGAGCACCGAGGAAAACCCCGACAACGGATCGGTTTTCGTCGTCGGCGGCGGCAAGGTGCAGCGTGTCGCGCTGTTCCAGAACGACGGCGTCAACTTCGACACGCCGCCCTCGGTGCAGGATGTTGCCGCGCACTGGACCGATATCAGCGACCTCTCCGCAGCGCAGAAGGCAGGATTCAAGCTGTAGGAAGTACCTTGCGGCAGCGGCCGGCTCAGGCGAGCAGCGCGCTGCGCAGCCGGTCCACGACGGCCGCGGTGATACCCGCGTCGCGCAGGTAGCCGTCCAACGATCCGAAATCCTCGTCGATCGCTTGGCGGGCGGCGGCCAGGTACTCCTCGCGGACGCCGAGGACCCCGTCGGACAGCCGGGCTTCGGTGAAGGTCACCACCTCCGGGGTCAGTTCGGTTTCCTGGCGCTGCGCAATCATCTCGGAGATGCGGGCCCGCAGCTGCGGTGCGGCCTCGTTGCTGCGCAGGAAGTCGGCGACGATGGTGTCGCGATCGACACCGATCGCCTCCAACACCGTGGCGACCACGAAGCCGGTGCGGTCCTTGCCCGCGAAGCAGTGTGTGAGAACCGGACGTCCGGCGGCCAGCAGCGTGATGACGCGGTGCAGAGCGCGTTGCGCTCCGTTACGCGTTGGGAATTGGCGGTATTCGTCGATCATGTAGCGGCTGGCGGCCTCGTTAACCGACATGTCGGAGTCGCCGCCCTCGCCGGTTAGCAGGCGCTGGAATGCGTGTTCGTGCGGGGCCTGGTCGTCGGTCTCGGACTCATCATCGCCCCCCTCATCTCCAAGGTCGGGGAAGGGCAGCAGGTGGATCTCGACGCCGTCGGGAACCAGTCCCGGACCGCGCCGGGCGACCTCCCGGGACGCGCGCAGGTCGGCGACATCGGTGATCCCCAGCTGGCGCAGCGTTTCCCGGCCCTCGTCGTCGAGGCGGCTCAGCTCGCTGGATCGGAACAGCCGCCCGGGCCGCAACGCGGGCGCAGAGTCCGCGACGTCACGGAAGTTCCAGGCGCCCGGCAGTTCCCGGACAGCGGCCTCAGCCATGTGACGTGACCGCCGCGGCGAGCGCGGATTGCTCCTTGCCGATCTCGGTGCGCGCGATGGTCCGCATGTGCACCTCGTCGGGTCCGTCGAAGATCCGCATCGCCCGATGCCAGGCGTACAGCCGGGCCAGCGCCGTGTCCTCGCTGACGCCGGCGGCCCCGTGCACCTGGATGGCGCGGTCGATGACGTCGCAGGCCACTTGCGGCGCCACCGCCTTGATCTGCGACACCAGCAGATGGGCGGCCCTATTGCCGTGCTGGTCGATGGTCCACGCCGCCTTCTCACACAGCAGCCTGGCCTG
>DASZLQ010000209.1:0-15201 GCA_035552295.1 Mycobacterium sp. | reverse complement strand
CTCGTCAGCCGCCAGCGTGGGCTCCACGCAGCTGATGGCGTGTCCCAGCCCGAGCGGCTCGGCCTGCACGACGGACTCGACCTTGATCAGCTGCGGCGCACGACGCACCTTGTCGAGCATGGCTTTCTTGCCGCGAGCCTCAAGCGTGCCTTCCAGCACCAGATCCTCGACGAAATGCGCGACGACGCCGTCCTTGCCCTCCGAGGTGATGATCACCAAGCGCTCGGCGCCGGCCGCGGCCGCTTCCTCCGCGACCAGCTCGATGCCGGGAGTATCGACGACGGGCAGCAGCTCCTTGGGCACCGTCTTGGTCGCCGGCAGAAAACGCGTGCCCAGACCGGCCGCGGGGACGATCGCCGTGAACGGGACCGGGACTTCTGGGCGTGACATCGTTCACACGATAGCCCCCACGGGGTTTGCAGCCTCGGTATGGCGGCGCGGATGTCCGGGCTGTCATGGTTAAGGCATGGCGACCGCAGGCAAGGCCGCGTTGCGGGAACGGCTGCTGGTGGCCCGGAGGCGCGTTGCCGACGACGTTCGGGACGCCGAGGCTCGCCTGCTCACCGAGCGGCTGGAGCCCGTGGTGGACAGCGGCAGCACCGTCTGCGCATACGTACCGGTGGGCACCGAGCCCGGATCGATCGCGATGCTGGATATGTTGTTGCGCCGATCAGCACGGGTGCTGCTGCCCGTCGCGCGCACCACCGCCGACGGCATCCCCATGCGGCTGCGGTGGGGCGAATATCGGCCGGGCGCACTCATTTCCGGTCGCTGGGGGCTCCTCGAGCCGCCCGGGCCCTGGCTGCCGGAGTCGGCGCTGGCCGAGGCCGGCCTGGTGATTGTCCCCGCGCTGGCGGTCGACCGTCGGGGCGTGCGGCTGGGCCGCGGCCGCGGCTTCTATGACCGATCGCTGGACGGCCGGAACCCGCAAACGCGTCTCGTCGCGATGGTGCGCGACACAGAGTTCGTTGACGAGCTGCCCGCAGAGCCGCACGACGTGCCGATGACCCATGCACTCACGCCGCGGCGCGGGCTTGTCGCGCTCCTTCCCCACCGGGAATGAGACAGTTCACACGGTGGTTCTAGCACTTGAGCATGTAGAGTGCTAACGAGGCTTTACGTTCACGGAGGTTATTAGTGCCGACCTACAGCTACGAATGCACCGAGTGCGGCAACCGCTTCGACATTGTGCAGGCCTTCACCGACGACACGCTGACGACATGCGAGCAGTGCTCCGGACGGCTGCGCAAGCTCTTCAATTCGGTCGGCGTTGTCTTCAAGGGCAGCGGCTTTTACCGCACCGACAGCCGCGAGGCCGGCAAGAAGGCGAAGAGTTCGGTCAATGCGTCATCGGCCAGCGACTCGGGGGCGAGTTCGGCGTCGGGCGATAAGGACGGGTCGAGTTCGGCGTCGGGCGAGAAAAACGGGTCGGGTTCGGCGTCGAGCGAGAAGTCCGGCAAGAGCTCCACGCCATCCACCGCGGGCGCCTCGACCTAGCGGGTTATCCACAGCGGGGTTTCTCCACCGCCACTGCGCCGGCAGCGCTGCGCTTACCGTTTGCGGTGTGGGTGAATCATCGCTGAATCCAACGCTATTGCGCCGGCTGTCGGTGTCGTTGCGGCCGGACTGGACTCGGACGGTGCTAGCCCGCCGGGTCGCCGCTGGCGGACTCGTGGTGTTGGCCGGCGTCGCCACGCTGCGTTCGAATCCAGACGGTGACCGTGTCGAGGTCGTGGTGGCCGCGCGTGACCTCACTCCCGGTATCGCATTGACGCCTGACGATGTCCGAATCGAAAAGCGTTTGGCTACAACGGTTCCCGACGGGTCACAAGCCAACCTCGGCGCCATGGTCGGTGCGACGCTGGCCAGCCCGACGCGGCGTGGCGAGGTACTCACCGATGTTCGGGTACTGGGCAGCCGGCTTGCCGAGTCGACGGCCGGGCCGGGCGCCCGCATCGTGCCGCTGCATCTGGCGGACAGCGCCCTGATCGACCTGGTGCGCGTCGGCGACGTCGTCGACGTGCTGACCGCCCCGGCCACCGACGCGCCGACGGGTACTGCGGCCGTAACCAAAGTGGTAGCA
Organism: Mycobacterium sp.; assembly: GCA_035552295.1. Lineage (GTDB taxonomy): Bacteria > Actinomycetota > Actinomycetes > Mycobacteriales > Mycobacteriaceae > Mycobacterium. Next base: position 13,118 of record DASZLQ010000209.1, on the reverse strand, counting down.
ACTGACGCCGTCGTCGTGCTTGTTTCGGCCAAACAGAAGGTCCAGGCTGCGGACAGCGACCGCGTAGTGTTGGTTGCGCTGCCGGCTCGCGTGGCGAACACGGTGGCAGGCTCGGTGCTGGGTCAAGCGGTAACTCTCACCCTGCACTGAGTGTCTGGCCGCTGTTCGCCGCGCGATCTGCAGCAAACTCTGTTCAGGCCAAGAAAGGACCTCCCATGTTCAAGGGGTTCAAGGAGTTTCTCTCGCGGGGCAATATCGTCGACCTGGCCGTCGCGGTGGTCATCGGTACGGCGTTCACTGCATTGGTCACCAAATTCACCGACAGCGTCATCACGCCGTTGATCAACCGGATCGGCGTCAAGGGGCACTCCGATGTCGGCGCCTTGAAGATCAGCATTGGCGGCGGTCAGACCATCGACTTGAACATCCTGCTGTCGGCGGCGATCAACTTTTTCCTGATCGCGTTGGTCGTGTACTTCTTCGTTGTGCTGCCCTACAACACCCTGCGCAAGCGCGGTGAGGTCGAGCAGGCCGACGACGCACAAATCGTGCTGCTCACCGAAATCCGCGACGTTCTCGCCCAGAGCAATGGGAATTCGTCGGGCAAACACGGCGAAGCGGCAACAACACCCCCACCGGAGCACGGACCCCGCGCAGACGCCGAATCACAGTGACCTGTGGGTTGTTGGGCGGTTAGATCTCCAGGCTCGACAGCTGCCCGATGATCTGCGCGGCCAGCGGATTCAGCGTCGCCATCCCGTCGCGCACCGCGTAACGGGAACCGGCGAGGTTGATCACCAACGTGCTTCCGGACACACCGGCCAGACCGCGTGACAATCCGGCGTCAATGATTCCTGCGGCGAGCGCCGAGGCCCGGATGGCCTCTGCGATACCCAGGATTTCGCGATCCAGAATGTCGCGGGTGGCCTCCGGCGCGACATCGCGCGGCGTGACGCCCGTCCCGCCGACGGAGACCACCAGGTCCACCCCGCCGATCACCGCCGTGTTCAGCGCGTTGCGGATCTCGACCTCGTCGGCGGCGACCGCCACCACACCGTCGACGACAAATCCCGCCTCGGTCAGCAGCTCAGTGACCAGCGGCCCGCTGTGGTCCTCGTCCCCGTGGGCGGTGCGATCGTCGACCACCACGACCAGAGCCCGGCCGACTACCAACTCCACACCCGTTTCCATGGGTGCAACCGTATATCCGAGCTCCGACATCGGCTCATCGACTCTCATCACTGATCCGCCTTGCCGAGCGTGACCTGCACGGTGCGGCCGCCGCTACCGGCATCCTGGAACGTGAGCGTTACCTTGTCGCCGGGCGCCTTGGACCGCACGGCGGCAACCAACGCGTCGGCACTGTTGATCGGGCGGTCGTCGACCTTGGTGACGACCACACCCTTGGGCACTCCGGCAGTTGCGGCAGCACCGCCCTGCACGACATCGACAACCTTGGCGCCCGGAGTGCTCTTGTCACTGGTCACCTGCACGCCGAGCGAGGCGTGTGTCGCCTTGCCGGTGCTGATCAACTCATCGGCGATGCGCTTGGCTTGATCGACCGGAATCGCGAAGCCCAGGCCGATCGATCCGCTCTGGGCGTCGGGCGAATCGGCACCCAGGGTGGCGATCGCCGAGTTGACGCCCACCAGCTGGCCGCTCATGTTGACCAGCGCACCGCCCGAGTTACCCGGGTTGATCGCGGCATCGGTCTGAATTGCGTCCAGCACCGTGTTCTGGTTGCCCGACTCGCCGGTCGTGGATACCGGTCGGTTCATCGCGCTGATGATTCCGGTGGTCACCGTTCCCGACAAGCCCAGCGGTGACCCGATCGCCACCACCGGCTGGCCGACGCGTAGATCCGAGGAGGAGCCCAAGGATATCGGCGTGAGCCCGGACATGCCCTGCGCCCGAATCACGGCGATATCACTGGTGGGATCGGCGCCGAGCACCGTAAACGGTGCGGTGCGGCCGTCGGAGAAGGTCACCGTCGTCTTTGGCGGCGGACCAGCGGGTCCACCCGGCCCGCCCGAGCCGCCCGGGCCGCCCGGTGGCTTGGCCGCGGCCGCGACGACGTGGTTGTTCGTCAGAATCAGCCCATCGGCCGACAGGACGACGCCGGAGCCCTCTTCGGACGCACGACCCATATCGGTCTCCAACATGACGACACTGGGCACCACCTTGGTGGCGACCTGTTCGACACTCCCGGGCGGCATGTTCGCGGCCGGGACGCTGGGAGCGGCCCCGGGGATCAGCCCGCCCCCGCTGCCGCCCGCGGAGTGCGTACCCAGCTCGACGACTGTGGCGGCGGCGCCACCGATACCGGCCGACACCACCGCGATCGCCACCGCACCGACCGTCAATATGCCTGCGCGGGAACGCTTTTGGCGTACCGGACCGGGAGGCGGAGGCATCGGCGGCAGCATCCCGGGAATCGGGCCCGCTCCGGTGCCCCTGGGTATGGGACCCGCTCCGGTCCCCCCGGGTATCGGACCCGCACCGGTCCCCCCGGGTATCCGACCCGGCCCGGTCCCGCCGGGTATCGGCCCCGGCCCGGTACCGCTGAACGGTTCGTAGTAGGGCTGCCGGAACTGCGTGGTTTGCGTCGGCTGCGGCTGATGGGACGGCGGATAGCGCCAATCGAACTGCTGGTTGTACGGCTGCTGGTGCCCCTGGGCATAGGCGGGGGGCACAGGCTGATTAGGCGCGGCACGGTATCCCGGCTGCTGCGGCGGTGGCGAATACCTCGGGTCATTCGTCATGTCGCTGAGTCGCTCTTCCTCTATTTCGGCGTATGTCGGCTCGACTTGGCTCGATCCAACAGTAACTGCAATTACCTTGCCCGCGCCGACTGAGAGTCCGCTGAGATAACGTTCGCCGAATCCCGTGAGTTCGCCCCGTTGCCGGCCACCGGTGCGGCAGGGTCGGTCTTGGAGTCGGCAGTGGGCACGGCATCCGTCGAAACCGGCATCGGCCGGCCAGGAAGCAGCACGTAAATCGATGTTCCCGGCGGCTGTCCTCCCGAAACCGTGTCTTCGACACGAAGTAGCCCACCGTGGTTGAGGACCACCTTCTTGACGATCGCCAGGCCCAATCCCGAACCCGGCATCGCTCGTGCCGTCGTCGACCGGTAGAACCGCTCGAAAACCAGACGGCGCTCGTGCGGCGGAATCCCCGGACCATGATCGGATACCACCAGCTCAGCGTGCGACGGGTCGAGTTGCCTCATTTTGACACCGACATGACCGCCCGGCGGGCTCCACTTGGCCGCGTTGTCCATGAGGTTCAGCGCCGCTCGCGACAGCCCGGCGGCGTCGCCGTAAACCTGCCATCCGATCACATCGACGTCGAAGTGAATATCGTTGCGACGCCGCCTGACTCGCTCAAGGCTGCGATCAACGACCTCCGACATGTCGACCGTCTCATGCACCACCTGGCCGGCATCATCGCGGGTTAGATCCACCAAATCGCCTACCAGCGTGGACAATTCCTCGATCTGTGCGAGCACATCGGCTCGCAGGTCGACCATCTCCTGCTCGGGCAACCGCGGCGCTCCCGGTTCCATCGCGGCCATCAGCAGCTCCACGTTGGTGCGCAGCGATGTCAGCGGCGTGCGCAATTCGTGGCCGGCGTCGGTGACCAGCCGTGCCTGCCGTTCCCGCGATTCGGCCAGCGCCCGCAGCATCAAGTTGAATGCCTCAGTGAGCCTGGCCAATTCGTCACTGCCGAACACCGGGATAGGACGCAGGTCGTCGGTCCGCGCTACCCGCTCGGCCGCCTCGGTCAGACGAGCCACCGGACGCAGCCCGGCGCGGGTGACCATTCCCCCGGCCACCGCGGCGACCGCGACACCGATCCCGCCGACCATCAGCAGCACCCAGCGCAGTTTGGTCATCACCGCTTCGGTCGGCTTGAGGCTCTTGGAGATCAGCAGCGAACTGCCGTTGGGCAGGTGGATGGCCAGTATCCGTTGGTCGGCGGCGGTGCGCCGCGACATGAACAAATCACCGCGGATGACGGCTTTCTCGGCCGTTCCGACCGGCAGTGTCTGGCCGGGCTGGTTGGCGGTGTAGATCGAGTGGCCCGGGTTCACCAGCATCGCGTTGACATCCGAATAGGCGGTGCCCTCGATGGCCTTGCCGGGATCGGCGGCCAGCGAACCGCTGGTGATCAGCAGCTGCGCCCGGCTCTCCAGTTGGTTGTCGATATCGCTGTACAGCGCCGCCGAGATCACCGCGTAGACGGCGCATGCCATCAGGACAACGACCATCGCCACCATCGCCATCGCCAGCAGCATCACCCGCCACCGCAAGGACAACGAGCTGGTTGCTCGCAGCGGCGCACCCCGGCGGTGGTGGAACCGGACCATCAGGGAGGCGTCTCCCGCAGGACGTAACCGATCCCGCGCACCGTGTGGATCAGTCGCGGCTCACCATCGGCTTCGGTTTTGCGGCGCAGATAGCCCACGTAGACCTCCAGCGCATTGCCCGAGGTGGGAAAGTCGAATCCCCACACCTCCTCGAGGATGCGGCTGCGAGTGAGCACCCGGCGCGGATTGGCGATCAGCATTTCCAGCAATGCGAATTCGGTGCGGGTAAGGCTGATCCGGCGTTGTCCGCGGGTGACCTCGCGGGTCACCGGGTCCAGGGCCAGATCGGAGAACGCCATGGCGACCGACTCGGCCGCATCATCGGGCTTGGTGCGGCGCAGCAGTGCCCGCACGCGCGCCAACAGTTCTTCGAGCGCGAACGGCTTGGGCAGGTAGTCATCGGCACCGGCGTCCAGACCCGCGACCCGCTCGGAGACCGAATCGCGGGCAGTGAGCACCAGAATCGGCAGGTCGTCGCCGGTGCTGCGGAGTTGACGGCAGACCTCGAGTCCGTCCAGCCGCGGCATCATCACATCCAGGACGAGCGCGTCGGGCCGGTTGCTGGCAATCATGTGCAGGGCCTCGACCCCGTCATGGGCCAACTCGACCGAGTAGCCATTGAACGAAAGCGACCTGCGCAGCGACTCGCGCACCGCGCGATCGTCGTCGACGACAAGAATCCGCACGGCCACCAGTTTCGTCCTAGCGTCTGAGAGCGGCCTGAGAGGCGCGCCGCGTATTCGCCGAGATTAACGCCGGTCGAGGTCGATCAGACCAAGCCGGGCCGCCTTGAGCAGCCTGCGGGGCAATTTGTGCTTCTGGCCTGCCACCGTCACACCGACGAGCTCGGTCTTGGTGGCCTTCCACTGCGCGCGGCGGCTTCGGGTGTTCGCGCGGGACATCCTGCGCTTGGGTGTGGCCATGGTCGGGCCTTACTCCTCGATTTGGGGCTTCGGGTCGGATGTTCGCGCGGCATGGCCGGTTGGGCCGAAACGGCGACGATTGCGTATCAGAATAGTCGGTGGCCTGCTGGGCGCCAAAATGGCGGGCCACCACGAGCGCCGCGCCGAAACTCAGACCATGGCGGTCTGGACCGGCGTGTCGTGTGCGTGTAAGTGTCGCGCCGGCTTTCAGGAGCTGAGTCGGTCGGCGCATGCTGGTATTCACGCCGCTGTCGGCGTCCGGCTATGCTGACCTACCGGTTGGTTGGTTGGACTCACGATAATCCCATCGAAGGGAGTGTGGGCATGGTTTCTGGCGCCGGTGCTGCCCGGATCGCGAATTGCTCGGGTTTCTACGGCGACCGGCTCTCGGCGATGCGCGAGATGCTCACCGGCGGCGATGTGGACTACCTGACCGGCGACTACCTGGCCGAGCTCACCATGCTCATCCTGGGCCGCGACCGGATGAAACATCCCGACCGCGGCTACGCCAAGACCTTCCTGACCCAACTCGAGGACTGCTTGGGGGAGGCCTGCGACCGCGGGGTGCGCATCGTCGCCAACGCCGGCGGCCTCAATCCCGCCGGATTGGCTGACGCAATCCGCGCGCTGGCCGAGCGCCTGGGCATCGCAGCCCGGGTCGCCCACGTCGAGGGCGACGACCTGCTGCCGCGCGCGGCGGAACTGGGTCTGGGAGCGCCGCTGACCGCGAATGCCTACTTGGGCGCGTGGGGCATCGTTGACTGTCTCAACGACGGAGCCGACGTCGTCGTCACCGGCCGGGTCACCGATGCGTCGGTGATCGTCGGGGCTGCCGCCGCACATTTCGGCTGGGGCCGCACCGCCTACAACGAACTCGCCGGCGCCGTGGTCGCCGGCCACGTCATCGAATGCGGCATCCAGGCCACCGGCGGCAACTACTCGTTCTTCACCGAAATACCTGACCTGACCTACGCCGGTTTCCCGCTGGCCGAGGTCAACGCCGACGGCTCGTCGGTGATCACCAAGCATCCCGGGACTGGCGGGCTGGTCAGCGTCGACACCGTCACCGCACAGCTGCTCTACGAGATCACCGGCGCCCGCTACGCCAACCCCGACGTCACGGCCCGGATGGACAGCATCGAACTGTCTGCCGACGGACCGGACCGGGTGCGCGTCAGCGGTGTGCTCGGCGAACCGCCGCCGCCCACGCTGAAGGTGTCGCTGAATAGCATTGGCGGGTTCCGCAACGCGATGGCGTTCGTGCTGACCGGCCTCGACATCGAGGCCAAAGCCGACTTGTTGCGCCGGCAGCTCGAGGCCGCGCTCACGGTCAAGCCCGCCGAACTGGAATGGACGCTGGCCCGCACCGACCACACCGACGCCGATACCGAGGAAGCCGCCAGCGCGTTGCTCCGCTGCGTTGTCCGCGACCCCGATCCCGCCAACGTCGGTCGCCAGTTCTCCGCGGCCGCAGTGGAATTGGCGCTCGCCAGTTATCCGGGCTTCCACGTCACCGCCCCGCCGGGCGATGGTCAAGTGTACGGCGTCTTCACCCCCGGCTACGTCGACGCCACCCAGGTGCCGCATATTGCGGTGCACGCCGACGGCACCCGCACCGAGATCCCTTGCGCCACCGAGACTTTAGCGCTGACACGCGCGGATCCCCCGCCGCCCCCCGACCCGCTGCCGGCGGGCCCGACGCGGCGGGTGCCCCTGGGTCAAATCGCCGGGGCCCGCAGCGGCGACAAGGGCGGGTCGGCGAACATCGGCGTCTGGGTGCGCACCGACGAACAGTGGCGCTGGCTGACCAACACGCTGACTGTCGAACTGTTCGAAGACCTGCTGCCCGAGGCGGCCGACTTCGACATCACCCGCCATGTGCTGCCCAACCTGCGGGCAGTCAACTTCGTCGTCGACGGCATTCTGGGCCAGGGCGTCGCCTATCAAGCGCGATTTGATCCTCAGGCCAAAGGGCTGGGCGAATGGCTGCGCAGCCGCTATGTCGATATCCCGGAAAGGCTCTTGTGAACATCTGGACGACGCCGGAGCGCGAACAGCTGCGAAAGACGGTGCGCTCGTTCGCAGAACGCGAGATCCTGCCCAACGTCGACGAGTGGGAGCGCACCGGCGACCTGCCGCGCGAGTTGCACCGGCGCGCCGGGGCCGCTGGGCTGCTGGGTGCCGGCTTTCCCGAGGCGGTCGGGGGCGGCGGCGGGGACGGCGCCGACTCGGTGATCATCTGCGAAGAGATGCATCAGGCCGGGGCACCGGGAGGCGTCTTCGCGTCGCTGTTCACCTGCGGTATCGCGGTGCCGCACATGATCGCGTCCGGTGATCAGCGGCTGATCGACACGTTTGTCCGGCCCACGCTGGCGGGCGAGAGGATCGGTTCGCTGGCCATCACCGAGCCCGGCGGTGGTTCGGATGTCGGGCATTTGAGGACCGCGGCGGTCTTGGACGGCGACCACTACGTGGTCAACGGCGCCAAGACCTACATCACCTCCGGGGTGCGCGCCGACTACGTCGTCACCGCGGTCCGCACCGGCGGTCCCGGCGCAGCCGGGGTTTCGCTGCTGGTGGTCGAGAAGGGCACACCCGGCTTTGAGGTGACCCGCAAGCTGGACAAGATGGGCTGGCGGTCTTCCGACACCGCCGAGCTGTCCTACACGGATGTGCGAGTACCGAGGGCCAATCTCGTCGGCGCCGAGAACAGCGGATTCGCACAGATCGCCCAGGCTTTCGTCGCCGAGCGCGTCGGCCTTGCCGCGCAGGCATATTCGAGCGCGCAACGTTGCCTGGACCTGACCGTGCAGTGGTGCCGCGACCGCGAGACATTCGGCCGCCCGCTGATCTCCCGCCAGTCGGTGCAGAACACCCTGGCCGAGATGGCCCGACGGATCGACGTTGCCCGGGTCTACTCACGCCATGTGGTGGAGCGTCAATTGGCCGGCGAGACCAACCTGATCGCGGCCGTGTGTTTCGCCAAAAACACCGCCGTCGAAGCCGGGGAATGGGTTGCCAACCAAGCCGTTCAGCTGTTCGGCGGCATGGGTTACATGGCCGAATCCGAAGTCGAACGCCAATACCGGGACATGAGGATACTTGGCATCGGCGGCGGAACCACCGAAATCCTCACCGCGCTGGCCGCCAAGACCCTGGGGTTCCAATCATGACGGTGCTGCAGTCCACCCTCGATCCGAGGGCCGACACCTACGCCGAGGCGGCGTCGGCGGCGAACACAAAGCTGGCCGAAATCGAGGCGGAGCTCGTCAAAGCGCTTGCGGGCGGCGGGCCCAAGTACGTCGAGCGCCATCACGCCCGCGGCAAGCTGACCGCCCGGGAACGCATCGAGCTGCTCGTCGACCCGGACTCCCCGTTCCTGGAACTCAGCCCGTTGGCCGCCTACGGCAGCGCCTTCCAGATCGGCGCCAGCACGGTCACCGGCATCGGTGCGGTCTCGGGCGTGGAGTGCATGATCGTCGCCAACGACCCCACGGTCAAAGGTGGCACCAGCAATCCGTGGACGCTGAAGAAGATATTGCGGGCCAACCAGATTGCCTTTGAAAACCGGCTTCCCGTCATTTCGCTGGTCGAATCCGGCGGCGCGGACCTACCAACGCAGAAGGAAATATTCATCCCCGGCGGGCGGATGTTCCGGGATCTGACCAGGCTGTCGGCGGCCGGGATCCCCACCATCGCGCTGGTGTTCGGCAACTCCACCGCGGGCGGCGCCTACGTCCCCGGTATGTCCGACCACGTGGTGATGATCAAGGAGCGCTCGAAGGTCTTTCTTGCCGGCCCGCCGTTGGTCAAGATGGCCACCGGTGAGGAGTCCGACGACGAGTCGTTGGGCGGCGCCGAAATGCATGCCCGCATATCGGGTTTGGCCGACTACTTCGCCGTCGACGAACTCGACGCACTGCGGATCGGGCGCCGCATCGTTGCCCGGCTGAACTGGGTCAAACAGGGCCCGGCGCCCGGACGCGTGAGCGAGCCGCTGTTCGATGCCGAGGAGCTGATCGGCATCGTGCCACCGGATCTACGTATCCCGTTCGACCCGCGTGAGGTGATCGCCCGCATCGTCGACGGTTCCGAATTCGACGAGTTCAAGTCGATGTACGGGTCATCGCTGGTGACCGGCTGGGCGCGGCTGCACGGCTACCCGCTGGGCATCCTGGCCAACGCGCGCGGCATCCTGTTCAGCGAGGAGTCACAGAAAGCCACCCAGTTCATCCAGCTGGCCAACCGCTCCGACACGCCACTGTTGTTCTTGCACAACACCACCGGCTACATGGTGGGTAAGGACTACGAAGAGGGCGGCATGATCAAACACGGCTCGATGATGATCAACGCCGTGTCCAATTCGACCGTCCCGCATATCTCGCTGTTGATCGGCGCTTCCTACGGCGCGGGCCACTACGGCATGTGCGGACGCGCCTACGACCCTCGATTCCTGTTCGCCTGGCCCAGCGCGAAGGCCGCGGTGATGGGCGGCGCCCAGCTGTCGGGGGTGCTGTCGATCGTGAGCCGGGCCGCCGCCCAAGCCCGAGGACAGCAGATCGACGAGGAAGCCGACGCAGCAATGCGCGCCGCTGTGGAAGGCCAGATCGAGGCCGAGTCGCTGCCGTTGGTGCTGTCGGGGATGCTTTACGACGACGGCGTCATCGACCCGCGCGACACCCGAACGGTACTGGGAATGTGTTTGTCCGCCATCGCCAATGGCCCGATCAAAGGGACGTCGAACTTCGGCGTCTTCCGGATGTGAGCCTCATGGGAATCACTCGAGTGCTGGTTGCCAACCGCGGCGAGATCGCCCGACGGGTCTTCGCCACCTGCCAACGGCTGGGTCTGGGCACTGTCGCCGTCTACACCGACCCGGACGCCGCCGCCCCGCACGCCGCCGAGGCCGACGCGCGGGTACGGCTGCCCAAGACCAATGACTATCTGAACGCCGAGGCCATCATCGCCGCGGCCCGCGCCGCCGGCGCCGACGCGGTACACCCCGGCTACGGATTCCTTTCCGAGAACGCCGAGTTCGCGGCCGCGGTGCAGGAGGCCGGCCTGACCTGGGTCGGGCCGCCGGTGGATGCGGTGCGCGCGATGGGCTCCAAGATCGAGGCCAAGAAGCTGATGGCTGCCGCCGGCGTTCCGGTGCTCGACGAACTCGACCCCGAGACCGTCACCGCAGCCCAGCTGCCGGTGTTGGTCAAGGCGTCGGCCGGCGGCGGCGGCCGCGGCATGCGGGTGGTTCGCGAGTTGTCGGCCCTGCCAGGCGAAGTCGCCGCGGCACAGCGTGAGGCGCAATCCGCGTTCGGCGACCCGACCGTGTTCTGCGAGCGCTACCTGCCCACCGGCCACCATGTGGAGGTTCAAGTCCTCGCCGACACCCACGGCACCGTATGGGCCGTCGGGGAACGGGAGTGCTCGATCCAGCGCCGCCACCAAAAGATCATCGAGGAGGCCCCTTCACCATTGGTTGAGCGCACACCGGGCATGCGCGCCAAACTGTTCGACGCGGCCCGCCTGGCGGCGAGCGCCATCGGTTACACAGGCGCCGGCACGGTGGAGTTCCTCGCCGACGATGACGGCGAGTTCTACTTCCTGGAAATGAACACCCGGCTGCAGGTCGAGCACCCCGTCACCGAAGAGACCACCGGGCTCGATCTCGTCGAGCTGCAGCTCGCCGTCGCCGATGGCGACCGCCTCGATGCCGAACCTCCTGCCGGCAAAGGATATTCGATCGAAGCCCGGCTCTACGCCGAGGACCCCGCGCACGGCTGGCAGCCCCAGGCCGGGCTGGTGCACACGATCGACGTGCCATCGGTTCGGGCCGAGTTCAGCTCGCTGGGACAGCGAACCGGGATCCGGTTGGACTCCGGCATCGTCGCCGGCTCGACCGTGTCGATCTACTACGACCCGATGCTTGCCAAAATTATCTCCTATGCGCCGACGCGCCGGCAGTCCGCATTGGTGCTCGCCGATGCGCTGGCCCGTGCCCGCCTGCACGGCCTGCGCACCAACCGCGAGCTCATGGTCAATGTGCTTCGTCATCCGGCCTTTCTCGATGGTGCCACCGACACGGCGTTTTTCGACACGCACGGCCTGGCCGAGCTGTCGGCTCCGCTGGCCGACGACACGGCGGTCCGGTTGTCGGCGATTGCCGCCGCGCTTGCCGACGCCGCGCACAACCGCGCGACGGCTGAAGTGTTTGCCTCGATCCCGAGCGGCTGGCGAAATCTGGCTTCGGCCTTCCTGGTCAAGAGCTATCGCGACGACACGGACAACGACCTCCGGATCGAATACCGTTTCACCAGAAACGGATTGGTGCTCGCAGGAGACGAGCCGGTGCGACTGGTCTCGGCGACGCAAGATGAGGTCGTGTTGTCCGACAGCGCCGGTGTGGCTTGCAGTTTCGCCGTTGCGCGCTATGACCAAGACATCTACGTCGATTCGGCGCGCGGACCCGTTCACCTGGTCGCGCTGCCACGCTTCCCCGAGCCCGGTTCGGCCGTCGAGCAGGGATCCCTGGTGGCACCGATGCCCGGCAACGTCATCCGGCTGGGCGCCGCGGTCGGCGACTCCGTCACCGCCGGTCAGCCGTTGATCTGGCTGGAGGCGATGAAGATGGAGCACACCATCACCGCACCGACCGACGGTGTGCTCACTGAGCTCGACGTCACGACCGGTCAGCAAGTCGAAGTCGGCGCCGTCCTCGCACGAGTGGAGGCGCCCGAAACCCAGAGTGTCCAAGAAGGAGATCCAGAATGACCGATACCAGCTTCATCGAGAGCGAGGAGCGCCAGGCGCTGCGCAAGTCGGTGGCCGCGTGGGCGTCCAACTACGGCGCCGAGTACTACCTGAAGAAGGCGCGCGCTCACGAGCACACCGACGAGTTATGGTCCGAGGCAGGTAAACTCGGCTTTCTCGGGGTGAACCTGCCCGAGGAGTATGGCGGCGGCGGCGCCGGGATGTACGAGCTGTCACTGGTGATGGAGGAGATGGCCGCCGCGGGTAGCGCGCTGCTGCTGATGGTGGTGTCGCCCGCCATCAACGGCACGATCATCAGCAAGTTCGGTACCGAGGAGCAGAAGAAGCGCTGGATTCCCGCCATCGCGGACGGCTCGTTGACGATGGCTTTCGCCATCACCGAGCCGGATGCCGGATCCAACTCGCACAAGATCACCACCACCGCCCGTCGCGACGGTAGCGACTGGGTCCTCAAGGGCCAGAAGGTCTTCATCTCCGGCATCGACCAAGCGCAGGCGGTGCTGGTGGTGGCTCGGACCGAGGAGGCCAAGACCGGCAAGCTGCGCCCGGCGCTGTTCGTGGTGCCCACCGATGCCCCCGGCTTCACCTACACCCCAATCGATATGGAGCTGATCAGCCCCGAACGGCAGTTTCAGGTATTCCTCGACGATGTCCGGCTGCCGTCGGATGCGCTCGTCGGGGCCGAGGACGCCGCCATCGCACAGCTTTTCGCGGGCCTGAACCCCGAACGCATCATGGGTGCGGCCAGCTCGGTGGGCATGGGACGGTTCGCGCTGGAGAAGGCCGTCGACTATGTCAAGACCCGTCAGGTCTGGTCCACCCCGATCGGCGCCCACCAGGGCCTGTCACATCCGTTGGCGCAGTGCCACATTGAGGTCCAACTCGCCAAGCTGATGGTGCAGAAGGCGGCGACGCTCTACGACAGCGGCGACGACATGGGCGCGGCCGAGGCCGCCAATATGGCCAAATACGCTGCGGCCGAGGCGGCCACCCGGTCGGTCGACCAGGCTGTGCAGTCGATGGGCGGCAACGGGCTGACGCAGGAGTACGGCGTTGCC
>DASZLQ010000208.1:0-38122 GCA_035552295.1 Mycobacterium sp. | reverse complement strand
GGCCGCGACGGGGCTCCGCAGATCGTGGCGCTGGACTTCAAGCCGGTCCCCGAGAAGCTCGCCCGCTGGGCCGAGCTCGGGGTGACCGAGGTGCTGTTCGGCCTGCCGGACCGTTCCGAAGACGAGGTCGCCGCCCATGTGGAACGGCTGGCCGGGAAGCTGGCCGCCGCGGTCTAGTGCGAGCGGGCCTACAGGCCCTTCAGGATCTCCCGCGCCAACGCCGCCGTCTCCGACGGGGTCTTGCCGACCCTGACCCCGGCCGCCTCCAACGCGTCCTTCTTGGCGGCCGCGGTTCCCGACGAGCCGGACACGATCGCGCCCGCGTGGCCCATTGTCTTGCCTTCCGGAGCGGTGAAGCCGGCGACATAACCGACGACCGGCTTGGACACGTGGGCCTTGATGTATTCGGCCGCACGCTCCTCGGCGTCGCCGCCGATCTCACCGATCATCACGATGACCTTCGTGTCGGGATCCTTCTCGAACGCCTCGATGGCGTCGATGTGCGTGGTGCCGATCACCGGGTCGCCGCCAATGCCGATCGATGTGGTGAACCCGAAATCGCGTAGCTCGTACATCATTTGGTAGGTCAGCGTGCCGGACTTGGACACCAAGCCGACGGGTCCCGGGCCGGTGATGTTCGCCGGGGTGATGCCCACCAGCGCCTGGCCGGGACTGATGATCCCGGGGCAGTTCGGGCCGATGATGCGGGTCCTGCCACCCTTGTCCACGTTGTAGGCCCACGCATATGCGCTGTCCTGCACGGGAATTCCCTCGGTGATGACCACCAACAACGGGATCTCGGCGTCGATGGCCTCAATGATGGCGTCCTTGGCGAACTTCGGCGGCACGAAGATGATCGACACGTCGGCGCCCGTCTTTTCCATCGCCTCCGCGACGCCGCCGAACACCGGCAGCTTGATGATCCGGCCGCCCTTGTCCTCATGCGTGACGGCCGTGCCGGCCTTGCGGGCGTTCACGCCGCCCACGATTTGGGTGCCCGCCTTGAGCATTCGGGCCGTGTGGACCGTGGCCTCGCTGCCCGTGATGCCCTGGACGATGACCTTGTTGTCCTTGTTCAGAAAGATCGACATCTCTTCAAGTCCTTTCAGGCGCTCGCCAGCTGAGCGGCCTTGTCGGCGGCCTCGTCCATCGTGGGCACCAGCGTCACCAGCGGGTGGTTGGCCTCGGCGAGGATGCGCCGGCCTTCCTCGACGTTGTTGCCGTCCAGGCGCACCACCAACGGCTTGTTGGCCTCGTCGCCGAGGATTTCCAGCGCCTTGACGATCCCGGTGGCGACCGCGTCACACGCGGTGATGCCGCCGAAGACGTTGACGAACACACTCTTCACCTGCTCGTCGCCCAAGACCACGTCCAACCCGGCGGCCATCACCTCCGCCGAGGCGCCGCCACCGATGTCGAGGAAGTTGGCGGGCTTGACTCCCCCGTGCTTCTCACCGGCATAGGCGACGACGTCGAGGGTCGACATCACCAAACCCGCACCGTTACCGATGATGCCGACCTGACCGTCGAGCTTGACGTAGTTGAGATGGTTCTCCTTGGCCTTCAGCTCCAGCGGATCGGTCGCCTCGCGGTCCTCGAACTCGGCGTGCTCGGGGTGGCGGAAGTCGGCGTTGGCGTCGAGCGTGACCTTGCCGTCCAGCGCCAGGATCCGATCGTCAGGGGTGCGCACGAGCGGGTTGACCTCGACCAGGGTGGCGTCCTCGGCGACGAAAAGCTCCCACAGCTTGGAGATGGTGACGGCGGCGGCGTCGAGCACCTCGGCCGGCAGATGGCCCTGCTCGGCGATGGAACGCGCGGTCGCCAGATCGACGCCCCGCACCGCGTCCACCGGCACCTTGGCGAGCCGTTCGGGCTTGGTGGCGGCCACCTCTTCGATCTCCATGCCGCCCTCGACCGAGCACATCGCCAGGTAGGTGCGGTTGGCGCGGTCGAGCAGGAACGAGATGTAGTACTCCTCGGCGATGTCGCTGGCCTCGGCGACCAGCAGTCTCTTCACGATGTGGCCCTTGATGTCCAGGCCGAGGATGTTCTTGGCGTGCTCGTAGGCGTCGTCCGGGGTCGCGGCGAATTTGACGCCGCCGGCCTTACCGCGGCCGCCGATCTTGACCTGGGCTTTCACCATCACCGGACGACCGATCTCTTCAGCGATGGCTCGGGCGCCCTCGGCGGTGTCGGTCACCCGGCCGGGCGTGCTCGGTACATTGTGCTTGCCGAACAGTTCTTTTGCTTGATACTCGAAAAGGTCCATGGGCTCACCGTCTTTGCTCGACTTGCTTGCTAGGCCTGGTAGGCGATGCCGGAATCGGCAACTCGCACGCTGGCACTGTATCGACCCACCGAATCGCTACTATCGTCGCGTCCATCGATGTGGCACAGGTCACGGCATACCGGCAGACCTCAAACGTGATCCAAATCACAATTTTGGTCGGGATTCTGCCCCGAGGTTGCCAGTTCCGTCGGTCAACGGATACCTTCCTAGGGTCCAGATAACGTTATGGTCACGATACGAGGACATTTCAGCTTGTCCCAGAACCGTTTCACCCGAGCTCCTGCCATGACAACTGGCGTGGTCAGAGTAGGTCGCGCGGCTGGCGGCCGGTGGACGGAGCCCCAGCAAGACGATGTCACCGAGATTCTTCCACTCGACGGCTTTGGCTTCGACGACCTCGACCTCGTGGAAGACGCCGGCGACCTGGACGTGAGCGACGACTCCACCTTCGATAACGAAGCGCAAGTGCTGCTGGCCCCCGAGCTCGACGACCTGCACGATGTGGACGATCTGGCTCCGCAGTTGCTCGCCGTGCCGCTGCTGGCGAGATTCGCCGCCGACGCCGACGCGCGTCATCTCGCTCGCTCGCCCAGCACCGACGTCATCCCCGTCGCACGGCGCGCCGGCCAGCATCGTAAGCAGCCGACCAGCGCGGCCAGGGGCCGCCTGCTGATCTCGGCGATGGCCGCCGGCGCGACCGCCGCGGCGGCCCACACGGCGATCAGCCACGCCGATCCCCCCAAGACCGAGGCCGTGCTCACCGCCAACGCGTCGGCGCTCACCGGCGGGGCGGGCATTGACACGGTGCGGGGCGCGCAGGTGATCGCGGTCCGGCACGCGGCGAATGCCGCTGTCCACAACGAGGAACTCGCCAAGGGCATGGCCTTCGCCAACGATCGCGCGCAGCGCGAGGCGCGACTGCAGCAGCCGCTCTACGTCATGCCGACGAAGGGCATCTTCACCTCCAACTTCGGGTACCGCTGGGGCGTGCTGCACGCCGGAATCGACCTCGCCAACTCGATCGGAACGCCGATTTTTGCGGTCTCCGACGGCAACGTCATCGACGCGGGCCCAACCGCCGGCTACGGAATGTGGGTCAAGCTGCGCCACGCCGACGGCACGGTCACGCTGTACGGGCACGTCAACACCACGCTGGTCAGCGTCGGGCAGCGGGTGATGGCCGGTGACCAGATAGCCACCATGGGCAACCGAGGCAATTCCACCGGACCCCACCTGCATTTCGAGGTGCTGAAGGGCGGCACCGAAAGAATCGACCCCGTCCCATGGCTTGCTAAGCGAGGACTCAGCGTCGGCAACTACGCTGGCTGAGGTGACAGCGCCCGACGAACCAGAAGCTCCTGCGCCACCCGAGCCCAGCTCACCCGAGCCCAGCGCGCCCGAGCCCAGCGCGACGTCGGAGGCGCGGACGCGGATCATCCGGCGGGCACCGTCCGGACCGATTCCGGTAGTGCCGGAGTCTCCGACCATGCAGATTTCCCAACAGCCGCCGTCCTATCTGGCCGCATCCGATGCGACCCAACGAGCAATCGTTTCGCGCTTGCCGGGCGATGAGCCCAGCGATCGGACGGACGTCGCCGCATGCGCGGTCAGCATCATCAGCGGTTGGGCCACGTCGGTGGTGGCCACCGACCTGATCGCCGGGTGGTGGAGGACCGACCGCCTGTTCTGCATCGCGGTCGCCTTCCTCGCCCTGGTGTTCGCGATAACCACCGTCTCCGGCGTGATCATGTTGCTGCGGCACCGGCCTCTCGGTCGCTACCTCATCGCGGCCGGCGCGGTGGTCGCGGTGCTGACCTACGGCGGCGTGTTTCTCGCCGGCGCACGCGTGGCGTGGATCGTGTACACGCTCTGGGTGTTGCCGGTCGCCAGCGTGGTGCTGGCATTTCTCCCGCAGATCAAACACCGGTCGCAGCGGTAATCGGCGCTCTCACCCGGCTACAGCTTGCTGACCGGGGCGTGATTGTGCATCAGCTTCACCCGTCCCGAGCTGCCGAAGTCGATCAGCGACATCGCCGATTCGCCGACACCGGAGACTTCCTCGACCCGGCCCAGCCCGTACTTGTCGTGGGTCACCCGGTCGCCGGGCTCCAGCACCAGCAGCGGGCGTTTGCTCGCCCCCGAGCGGGTCGGCGCCGGACGCGGCGCGCCGAACCGGCCGGCACCGCTCACCGGCGCACTGAACGACGGAGCCGGTGCACTGCGCCGCCAGTCGATGAGCTCTTGCGGGATCTCCCGCACGAACCGCGATTCCGGGTTGAGCATGGGCTGCCCCCAGGAAGACCGGACGATGGCCCTGCTCACGTAGAGCCGCTGACGGGCCCGAGTGATGCCGACGTAGGCTAGCCGCCTCTCCTCGGAGAGCTCGGTCGGATCGTCGAGGGACCGCATGTGCGGGAACATCCCGTCCTCCCAGCCGGTGACGAATACCACCGGAAACTCCAAACCCTTTGCGGTGTGGAGCGTCATCAGCGTGACCATGCCGGCGCCCTCCTCGGGGATCTCGTCGCTGTCAGACACCAGCGACACCCGCTCCAGAAACGCCGCCAGCACACCGGTGTCCGGAACGTCTTCGTCCTCCGGGGTTTGCAGCGACTCATCCAGCGCTGCCGCATTGGCCTGGTCGGTGCTGAATTCGTGTGCGACGCTGACCAGTTCGTTGAGGTTGTCCAGCCGGGCCAGCTCCTGCGGATCGGTGGAGGACTCCAGCTCACGGCGGTATCCGGTACGTTCGAGCACCAACTCGACCAGGTCACCGAGATCGTCGTCGAGGTGACCCCTCAGGTCGTCAAGCAGCTCGACGAAACCCGCGATCGCCTTCTCCGCGCGGGTATTCAACATCGGCACCTTGCCCTCGGCGGCCGCGACAAGTGCGTCGGCGAAACCGGCGCCGGTGTTCTCGGCGTGGACGGCCACACAAGCCTCCGCCCGATCGCCGATCCCCCGACGCGGGGTGTTGAGGATGCGCCGCATGCTGACCGCATCACCGGGATTGTCCAGCACGCGCAGATAGGCGACGATGTCACGAATCTCCTTGCGTTCGTAAAAGCGCACTCCCCCAACGACTTTGTACGGAGTACCGGCGCGGATGAAAACCTCTTCCAACGACCGCGACGAGTTGTTGGTGCGATAGAACACGGCCACGTCGTTGTAGGTGATGTCGCCCCGCTCGACGAGCGCATCGATCTCCTCGGCCACGAACCTGGCCTCGTCGTGCTCGTTGTCCGCGACGTAGCCGACGATCGGCTCGCCGGCGCCCGCGTCGGTCCACAGGCGTTTCTCACGACGTCCGGTGTTGCGGGCGATCACCGAGTTGGCCGCCGACAGAATGTTTTGCGTCGAGCGGTAATTCTGTTCCAGCAGAATGGTTGTCGCGTCGGGATAGTCGCGTTCGAAGTCCTCGATGTTGCGGATGGTGGCGCCGCGGAACGCATAGATCGACTGATCGGCATCGCCGACCACGCACAAATCCGCCGGTGGCAGGTCGTCGGGCGCCTCGTCACTGCCCCGACCGACCAATTCCCGCACCAGCACGTATTGGGCATGGTTGGTGTCCTGGTACTCGTCAACCAGGACGTGCCGGAAGCGCCGCCGGTAATACTGCGCAATCTGCGGGAAGGCTTGCAGCACCGCGACGGTTTCGCCGATCAGGTCATCGAAGTCCAACGCGTTGGCCGCCCGCAGCCGCCGCTGGTATTCGCCGAAGACGGAAGCCACGGTGCGGCTCAACTCATCGGAATCATCCGACAGGTTTGCCACGGCCCGGTCGGGATCGATCAACTCGTTCTTCAAGTTGGAGATGGCGTTGGCCAGCAGGCGTGGCGAGTAGCGCTTGATGTCGAGCCCCATGTCGCGACCGATCATCTGCAGTAGGCGCCGCGAATCGTCGGCGTCGTAGATCGAAAAGTTGGAGTTGAGGCCGTCGATCAGTGACGCCTGATTGCGCAGAATGCGCACGCAGGTCGAGTGAAACGTGGACACCCACATCGCGCGGGCCCGGTTGCCCACCAGCCGCACCACGCGCTCGCGCATCTCGGCGGCGGCCTTGTTGGTGAAGGTGATGGCCAGGATCTGGCCGACGCCGACACCACGCGCTGCGACCAGGTAGGCGACGCGCCGCGTCAACACCGCGGTCTTGCCCGAGCCCGCACCCGCCACTATCAGCAGCGGCGAACCCTCGTGCACCACCGCCTGGCGCTGTTGTGGGTTGAGGCCGTCGAGCAGTTCATCCGCGTCCGGGGCGGGCTTGGCTTCGCTCACGTGCACACTCATATCGGTCCAAATTTACCGCCGGCGACCGACTGCTCCCGCCGGCCGGGCCATCCGGCGTGGCCGACCGCCAGGACGATCGACACGGCGGGCACGCGAAAGCTCGAGTCCGATTGCTGAACAGGCGAATAATAAATGCCTCAACATAAGAATAATAATGTGCAACTCGTGTGTAGTGAGTCCGACTGGGCACGTGGTCAGCGCAGCGAAATAGGCCATTTTGCGAATATTCTTTGCGCGCACGCGCTCCTTAGTGGCACACTCGTTTGATGCTCAACGCGCAGCGTCGTCGGCAGTTCTCGACCCACGGGTCACACCGCCGATTTTTCTACGGATACCGTCCAGCGGTGCCCGTGGTCTAGTTGCTTTCGCCGAGCCCCGTGGTCCGCTTCCGGATTCGGGGCTCGTCTCGTTTGTGAGACCCGATAAAGGATGAGACCAGACCCCCCACATCACGAGAATGCGGAGTTACCCGAGATGAACATCGAAATGGTCGAGAGCCAAGACCTGGCCAGCATCGACGAGTTGCGCGAAGAGATCGACCGATTGGACGCGGAGATCCTCGCCGCGGTAAAGCGGCGCGCCGAGGTGTCCCAGGCGATCGGCAGGGTCCGAATGGCGTCCGGCGGCACCCGGCTGGTCCACAGCCGCGAGATGAAGGTCATCGAACGCTACAGCGAGCTCGGTCCCGAAGGTAAGGATCTGGCGATGCTGCTCTTGCGATTGGGCAGAGGCCGGCTCGGCCACTGATCCCGCCGGGGCGGGGCACCGCCAGACCTGGGCGCGCCGCATCGGACCGCATTAGGGTCAAGCTATGACCTCCGTGCAAACCATCCCCGACATCACGGCCACCCCGGCATGGGAAGCCCTGCGCAGGCATCACGAACAAATCGGCGAAACCCAGCTACGCCAGTTCTTCGACGACGATCCCGATCGCGGGCGCGACCTCACCGTCACCGTCGGCGATCTTTACATCGACTACAGCAAACACCGCATCACCCGAGAGACGCTGCAGCTCCTTATCGATCTGGCTCGTACGGCTAACCTCGAAGAGCGCCGTGCGCAGATGTTCTCGGGTGCACACATCAACACCTCGGAGAATCGCGCGGTACTGCACACCGCCCTACGGCTGCCTCGGGATGTCGAGCTGATCGTCGACGGCCAAAACGTCGTCGAGGACGTGCACGCCGTGCTGGACGCCATGGGCGACTTCACCGACAGGTTGCGCAACGGTGAATGGACCGGGGCCACCGGGAAACGGATCAAGACCGTCGTCAACATCGGGATCGGTGGGTCAGACCTGGGTCCGGTGATGGTCTACCAGGCGCTGCGCCACTATGCGGACGCCGGGATTTCGGCGCGTTTCGTCTCCAATGTCGACCCCGCCGACCTGATCGCCAAGCTGGCCGACTTAGACCCTGCCACAACGCTTTTCATCGTCGCGTCGAAGACGTTCTCTACGCTGGAGACATTGACCAACGCCACGGCCGCGCGCCGCTGGCTGACCGCAGCGCTGGGTGACTCCGCGGTGTCCAAGCATTTTGTGGCCGTCTCCACCAACAAACGCCTGGTCGACGACTTCGGTATCAACACCGACAACATGTTCGGGTTCTGGGATTGGGTCGGCGGGCGTTATTCGGTCGACTCGGCGATCGGGCTGTCGGTGATGGCCGCCATCGGCCGGGAGGCCTTCGCCGACTTTCTGTCCGGATTCCACATCGTCGACGAACATTTCAAGACCGCTCCGCTGGATTCCAACGCGCCCGCGCTGCTCGGCCTGATCGGGCTGTGGTACTCCGACTTCATGGGCGCGCAATCGCGCGCCGTGCTGCCGTATTCCAACGACTTGTCGCGTTTTGCGGCCTATCTGCAGCAGCTGACCATGGAATCCAACGGCAAGTCGACCCGCGCCGACGGCACGCCGGTCACCACCGACACCGGTGAAATCTTTTGGGGCGAACCGGGAACCAACGGCCAGCACGCCTTTTACCAGTTACTGCATCAGGGCACCCGATTGGTGCCCGCCGATTTCATCGGCTTCAGTCAACCGCTCGACGACCTTGCCACCGTCGAGGGCACCGGCAGCATGCACGACCTGTTGATGAGCAACTTCTTCGCCCAGACCCAGGTGCTGGCGTTCGGCAAAACCGCCGAAGAGATCGCTGCCGAAGGCACACCCGCCGAGGTTGTGCCGCACAAGGTGATGCCCGGCAACCGGCCGACGACCTCGATTCTGGCCAACCGGCTCACCCCGTCGGTGGTGGGCCAGCTGATCGCCCTCTACGAGCATCAGGTCTTCACCGAGGGGGTGGTCTGGGGCATCGACTCGTTCGACCAATGGGGTGTGGAGCTGGGCAAAACACAGGCCAAGGCGCTGCTTCCGGTGCTCACCGCCGACGCCTCGCCCGCGCCACAGTCGGACAGCTCGACCGATGCGCTGGTCCGTCGCTACCGGACCGAAAGGGGACGCACCGGCTGACCGGGTCCCACCGCGAGCGTGCGCAAATGTACGCGATCACGCGGCGTGTCGCGTACAAACACGCACGCTCGCAAGCGGGAGGTGCCCCAGCTCGCGGAAAGTGGTTTAGGCGAACCGTTTCGTCAACGGCGGTGGCAGGACACGCATCAGCTGCACCAGCGGTGCCCACGGCCACCGCGGCACCGCGGCCCGGCCGGGCTCGCGTTCGATCGCGGCAACCAGCGCCTTGACGCCAGTTTCGTTGTCCACCATGAACATTGTGCTTGCCGACTTGCCCGTCATCTCCGACTCGATGTAGCCGGGCTCCAGCACCGAGATCTTGATGGGGCCGCCTCGGTATTCGGCGCGCAGCGATTCACCCAGCGACCGCATTCCGGCTTTGCTCGCCGCGTACGCGGCTTTGACACCCGGCACACCCTTGGCGCCGAGCACCGACGAGATAAGGACCAGATGCCCCGAGCCGCTTTTGTTGAACATCTCCAGCGCGGTTTCGATCTGCACGAGGGCGGCCACCAGGTTGGTCTCGATGGTCGCCTTGTTCGCCCAGAGCTTGCCGGTGCCCAGCTTCGCGCCCTTTCCGATGCCGGCGTTGACGATGATGCGGTCGATGCCGCCGAGCTCGTCGCTGAGTTCGGCGAACACCTTCGGCACCTGCTCGTGATCGTTGACGTCCAGCGCAGCGACCGCGATCTTGATATTTGGACACCTCTGCGACAGTTCGGTTTTCAGCTCGTCGAGCCGGTCGACGCGGCGGGCGCACAGCGCCAGATCGCGGCCCATGGCGGCGAAGGAACGCGCCATCCCTTCGCCCAGGCCGGCACTGGCACCCGTGATGAGGATCTTCTGACGAATCACCCGGGCAGCATATCTAGTGCCCGCCCAACGTCGAGTTGTTGGGCTCTACAGCGGGTTTTCGGCACCACAAGTCGACGCTCGGCGACTACTTGAGCAGCCGCGACATGCGCCGGTCGGCCAGCACCTTGCCGCCCGTCTGGCACGTCGGACAGTACTGAAAAGACTTGTCCGCGAACGACACTTCGCGCACGGTGTCCCCGCACACCGGGCAGGGCAACCCGGTTCGCGCATGCACCCGAAGCCCGGAGCGCTTTTCGCCTTTGAGCGTCGCGGCGCCCTGGCCGACGGACCGGCCCACCGCGTCGGTCAGCACGGAAATCATCGCGTCGTGCAGCGCGGTGAGCTGTTCGCCGGATAGCTTGCCGGCCGTCGCGAACGGCGAGACCTTCGCGACGTGCAGAATTTCGTCGCTGTAGGCGTTGCCGATACCGGCGATCACCTTCTGGTCCGTGATGACGGTCTTGATCCGGCCGGTGTTGCCGGCCAGTACCCGGGCCAGGTCCTCGGGGCTCAGGTCCAGCGCGTCGGGGCCGAGGGCCGCAATGCCCGGCACCAGCTGTGGGTCGTCGACGAGCCACACCGCCAGCCGCTTCTGGGTGCCCGCCTCGGTGAGGTCAAAGCCGGGCGCCTCACCGGGCGTGCCCAGGTGCACGCGCAACGCGATCGGTCCCTTGCCGGGGCGCAGCGGCGCCGCGGCCAGCTTGTCGGACCACCGCAACCAGCCCGCACGCGACAGATGGGCGATCAAGAACAGCTTTCCGACCTGCAGGCCTAGGTATTTGCCCCACCGCCCGGCCCCGACGACCGTCTGGCCGTGTAGCGCGTTGATCGGCGGGTCGAAGGTTTTCAGCACGGATAGCGCTGCGACATCGACGCGACCAACCGTCAAACCGACGGCATGGCGGCGCAGGTGGTCGGCCAGCGCTTCGACCTCGGGGAGTTCGGGCACGCGTCAAGTCTGCCAGCCGGAAGCCCTCAGCAAATAGGTGTCCATGATCCAGCCGTGTCGCGCGCGGGCCTCGGCCCGCAGTTCCACGATGCGGGCCCCGACTTCTCCGACAGTGCCCGCCACCAGCAGTTCGTCCTCGGTACCGAGGTAGGCGCCCCACCAGATGCGGGTGTCGTCGGGGCACGCCTGAAACGAGCAGTCAGCGTCGAGCATCACCACCGCCGAGCCGGACAATCGCTGCTTGCGCAGCTGCCTGCCGGTCGTGATCAGAACCGGTTCACCGACCTCATTGAGGGGGATGCGGTGTCGGGCCGTCAGCGCCTGCACTGCGGTGATTCCCGGAATCACGTCGAAGGTGAAGTCCACATCGGCCGCGACCGCATCGAGGATGCGCAGCGTGCTGTCGTACAACGACGGATCACCCCAGGCCAGGAAGGCCCCGACGCCGTCGGGCCCCAGCGCGGTGGCGATGGCCGTCGCCCAGATCCGGGCGCGCGCCGCGTGCCAATCGGAGACCGCCTCCCGGTAATCGGCGTCGGTCGACCGTTTCGGATCGGGTAGCTCGACGAAGCGATAGCCGGGCTCGCGGATGAATCGCGTGCAGATCTGCCGTCGCAGCGCCACCAGGTCGCTTTTGGCTTCGCCTTTGTCCATCGCGAAGAACACCTTGGTGTCGTTGAGCGCCTGGATCGCCTGGACGGTCAGGTAGTCGGGGTCCCCGGCACCAATGCCGATGACGTGGATATGCCGACTCACTGAACCCTCCCGGCTCGCTCGCTGTTCACGACAGATTGCCGAATCGAAACCTCAAAGGCCTAGTCGGGACCGCAGGTACCCGGTACCATGGGTATCGACTATCTGTTGCGATCTCCCTAACCGTCTGAAAGCACCGAAGGGAAACCAGCGATGACCACTGCGGTGAAGCCAACTGGGCCCAGTCGTGAAGAGTTCTCCGACCGCTTGCTCAAGGGCTCGGTCAAAAAGTCCTACGAGCCCGTCGTCGACATCGACTGGGACGCCCCGCTGGACCCGGACAAGTTCTATCTGCCGCCCCGCCTGGTGTCGCTGTACGGCACGCCGATGTGGGACGAGCTGACGCGCGAGCAACAAATCGAGCTGTCCCGCCAGGAACTGGTCAACACCTTGTCGGCCGGGATCTGGTTCGAGAACATGCTCAATCAATCGTTGTTACGCACCATCCTGTACGAGGACCCGACCAGCCGGTCGACGCATTACAAGCTGACGGAACTGGGCGATGAGACCCGCCACATGGTCATGTTCGGCAAAGCCATCGAACGCATCGGCGCCAAGCCAGTACGCCCACGGCGTTTGCACCGGATGATCATCAACGCCTTGCCGCTGGCTTTCCAACGGGGCTCGATGCTGTGGGTGGCGGCGCTGATCGGCGAAGAGATCTTCGATTCACTGCAACGGCAGATGATGGACGACCCGGAACTACAGCCAATCATCCAGCGGCTCATGCGAATTCACGTCACCGAAGAGGCCCGGCATATCCAGTTCGCGCGTGACGGCGCACGCAAACGGGCGCAGGAGATGCCCCGGCTCAACAAGTGGTTTATGGCCAACATCAACGGGCTCGGTGGGTACTTCTTCCGCTACCTGTTCAGTAATCCGATCCCGTATGCGCGGACGGGCCTGGATGCCAAGCGGGCGCGGGTGACCGCGCGCAGCAGCCCGCACCGCTACGAAATGCAGGTGGCCGGCTTCGCTCCGCTGGCGGCGTTTTTGACCGAGGTCGGCCTGATGGGCCCGATCGCGCGCCGCGGCTGGAAGCGCACCAAGTTTCTGTGAGCCGGACGCGCGTCGTCGTCATCGGCGCTGGAGTTCGCGGCCGGGGCGCCGCAACCGAACTGCTGGCGGCAGGTATCACCGACATCGTGATCCTGGACAACGCACCGGGCAAAGCGCATGACTGGCCGGCGGCCCTGGACGGCCTGCTGCTTCCCGGCCGCGAAGTAGTCGGTTCGCTGTTCGACGACGACACCCACATCTGGCAGTTGCGGACAACCTCCGGCGAGATCTTCCACGGCGGCGTCGTCATCGCGGCCCACGGACCCGAATACGTTCCGTGGATACCGGAATTCGCCGGACGCGACGAGTTCCGGGGAACGTCGTTTCATGTGGCGCAGTGGGATTCCGAGTTCGATCCACGTGGCAAGCGCATCGCCGTCATCGGCACCGACGCCGCCGCGGGTCACTACATCGGGCAGTTGATCGCATCAGCGGCCTCGGTCACCGTTTTCGCACATCCGCCGCGCCGGGTTGTCGATGAGTTGCCGTTGCCGACAACGCGCGTCAAGCGGTGGCTACGTCGCTATGCCCGGCCAGCGTCCCGCGGCGGGCGGTCGCGGCCCGCGCTGGTGAAGTCGGCGGTCAACGCCATCACCCCGTCGGGCATCCGAACCAGCGACGGTGCCGACCACCGCGCCGACGCCATCATCTATGGCACCGGTTTCGCGATCCCCGACCGGAACCCGGTTACGGCGCTGGTCGGTGCCCGCGGGCTGACCATCCGGCAGGCCTGGGACGACGGCACCGAGCCTTTCCTGGGAGTCGCCATTCATGGCTTCCCCAACTACTTCTTGATCACCGGGCCCGATGCCGCCGCGCAAGCACGCTACGTGGCCGAGTGCGTACGGCTCATGAAGCACACCGCCAGCACCCGCATCGAAGTGCTTCGCAGCAGCCAGCAGGTGTTCAACGAGCGCGCCCATGTCGAACCCGCGCAGCCTTTTCCGGTCCTATCGGCCTTCGACCTGTCATCGGGCGCCGCCGACGATGAGACCTACGACGGCGTGGCGACGCTGACGATCGCCGGCACCTGCCATCCGGTCCGCGTCCGGCTTACCGGCCACTTGGACCCGATCGACGGCCGTTATCACTGGCAAGGGACGGTTTTTAGTCCGCCGGCGCAACCCCTGCCGGCTGAGGCGCTCAAGCCGCGAACCGTGACGGTGACGGTGGGCGAGCGCAGCGCGCCCGCGCGGATCGTCGAACGAACACCGTGGGGCACCCACTCGGTCGCCGGAGTGGGCGCACCGCCATACCCGCTGTAGCGGGGCAATTCTTCGGGTTTGCCAACGTTTACGTTTGGGTAAACGGGAGGGGCTGATTTCATCCCAGATTGGGGGGTGGCCGCCCGAAGTGGGCGGCCTCCGCGGGACGCGTGCTGCGGCAGACGACGGGATAAATGAGAATGTTTGGCGTGGTAGCGGGCGATGCTTCGCTCGGCCGGGTTGGGGGACGCATCCACTCGCGTGCACCTTGCTGCCTGGCCATGGGTCTGCGACGGATCACCACACCTTGTGTTTTGGGTGTGTCGATGCCGCTCAATGTGGGCTCAGAAGCTTCTGCCGCCATGGGGGGCGGCTCCTCAAAAAGTTTGCCGGGCGGAACTCGAGGAGCAGGAGATGAAATCAGGACACACCGGTTCGCAGGTGACTTGCTCAGGGATCGCAGTCGGCGAAAATAGAGCCCGAAGTGGAAAGGGGTTGGCTGCGGTGGGTGCGGGAGCTGAGTCGCCGAACTCGCTGGCCGTTGTGTTGCGGACAGAGAAGTCGGTGGCCGTGCTGACCGTCGAGGGCGTACTTGACGCCGGCAATTCCGCACCGCTACGCGACAGCGTCACGAAGGCCGCGCTCGACAAGCCCTCCGCCGTCGTCGTCGACATCACCGCACTTCGAGTGCCCGAGGAATCGGCATTGTCAGCCTTCATCAGTGCGCGCTGGCAGCTCGAGACTCAGCCGAACGTTCCAATCGTGCTGGTCTGCGCCCATCGCGCGACCCGCGAGGCGCTCACCCGCAGCGGGGTCGCGGGCTTCATGCCGGTGTATTCGACCGAGAAGGCAGCGATGAAGGCGCTCGCTCGGCTCACCCGTCGCCCGGTCCGGCGCGCCGATGCCGAGCTACCCGCAAGCCTGACCAGCCTTCGCGAGTCACGCCGGCTGGTCCGCGAGTGGCTCACCACCTGGTCGCAATCCGCGCTCATCCCGGTTGCGTTGGTCGTTGTCAATGTGTTCGTGGAGAACGTGCTGGAACACACCGGCAGTGTTCCGCTGATGCGGATCGAGACCGACGGCGCGTCAGCGACCATCGCGGTGTCCGACGACAGCACCACGCCTGCCCTGCGGCTGCCGTCGCCGGCCAAGGGTATCGACGTGTCCGGCTTGGCGATTGTCGACGCGTTGTCACGCGCGTGGGGCAGCACGCCCACGTCGACGGGCAAGACCGTCTGGGCGGTCATCGGCCCCGAGAACCAGCTCTAGGCGGCCTCCCGAGGTCGTGCGCCTTGTTGTGCGGGACCCCCGTGCGGGTCAAACTAGAACACGTTCTAATGTCGTGTGACGGTCCTCTCATGGAAGGCAGATGACGTGCGGTTTACCTACGCGGAGGCGATGACTGACTTTAGGTTCTACATCCCGCTGGCCAAGGCGGCCGAGGCGGCGGGCTACCACGCCATGACGATCGCCGACAGCATCGCGTACCCGTTCGAATCCGACTCGAAGTACCCGTACACACCCGACGGCAACCGCGAGTTCCTGGATGGCAAGGAGTTCATCGAAACATTCGTCTTGACGTCGGCATTGGGCGCGGTGACCTCGAAGCTGCGGTTCAACTTCTTCGTCCTCAAGCTGCCGATCCGGCCGCCGGCTCTGGTGGCCAAGCAAATCGGCTCACTGGCCGCAATGACCGACAACCGAGTGGGCTTTGGCGTCGGCACCAGTCCGTGGCCCGAGGACTACGAGCTACTCGGAGTTCCATTTGCCAAGCGCGGCAAGCGGATGGACGAATGCATCGAGATCATCCAGGGCCTCACCACCGGTGAGTACTTCGAATTCCACGGCGAGTTCTACGACATCCCCAAGACCAAGATGACTCCGGCTCCCACCAAGCCGATCCCGATCCTGATCGGGGGGCACGCCGATGCGGCGCTGCGGCGGGCGGCACGTTTGGACGGCTGGATGCACGGCGGCGGCGACCCCGAGGAACTCGACCGGCTGCTCGCCAAGCTCAAGCAGTTCCGGGAACAGGAAGGCAAGACCGGCCCGTTGGAGATTCACGTCATCTCGATTGACGGCTTCACCGTGGACGGCGTCAAGCGACTCGAGGACAAGGGCGTGACCGACGTCATCGTCGGCTTCCGCATCCCCTACATCATGGGCAGGGACACCGAGCCGCTGGACGCCAAGATCCGCAACCTGGAGATGTTCGCCGAAAACGTCATCGCCAAAGTCTAAGCGTCACAGGGGATCCCACTTTGGCGCGCGTTTCTCCATGTGCGCTGTGGCGGCCTCGACCGGATTGTTGGTGAAGCCGGTGAGAATCTGGGTTCGGTTCTCCAGCTCGATGGCATGCCGCAAACTGGGCGCGTCCAGCGCCGCATTGAGGCCGATCTTGGTCTGCCACACGCCATAAGCGTTGTTCTCGGCGATCGAACGCGCCAGCTTGAGCGCAGCCGGCATCAGGTCCTCGGGGGCCACCACCTCATGCACCAGCTTGGTGCGATAGGCCTCGGCCGCGTCGATGATGCGACCGGTCAGCATGAGTTCACGCGCCACCCCGGCGCCGACGATTTTGGGCAGCAGATAGCTGGTGCCCATGTCCATCGACGAGAAGCCGGCCTTGATAAACACCGACCCGAACCGGGCCTGTTCGGACGCCACCCGGATATCGCTGACCAGCGCGAACGCCAGCCCACCCCCGACGGCCACACCGTTCACCGCGGCGATCACCGGGACGTCGAGCTCATAAAGTCGCGTGTACAGGTTGGCCAGGCGGACCTGGGAATCGTAGTTGATCTTGAACGCCGGGGTCGACGGACTCGCCGGCTTGGTCCACGCCTGGCCGGTGCCGCTCAAATCGGCGCCGGCGCAGAATCCGCGTCCGGCACCGGTAAGGATCGCGACCCGAACTTCGCCGCCGCTGAGCACGTCCAAGGCATGGTCCACGCCGTCGATCAGCGATCCGTCGATGGCGTTCAGCCGCTCCGGCCGATTCAGGGTGATACAGGCGATGTTGTCCTCGAGAGTTTCCAGTTCTACTGCTGACATATCCAAACCGTATGCGACATGGGTATTTACCGGCGAGGGCCTACCGTGGTTCTTGCCGCCACATCGAAGGAGACAACATGGCACGAACCGAAGGCGACACGTGGGACTTGGCCAATAGTGTCGGAGCCACGGCCACCATGGTCGCGGCCGCCCGGGCAGCCGCGACCAAACGTCCCCGGCCGGTCATCACGGACGAGTTCGCCGAGCCGCTGGTCCGCGCCGCCGGACTGGATGTGTTCACCAAGTTGGCCAGCGGCGAACTCGATTCCGACGACCTCGAGAAGGGTGTCGGGTTTCCCCGGATGGTCGACACTTTCGCCGCTCGCGCCCGCTACTTCGACGACTATTTCGCCGAGGCCGGCAAGGCGGGCCTGTGCCAGGTCGTCATCGTCGCGTCCGGGTTGGATTCCCGTCCCTATCGGCTTGCGTGGTCGGCCGGGACGACGGTGTACGAGATCGATCAGCCGGAGGTGATCGAGTTCAAGGCCGCGACGCTGTCCAAACTCGGGGCCGTCCCCGCCGCGACGCACCGCACCGTGGGCATCGACCTTAGGCAGGATTGGCCGGCGGCGCTGCGGGCGGCCGGCTTCGATACTGCCCGGCCGACGGCGTGGCTGGCCGAGGGTGTGCTCATCGGTTTTCTGCCGCCGGAGGCCGAAGTCCGGCTGCTCGACAACGTCATTGGGCTGAGCGCCAGGGGCAGCCGGCTCGCCGCCGACTTCGGGTCGCTCAACGATGGCTCGCAGGAATCGCAGGAACAGGCGCGGATCACGGCCGAGGGTTGGCGCCGACAAGGACTGGATCTCGACATCGCCGACCTGACGTACCCCGGGAAGCACACCGATGCCGCCGCGCACCTGCAAGCGCATGGGTGGGACACGACCACGTCCCGGCTCACCGAGCTCTTCACGGCCGCCGGCCTGCCCGAACTGGGAGAGGCCGAGCAACAGAGCCCAGCCAACACGATCAGCTTCGTGATGGCCCACAAGAAGTAGTCGCGAAAGTGCAACCGCCGACGGTTCTTCTCGGGGAATCGGTTGCCAGTTGCACTTTCGCGGTCAAGCGGTGCGCTTGGCCAGCCACTCGGCCTGCATCACCAGCAGCGCCATGACCTCCAGCTGCGGGGTGTTGGGGTCGAGTTCGCGGTAACGCTGATAGACGTTGACGACGACGCGTTCGGCGTCCAGCCACGTCGCGTACTCGCCGAGGTCAATGGTGTCGGCGGCCTCAGCCCACGACAGACCCTTGCGGTGTGCGGCCTCGGCTTGTTCGGCGACATGAGCGAGATAGCCACGCACGGCGCGGATTCCATCGGGGTCGGTGACGGGACCGTGGCCGGGCACCACGATCGGTGCGTCCATCGCGATCATCACGTCGCAGGCCCTGATCCAGTTGGCGATGGGGCCGGCCCACACGATCGGGGTGCAGCCGATGAACAGCAAATCCCCGCCGAACAGGACCCCGGCGTCGGGCACGTGCACCACCGAATCCGCGGCGGTGTGAGCCGGGCCCAGGTTCAGCAGGTTGATCTGCCGGCCACCGACCTCGATGGTCAGGTCACCGTCGAACGTGTGGTCGGCGTTGCGTAGCGTTATGCCGCTGAAGTCGAAGTGTCCGAAGCGGTCTCGCGCGTATGAGGTCGCGACCGGGCCGAGGTTGGCGGTCTGCGCCATGGCCAACATCTCGGGCGCCATCCCATGTGCGATCTCGTCGGCCGTACCCCGGGCGGCGATGATCCGCACCGATTCACCGAGTAGTTGATTACCGTGCGTGTGGTCCCCGTTGGAATGCGTTATCAAGGCGTCGGAGATGGGCGCGGAACTGGTGATGGGCTGCATCGCGGTGAGCATTTCGCGGGTCAGCGCCAGGTCGAAGAGGGTGTCGACGAGCAGTGACGCCCCGTCGCCGGCAACCAGCCCGGCGTTGCTCCAGCCGTAGCCGCCGTCGGGCAGCGTCCACGCCCAGACGCGGTCGGCGACCTCATGCAGCCCCCTGCTGTAGGGCACCCGGGCTGTGGCCCGGTTGACTCGGGTGGGCGCGGCTGCGGCGTCCGGGTTGGGGCGGGCGGGCAGCGGGTGCGGTGCATCGGTGGTGCGCACGGTTTGCCGGGTCTCCCCCAGACCCTGCACCTTCAGCGTCACTACGTCGCCGTCATGCAGCCAACCCGGGAAGGATGGCAGCGCTGTCGGGCTGAGGTGCTCGACAAGCGTGCAGGTGGGCACGGTGCCGGAGCCGATGACGTCGCCGGGGCGCAGCGGCACCCCGCGGGAGACGTAAGAGATGACTTCACCGAAGCTCCAGTCCATCTGGGCGGTCGACCCCGAACCAATCACGGTGTCGTTCACCAGCGCGATCACCTGCAAATCGAGCTTGCCGTCGCGGCGGTACGGCGCGAGCTCGTCGGGCGTGACAAGGTAGGGGCCCAAGGTGACTCCGCTGTCTTTGCCCTTGCCTTGCCCGATCGCCAGTTGGCTCTCCAGCTGCTGTAGGTCTCGGGCCGACCAGTCGTTGAAGATGGCGTAGCCGATGATGGCCTGTTCGGCCTGCTCGACCGTCAAGTCCTTACCGGTAGTCCCGATGACGGCGGCGATCTCCAATTCGAAGTCCTGCCAAGCACTTCCAGGTGCCGTCGGCGCGTCATCGTAGGGACCCAAAACCGTTGCCGGGCAGGCGAAGTAAAACGCCGGGACGCGGTACCAGGTGTCGCTGAGTACCCGCCCGGCGCCCAGCGCGGCCTGGCAGTTGCGCATGTGATCCAAGAAGCACAGCGAGTCGCGGATCGAGGGCGGACGCGGGATCGGCGCCATCAAAGTCACCTCGCCGAGTTGCTCCACCGCCGACGGCGAACGCTGCACGTCCTCGCCCGCTTGCCGCAGCCCGTCAGCGCCGCGTCCGATCAGGTCAAGCAGCGCCACACCCGGCGGCATCGCGTAGACCGTGTCACCGGAAAGAACCCCGGTACGCTCGCCGTCGGGACCTCGATACGTCACCCATTTCATTC
This sequence comes from Mycobacterium sp., assembly GCA_035552295.1. GTDB lineage: Bacteria > Actinomycetota > Actinomycetes > Mycobacteriales > Mycobacteriaceae > Mycobacterium. The sequence continues at coordinate 18,190 of DASZLQ010000208.1, read as the reverse complement.
GCGTACCACCTCTCTTGCTTTCTTGTCCGATCGCAGCCCGCGCCAACTCGATTGGCGCAGCCGGTCATCTGGTGTCCATTCGCTATAGCGCACCTCGCCCACCAGAACCGGCTCGACGAAGGTGACACCTTTGGCGTCGCGCACGGGCAGCGAGGCGTCGAACGGAGAGTGTTCGGTGTGCAGCGGCGCCAGCGTCTTCTTGAGGTTGGCCAGGTCGCGTTCGGTAAAGCCGGTACCAACCCGCCCGGCAAAATGCAGGCCGCCCGCACTGGGAATGCCCATCAGCAGTGAGCCGATGCCGCTGGTGCGCCCACCTTCCCCGGCTTTCCAGCCGCCGATGACGACTTCCTGCGTGTTCCAATGCTTGTCCTTGATCCACGACGCCGAGCGCCGTCCCGGCTGGTAACTCGAGTCGCGTCGCTTGGCGATCACGCCCTCCCAGCCCTGCTTGCTCGAGTACTCGAGCGCTTGGGCGCCGTCGCCGGGCAGCAGTTCGGGCACGGTGAGATCGCTTGCGCTGGCCAAGGTTTCCAGCAGCTTCCGCCGGTCTTGATAGCACGCCCGCAGCAGCGAGCGTCCGTCCAGGTAGAGCAGGTCGAATGCCCAGTACTCGACGCGGGTGACGCGGTTGCGATTCTGCATCTCGTTGAAGCTGGGCACTCCGGACTTGTCCAGGACAACGGCCTCGCCGTCGAGCACCACGTGATGGTCGGCTAGATCCGTTGCTAACGAATGTAATTGAGGATATTCATTGGTGACTTCGCGGCCGCGCCGGGACCGCACTCGCACGGTGCCGTTGTCGGCCTCCACCAGGACTCGGTAGCCGTCCCACTTGCCTTCGAAGGCCCACTGACTCGCCTTGAGGGCCGCGACCGAACCCTCCGTCGCGAGCATGGGCGCGATCTCGTCGAGCTCGAAGACCTTCTGATCCTTCATCCGGTGCGCCAGCCATTGGTCGCCATTGGTTTGAATCAGCGCGTAGCGCCCGGATATCCGGCTGCCTTGCAGGTTGACGATGACTTCGTCATCGCGGAACTTCTCGGCCTCGTAGGTTCCGGAGTCCCAGATGATCACCTTGCCGGCGCCGTACTCGCCTTTGGGAATGTTGCCCTGGAAGGTGCCGTATTCCAGCGGATGGTCTTCGGTGTGCACCGCAAGGTGGTTCACCGATGTGGTGTCGGGCAGGTTTTTCGGCACCGCCCACGACACCAGCACGCCGTCTCGTTCCAGCCGGAAGTCGTAGTGCAGACGGCGGGCGTGGTGCTCCTGGATGACGAACGTATTGCCTTGGCCGGTAGTGGGTTTCGCTACCGGCACCGGCTCGGGTGTCTTCGACGCGTCGCGCATGCTTCGGTACTTGGTCAGCCGGTCTGCGGCGGGCAGATCGGCGTCCAGCGCCGCGAGCAGATCGCCGTCGCGTTCCACCCGGTCCAGCACCTCGTCGTAGCGCAGCTGGCTCAGCGCGGGGTCGTCGAGTTCCTCCCAGCTGCGTGGCGCCGCGACGGTCGGATGCTCCCGGCCGCGCAGCGAGTAGGGCGCGATGGTGGTCTTGGCGCCGTTGTTCTGGCTCCAGTCCAGGAACACCTTGCCGGCCCGCAGGCTCTTGGTCATGGTCGACGTGACCAACTTGGGTATCGCCTTTTCCAGTTGCTGCGCAACACGTTTGGCTAATACCGTTGCGCCCCTGCTGCTCACCGGCTCATCCAGCGGCGCGTACAGGTGCAATCCCTTGCTGCCGCTGGTAAGCGGGAATGTGGTCAACCCGATGTCGGCGATCAGGTCCCGGACGGCGCGAGCCACCTCGGCCAGCTGCGCCATCGTCACACCCTCACCCGGGTCCAGGTCGAACACCAATCGTGTCGCCGGGCCTGGCTTGAGTTCTTCGGCCCTGCTTCGGGTCCACTCGGCAACGAACCGCCACTGCGGCACGTGGACTTCCAGCGCCGCCTGCTGCGCGATCCAGGCAAGCCCGGTGGGGCTGTCGATGACCGGATAGGTCGTTGTTCCGGACCGGTGGCTCACGCTGGCGCGCGGCAACCAGTCGGGCGCCGACGACGCCAGCTGCTTTTCGAAGAACGAGTCCTGGTCGACGCCGTTGGGCCAGCGCTTGCGCGTTGCCGGGCGTCCCGCGACGTGCGGCAGCATCATCTCGGCGATGCCGGTGTAGTAGTCGAAGACGTTTTGCTTCGTGGTTCCAGTGGCCGGGTACAGCACCTTGTCCGCGTTGGTCAGCCTGACCCGCGGCGCATTCATGCTGCTAAACCTACGCGCCGGTACCGGCGAAGCGCCCGCGCGTTCGGTTCTGACGGCGAGCTATGACCGCTCTCGCGTCCGGATCGACATCTCGATGACCATCACCGATGGGCGGCTACCACAGCGACGGGCAAACGGCCCAACCAACACCTTAGTGTGGCGAATTTCACCGGTCGGCCAAATGGCTGTTGGCGGAAAGCAATTCGGACTGCGACGGTGTCCTGCTCGCTTACCGACTGCTTTCGTGAGAGGCCGACCGCCTTCACGAGCGGTAGGTTCGGCGGGCAATGGGTTATCACAACTACTTGCCGAGAGTCGTCACCCGGGGCCGCACGACCGGCCTTCCGCTGAGCAACGCCACATTGCAATCGCATTCGCAACGGATCGACGTGCCAACCTACGACAGGTCTTCCCTTCAGCAGGGTGTCGTTCATATCGGCGCGGGCAACTTTCACCGCGCACATCAGGCCGTTTACTTCGATGACCTTGCCTGCTCGGGCATTTCCCATGAGTGGGGGGTCACCGGCGTCAGTCTGCGCTCCCGCGACGTGAAAGAGTTGCTGTCTGCTCAAGATGGGCTTTACACCGTTGTGCAACGCGGCCACGACCGCCAAACCGCCCGCGTGGTCGGCTCAATCGGCTCCTACCACTACGCGCCGAACGACGGCGCTGCGGTCCGCGCCGCTCTGACCGATCCCCAAACCCGCGTCGTCAGCTTGACTATTACCGGCAACGGGTACTTCCTGAATCCGGTTACTCGCGAGTTCGACGCTGACCACCCCGACGTGCGGGCCGATCTTGTCCCGTCCAACAGCTTTGCCACCGCGTGGGCATACCTGGCCGAGGCACTCGAACGGCGTCGCCGCGCCGGTACTGCCCCGTTTACGGTGCTCTGCTGCGACAACATTCCCGACAACACGCAGGCGGCACGGATCGCACTGGTGTCGTTCGCCGCGTTAAAAGACCCCGGGCTTGCCCGCTGGATCGACACACATGTCGCCTTCCCGTCGACCATGGTCGACCGCATCACCCCTCAAACCTCGAATGCCGAGCGCCAGTTCGTCGAGCAAACATTTGGCGTCGCCGACAAGTGGCCGGTGCTGACTGAACCGCATTGCCAATGGGTCATCGAGGACACCTTCAGCAACGGCCGCCCGCCGCTGCACGAGGTCGGTGCCCAATTCGTGGCCGATGTCAGCGACCACAAGCTGGTCAAAACCCGCATGCTGAACGGAACCCACATTGCGCTCGCGTGTCTGGCCACGCTGGCCGGCTACCAGCACACCCACGAGGCGATGAAGTACCGCGTCATCTTTGAGTACGTCGAGCAGCTCATGCGTGATGAGATTCAGCCACTGCTACCGGCGGTGCCCGGAATGAACACACCCGGCTATCGCCAAACGTTGCTCGCTCGGCTCAGCAATCCCCGGATGAGCGATCAGCTGTCGCGGTTGGCTCGGCGGGGATCGACGAAGATGGCGTCGTTCCTGCTGCCGTCGCTGCAGGAGGCAATTGCGCAGGACAGACCACACACGCTGCTGATGTTGGCCATCGCCGGGTGGGCCCGGTACCTGCGCGGATACGACCTCAAGGGTCGCAACCTCCGCATCGACGATCCGCAGGCGCCATTGCTGACTAAGTTGGCGACCATGGCAGGGGACAATCCCGAGCCGTTGCTGCGGCACGAAATCTTCACCGAACTACGCTTGGTTCCCGCCTTCGCGGAGTGCCTCGGCGACATGATTGCGAACATCGATGAGGACGGTGTGCTACCCACACTGCGCCGAGCGTTGCGGGACGATGCGCGGGAGCTGGTGTCGTGACGAACCAACAGGGACTAAGTGTTGTGCGCCCATTTGACCCTGCACCAATCACCACCTTGCTCTGTGACGCCGATGACAACCTCTTCCCTTCCGAGAAGCCGGCATTCGCCGCCTCGGTCGAAGTGACCAATCGCTTCCTCGCCAGGTTCGGCGTGGGGGCTCCCCTGAGCGTCGAGGATTTGCGCAAGCAGGCCGTCGGGAAAAACTTTCGCAGCACGGCCATCGAGCTGGCTGTGCTGTGTGAAGTACCCATCGAGCAGACACTGGTCCGTGGCCGTCCCGCAGCGCTTATCGCTTCAGACAGCGACGCGGCGAGCGGCCGCGCGTTGCGCGCCGACGAACTCGAGCAGTGGGTGCGCCAAGAACGCGAACAGGTCACCGCTCATCTGGCCACCACCCTAAAAGCCGATCCGGAGGTGCTGGCACCATTGCGAGATCTCGCACCGCGGTATGCATTGGCCGCGGTCAGCTCCAGTGCCAGCAAGCGGCTGGATGGCTGTTTCACCGCCACCGGCCTCGATCCGCTCATCCCAGCGCCGCTGCGCTTCAGCGCGGAAGATTCCCTTCCCGTGCCGACGAGCAAGCCCGACCCCGCGGTGTATCTGCATGCCGGCCAGGTAATGAATGTCGATGCCGACCAGGGTCTGGCCATTGAAGATTCTGTGGCCGGCGTCACTTCCGCGGTCGCGGCCGGCTACCTCACGGTCGGTAACGTGATGTTCGTGCCAACTGACGAACGGCGTTGTCGCACTGCGGAATTGATTGATGCCGGCGCGGTTGCGATAACCGACTCGTGGCGCGCTCTCGCTGATGTCCTCATGTTGTCGACCGCGACAGGTGCAAGTTCCCGGCTTAGCTAAGCTAGGCGTGCGCCTCCCGGGGTGTGGCCCAGTCGTCGTACCGTCGATAGGTGCTGCGAGCCCGATGACGATCCGGGCCGCCGCATGGGCAGGAGTTGGGTAATCGTGGCTACCCTGATGAAACTGAACAATGCAGCGCTCGGAAGGTTGCCGATCGCTGCGCCGAACTATGACCGCGGCAGCGTCGGTGTCGGTATTGCACATATCGGGACCGGTCACTTTCACCGGGCGCATCAGGCCATGTACATCGACCGGTTGCTGCAGCGGGGTGTGGCGCGCGAGTGGGGCATCTGCGGGGTGGGGGTGATGCCCGGCGACTGGACAATGCGCGACGTGCTGCGTGACCAGGACGGGCTCTACACGCTAATTCTGGAGAACCCTGACGGCAGCCAGGACGCACAAGTGATCGGTTCGATCATCGACTACCGCTACGCCCCCGACGATCCGGAGGCAGCGTTGGAGTTGCTGGCCGCGGCAACCACCCGGATCATTTCGCTGACCATCACCGAGGGCGGTTACCGCGACCCTGACGGGCCCGCGTTCGAATTGATCACCGAGGCGCTGGCCAGGCGTCGCGGCCGCGGGATCGCCGCACCGGCGATTGTGTCCTGCGACAACATCGAGGGCAACGGTGAGGTCGCGCGGCGAGCCATGCTCGCGCATGCCGAACAACGGGATCCCGGACTCGCCGAGTGGGTGGCGGAGCACACACGGTTCCCGAGTTCGATGGTGGACCGCATCACCCCGGCCACGACACTGGAGATGGCGGCAGCGGTGCGGCGCGACTTCGGTGTCGACGACCGGTGGCCGGTGGTTGCCGAGCCGTTCACTGCCTGGGTCCTCGAAGACGACTTCTCCGATGGCAGGCCACCGCTGGAGGAGGCGGGCGTGCTGCTGGTCGACGATGTCGGCCCGTACGAGTTGATGAAGCTGCGGCTGCTCAACGCGGGACATCAGTGCCTGTGCTACTTCGCCCATCTGTGCGGCTTCGAGTTTGTCCACGACGCGGCGCGCGATCCGTTGTTCGCCGAATTCTTGCTCGCCTATTTCGATTTCGAGGCCATCCCGACGCTCGCACCGGTGCCCGGGATCGACCTCTATGACTACACGCGCAAGCTAGTCGAGCGGTTCGCCAACCCAGGCGTGCGCGACACCGTTGCGCGGCTGTGCGCCTACTCGTCGGATCGCATCCCGAAATGGCTGCTCCCGGTGATCCAGGACAACCTGCGCGGCGACGGGCCGATTCGGTTGGCAGCAGCGACGGTGGCAAGCTGGGCCCGCTACGCCGAGGGCGTCAACGAGTGGGGTGAGCCGATCGAGGTGGTGGACCAGCTGGCGGACTCGCTGGTACCGATCGCCCGGTCACAGTACGAGCATCCCACCGCGTTCATCGAGCTCACCGCGGTGTTCGGGGATCTTGCCCAACAGCCAAGCTTCGTCCAGGCATACCGGTGGGCGCTGGATTCGTTGCATCGCAAGGGAGCTCGGGCGACGCTGGAGGCTTTGGTGCGATGACCCGCGGGTTGGTGATCGGCGAATCGCTGATCGACATCGTCGAACACGACGGGCAGGTTTCCAGCGAGCACGTCGGCGGCAGCCCGCTCAATGTCGCCGTGGGTTTGGCCAGACTGGGCCGCGACGTCGATTTCCTGACGCACATTGGCGATGACGACGCCGGCAGGCGCATCGGTGATTACGTCAAAGCCTCAGGCGCGCAACTTGTTCCGGGAAGCACCTCCGCTTCGCGGACGCCGGCCTCGGTGGTGACGATCGCTGAAGACGGGTCGGCGGCGTACACATTCGATCTGGAATGGCAGCTCTCCGGGACACCTGAAGTCGGGCCGCCGCTTTTCGTACACACCGGGTCTATCGCCGCCGTGCGCGAGCCGGGCTGTTTGGCGGTCGCGGCACTGCTCGACACGTATCGCGTGTCGGCCACGATCACTTTCGACCCCAATGTGCGTCCGTCGCTGATCGTGGACCGGGATCTGGCCCGCGAACGTATCCAGCATCTTGTCGAGCGCAGCGACATCGTCAAGGCCAGTGACGATGACCTGCGCTGGATCGATCCCGAGCACGACCCCGAATGGACCGCCCGGACCTGGTTGGCGTCGGGACCCGCGATCGTCGCTTTGACGATGGGTGACCGGGGTTCGCTGGCGTTCTGCTCGGCAGGCCAGGCGCGGGTGGCCGCGAGGCCCGTTCAGGTGGTCGACACCGTCGGCGCAGGTGACGCGTACATGGTCGGGCTGCTCGACACGCTCTGGGAACTGGACTTGTTGGGCGCTGACCGGCGAGCAGCGCTTGGCCAAATCGGACTTGACGCGCTGACCACTGCGCTCGAGGCGGCGAGCCTGTCGTCGGCCCTGACCGTCGCCCGCGCCGGCGCCGATCTACCCGATCGAGCGGCCCTGGCTGCGGCCGCGACGTTCACGATGCCGGCCCGGCCGACTGAACAGCCTTAGCAAGGGGTACCGATGCGCGCTGGTTTGGTGTCCTGGGGGCCACGTGGTGCGAATGATCTGACCGCGTGGGTGGGACGCCTCGGTGCCGCAGTGACCGACACCGACGAAACGGCGCTGCAGAAGCGGCTGGCCGTCGCGCTGTTCGCGGGGACCGTGCCGCTCACGTTGCTGTGGAGCGCCGTCTACCTCGGGGCGCACGCCCCGTTCGCCGCAGCCGTGCCGGCGTTTTATTCGGTCTTCACCCTGGTGAACACCGCCTTGTTCGCCTGGACCCGCAATCTCGAAACTTACCGATTCGCCCAACTGCTGCTGGTCCTGATCCTGCCGTGGCTGGTGACAATCGCGCTGGGTGGCTTCCGGGAGTCCAGCGTCGTCATCATCTGGGCGGCACTCTGTCCCTTGGGATCGCTTCTGCTCGAAGAGCCCAGGCGGACACTGCTCTGGATCGTGGGCTTTGTCGCGTTGCTGGCCGCGACCGCACTGCTGCAGCCCCATCTGGCGCCTGCGAAGCTGCCCGAAGCCTTCGTTACCTGGTTCTTCGTGCTCAACGTCGGATCGGTGATCGCGATCTCGTTCGGCCTTCTGCACTACTTCGTCCGCCGCCGCAACTTCTTCCAGGAACGCTCGGAGATGCTGCTGCTCAACATCCTGCCGAAGGAGATCTCGGAGGCGCTGAAGACGGAACCACGCGCGATCGCCGCCCACTACGACGACGCCAGCATCCTGTTCGCCGACATCGTCGAGTTCACGCCAATGGCGGCGATCATGACGCCGCTCAGCCTGGTCGACCTGCTCAACGACGTTTTCCAGTGCTTCGACGCGCTCGTCGACAAGTACGACCTGGAGAAGATCAAGACGATCGGCGACTGCTACATGGTCGCCGCGGGCGTGCCGCGCCCGCGCACCGATCACGCCCCGGCCCTGGTCAACTTCGCGCTCGACATGCAAGCGGAGATCGGCTCGCGAACGTTCGGTGGGCGAAGGCTCGCCTTCCGTGTCGGCATCAATTCCGGCCCGGTGGTCGCGGGTGTCATCGGTCGCCGAAAATTCATCTACGACCTCTGGGGCGAGACCGTAAACATGGCTAGCCGCATGGAGTCGCACGGCCAAAGCGGCGTCATCCAAATCACGCGCACCACCTTCGACCTCGTCAACGATGAATTCGATTGCGAAGCCCGCGGGGCGATCGAGGTCAAGGGGGCGGGCCGTGTCGAAACATGGTGCGTGACCGCAAGGAAGCCGAACGATTCGCGACCCACTGGCGGCCCGTACCCCATGAGTTGAAGGGCCACTACCGGCTGGCTACCGCGAGCGGGTGGGTCCCCCGGCGCGGCTCCACGGCCTGCACTGTTGCCAAACTGAAGCTTTACCGACGCGTGGTATGGGCATACTGACTCCATGCGCTCCATCTGGAAGGGTTCGATCGCGTTCGGGCTGGTGAACGTGCCGGTCAAGGTGTACAGCGCCACCGAGGACCACGACATCAAGTTCCATCAGGTGCACGCCAAGGACAATGGCCGCATCAGATACCAACGTGTCTGTGACCTAGATGGCGAGGTCGTCGAATACCGTGACATCGCCCGAGCTTTTGAGTCCGACGACGGCCAAATGGTGATCATCACAGATGACGACATCTCTACCTTGCCCGAAGAACGCAGCCGCGAAATCGAAGTGCTGGAGTTCGTCCCGGCCAGCGACGTCGACCCGATGATGTTCGACCGCAGTTACTTCCTCGAGCCGGATTCGAAGTCGTCCAAATCGTATGTGCTGCTCGCTAAGACGCTCGCCGAGACCGATCGGATGGCGATCGTTCATTTCACGCTGCGCAACAAGACTCGTCTGGCGGCGTTGCGCGTCAAGGACTTCGGCAAGCGCGACGTGATGGTGGTGCACACACTGTTGTGGCCCGACGAGATTCGTGATCCCGACTTTCCGGTGCTGGACAAGAAGGTCGAGATCAAGCCCGCGGAGCTCAAGATGGCCGGGCAAGTGGTGGAGTCGATGGCCGAGGAGTTCAACCCGGACCGCTACCACGACGACTACCAGGAACAGCTGCACGAGCTGGTCCAAGCCAAACTCGAAGGCGGGGAAGCATTTACCACAGAGGAGCAGCAGCCCAAGGACTTGGACGAGACCGAAGATGTCTCCGACCTACTCGCCAAACTGGAAGCCAGCGTGAAGGCGCGATCCGGCGACGGCAAGGCGCCCGCCAAGAAGGCACCTGCGAAGAAGACGACCGCAAAAAAGGCGCCGGCAAAAAAGACGGCGGCAAAGAAGACAGCCGCCAAGAAGGCCCCGGCGAAGGCGGCGTCAAAGTCCTGACCCGTTAGCGCCGACGGTTTGCCACGAAGCGGAACGCCGCGGCCAAGAGGTTGATCACCGCGACAATGATGATCAGTGTCATCGCCGCCCCCCAGATCCGCAGGTAACCGGCGTGTTCCGGGTTGGTGAGTTCGGTGTAGATCAACAGCGGCAGCGAGGCCATGTTGCCGTTGAAGATATCGAGGTTGATGGAACGGCTGTACCCGACCAGCACCAGCACCGGCGCGGTTTCGCCGATGACGCGCGCGACGGACAGCAGGATGCCCGATAGGATCCCCGGCATCGCGATCGGAAAGACAATCCGCACAATGGTTTTCCATTTGGCGACACCCAACGCGTAGCTGGCTTCTCGCAGCTCGTCGGGCACCAGCCGCAGCATCTCTTCGGTGGATCGCACCACGACCGGCAACATCAGCAAGACCAACGCTAACGACACAGCGAAGGCGCTCTGCGGGAATCCCAAGGTGGCGATCCATAGGCTGAAAATGAACAGCGCGGCCACGATCGAGGGAACCCCGGCTAGCACGTCGACCATAAAGGTGGTCACCCGCGCCATCCGGCCAGAACCGTATTCCACGAGAAATACCGCGGTCATCAAGCCCAGCGGCACGGCCAGGACGGCGGCCACCCCGGACTGCGCCAGCGTCCCGTACAGCGCGTGGTAGACCCCGCCGGCGAACTGCTCCGGCAGGACGCCGCGCAGGGAGTGGGTCCACCACCCTGACCGGGTTACGGCGTACCAGCCGCGTACGGCCACCACCGACAGCAGCCAGACCAGCGGTACCAGCGCGATGACGAACGAGGCGAGGAAAAGCGTTGTCGCGAGGTGGTTTTTGACCCGCCTTTTCATGCTGAGTGGGCGAAATAGCACGGCTTTGACTGGCCGCTCCAGCGTCTCAACGGTCATCCGTTGACCTTCCCGCCGGCGATCGCGCGGGCGGTCGCGTTGACAACGAACGTCAGAACGAACAGCGCAAATCCCGCGGAAATGTAGGCCCCGGTCGGCAGCGGTTCACTGAATTCGGAGGCCGCGGAGGCGATCTTGGAAGCGAACGTGTAACCACCGTCGAACAACGACCAATTTCCCGGTTGGGCCGCCGAGCGAAGGATGATCAGCACCGCCACCGTTTCGCCCAAGGCACGACCCAGGCCCAGCATTGACGCTGCGACGACACCGCTACGCCCGAATGGGAGCACAGTCATCCGCACCACCTCCCACCTGGTCGCGCCGAGCGCCTGCGCCGCCTCGATCTGAATACGTGGGGTCTGCCGAAATACTTCTCGTGATACCGAGGTGACGATCGGCAGGATCATCACCGAAAGCACGATGCCGGCGGTGAAGATGGTGCCGCCGCCGGCCAGGGAAACGTTGCCCTGCTTGAACAAGAACAACCACCCCAGGTTGCGATTGAGAAACTCCGCGAACGGCTCGATCTCGGGCGCCAGCACGAAGATCCCCCAGAGCCCGAAGATTATCGAGGGGACCGCGGCGAGTAGGTCAACGATTGCTCCAAACGGGCGCGACAGCCTTCTCGGCGCGTATTGGGTGAGAAACACTGCGATCCCGATTGCGACGGGCACGGCCAGTACCAGGGCGAAGATCGAACTCAACAGCGTGACCATCAACAAGTCGCGGATACCGAACGCCAGGTGGTACGCGTGGACGGTGTCGAATGTGGCGCTGGTGAAGAAATTCGCGTGGTTGGCGCGCAACGACGGGACGGCACGAATCAACAGGAATACCGCGATCAGCACGATCGCGGCAACGATCGTCGAGCCGGCGGCGGCGGCGACCGACTTGAACAGCCGATCGCCCCGCCGTACCTTGCGCGGATCGAACGCCGTCAGCGCAGGTTTCGTACTGGCGGGGCTGGCAAGCGTTTCTCGGGCCATCAATCCCCGATCACGCGATGGCGTTGACCGAAGCCGATAACCTCGACTTGAACGCATCCGGAAGGGGGATATATCCGTTGTCCCCCAGGCCATTCTGACCGCCGCCAATGGTGCTCTGCAGGAATGCCTTCACGGCCGCACCGACCTGAGAGTCGGGATACTTCGAGCAGACAATCTCGTACGTCGCCAGCACGATCGGATAGGAGCCGGGCTGCGTCGGCTTGTAGAACGAGAGCGTGTCGAGCACCAGGTCGTTACCCTGACCCGAGACTGTGGCCCCGGCGATCGTCTTGCCGACCGAGTCGGCGCTGATCGACACCGCATCCGCACCGGCCGACGTGACGATCTTGGCCATGTTCAGCTTCTGCGCCTGGGCGAATGACCATTCGTTATAGGTGATCGATCCTTCGGTGGCCTTGATGGCCGCTGATGTGCCGTCGTTGCCCTTGGCGCCCTCACCGACGCCGCCGTTGAACGTCTTTCCCGCGCCCTTACCCCACGCGCCGTTGGAAGCGGCGTCAAGGTATTTCTGGAAGTTGTCCGTGGTACCCGACTGGTCGTTGCGGAACACGACGTGAATCGGCTCGGCGGGCAACGTGACGCCCGCGTTCAGCCCCTGGATGGCGGGATCGTTCCAGGTGGTGATGGCGCCGTTGAAGATCTTCGCCGCCGTCGGACCGTCCAGGCTCAGCGAAGTCAGGCCCTTGACGTTGTAGGTGATTGCGATCGGGCCGAACACCACCGGCAGGTTCCACGCCGGCGAGCCGCAGCGCTGCTGCGCCGCGGCGTACTCATTCGGGGCCAACGGTGAGTCCGACCCACCGAAATCGGTTTGGTTGCCATTAAATTCGCTAATGCCGGCGCCCGAACCATTGGCCGTGTAGTTGAGCGTCTGACCCGGGCAGGCCTGCTCGAACGCATTGACAAAGCGGGTCATCGCATTGGCCTGCGCCGTCGACCCGCTGGCCTTCAGCGTCTTTTTCCCGCCGCAGGCCACCTTCGCAGACGACGTGCCGCTCGTTGCGCCTCCGCCAGAAGCGTTGTTGTCACTTCCACATCCCGACAACATCAGCGCACCTGCGGCCAGAATGCTCAGCACGGCGCCAAATCGATTGGGCTTCAATTCAGTTCCTTCAAACGGGTACGGTTACACGGATCGCCGCCGCCCTTAGCTGCGGACAGCCGACCTGCTGTCTTCCCTTGCAGCCATGAACCTAACAGTAACAAGGTTAACGTTCGGCGAACTTTGCTAGCCAACATCGCTTGACATTTCCGGCCCTGAAGAATTTCAGCCAATCTCCGCGAGCCGGGTCCGGCCGACGTGGCCGCCGTCACACCGCCGCGCCCGTATGCCAAACTAGAACCTGTTTCAGAAATGCCTCGATCCGAGACGGTCGGGCTTGCTATCGTTTCGTCCGACATATCAAACAGAGAGGCCGCAATGATCCTTGACAGGTTCCGTCTCGACGACAAAGTCGCCGTCATCACTGGTGGCGGCCGTGGCCTCGGCGCGGCCATCGCGCTGGCTTTCGCCGAAGCCGGCGCCGATGTCCTTATCGCCTCGCGAACGCAATCTCAACTAGATGCCGTCGCAGAACAGGTCCGCGCCACCGGACGGCGGGCTCACACAGTGGCCGCCGACCTGGCTCATCCCGAGGCAACCGCGCAGCTGGCCGGTGAGGCCGTGGAGGCTCTCGGGAAACTCGACATCGTCGTCAATAACGTCGGCGGGACCATGCCCAACACGTTGCTGACCACCCCGACCAAAGACCTCAAGGACGCATTCACGTTCAATGTCGCGACCGCGCACGCGTTGACCGTCGCGGCGGTGCCGTTGATGCTCGAGCACTCCGGCGGCGGCAGCGTCATCAACATCACCTCCACCATGGGCCGGCTGGCCGGACGCGGTTTCGCCGCCTACGGCACCGCAAAGGCGGCGCTGTCGCACTACACCCGGCTGGCCGCGCTGGACCTGTGCCCACGCATCCGGGTCAATGCCATCGCCCCCGGGTCGATCCTGACCTCCGCGCTGGACGTGGTGGCCTCCAACGACGAGCTGCGCGCGCCGATGGAGAAGGTGACACCAATGCGCCGGCTCGGTGACCCCGTCGACATTGCCGCTGCGGCAGTGTATTTGGCTTCGCCGGCTGGCAGCTTCCTAACCGGCAAGACGCTGGAGGTCGACGGCGGCCTCACCTTCCCCAACCTCGACATCCCCGTCCCGGACCTGTGAGGAGTGACTGATGGCCATACCCGTCGTTCAACTGGGCACCGGTAATGTCGGGGTCCACGCGCTGCGAGCGCTGATCACCAACCCGGAGTTCGAGCTCACCGGCGTGTGGGTCTCATCGGATGCCAAGGCAGGCAAGGACGCGGCAGAGCTTGCCGGACTTGCGGATTCGACCGGGGTGCTGGCCAGTACCGATCTGGACGCCGTGCTCGCCACCGGGCCGCAATGTGCGGTCTACAACGCACTGGCCGACAACCGGCTTCCCGAGGCGCTGGAGGACTACCGGCGCGTCCTGGCGGCCGGGATCAACATCGTCGGCAGCGGCCCAGTCTTTCTGCAGTATCCGTGGCGGGTGATCCCAGAAGATCTCATCAAGCCTTTGGAAGATGCAGCGCGCGAAGGAAATTCAAGCCTGTATGTCAACGGGATCGACCCGGGTTTCGCTAACGACCTGGTGCCACTGGCATTGGCCGGCACCTGTCAGAACATTCAGCAGATTCGCTGCATGGAGATCGTCGATTACGCCACGTACGACAGCGCCGCGGTCATGTTCGACGTCATGGGGTTCGGTAAGCCGATGGACGACATCCCAATGCTGCTGCAGCCCGGCGTGCTGAGCTTGGCGTGGGGATCGGTAATCCGGCAATTGGCGGCGGGCCTGGGCATTTCGCTTGACGAGGTCACCCAGACGTACATTCGCGAGCCGGCACCCGAGGACTTCGACATCGCATCCGGCCACATCGCCAAGGGCACCGCCGCGGCGCTCCGCTTTGAGGTGTTCGGAATGGTCAACGGCGACCGCGTCGTCGTCCTGGAACACGTCACCCGATTGCGGGAGGACCTGCGCCCCGATTGGCCGCAGCCGGCCCAGCCCGGCGGTTCGTACCGCATCGAGATCACCGGCGAACCCTCCTACGCCATGGACATCTGCCTGAGCAGCCGCAAGGGTGATCACAACCACGCCGGACTGGTCGCCACCGCGATGCGGGTCGTCAACGCGATCCCGGCGGTCGTGGCCGCCCCGCCGGGTATCGTGACGACGCTCGACCTGCCCCTGGTCACTGGCCGGGGACTGTACGCCCCGGAGTGACTTAGATCCGTTATTGATGGGCCGCCCAGTGCTCGCGGAGCAGCGGCAGGAATTCCGCCGCGCGTTCGTCGGGGAAGTGCATTCGCGCACCATCGATTATGGCGACTTTGGTGGTGCCTGGGATCAGGTCGCTGAGGCGCTTGGCCCACTTGAGGGGGAAGAACACATCGTCGGTTCCCCACACGATGAGTGTGGGCGCCTTGAGTTGGGCCAATTGTGGCCTTACAGCGGCCAGGTCGGCATTCGATATGGCTGCCGATATGCGGGCGAAAGCGCGGGAGGATTCCGGTGCTCCGAAGACTGGACGAAAGTAGGCATCGACCACCTCGGCCGGAAGTCGACCCGGATGCCGATAGCCGGCAGTCAGCCCACGAAGCATGAGACCGCGGCGGGCGGCGATGCGTGGCGCAACTTTCGCCAGCAGTCCCAGACGTGCTGCAATTGCGAAGGGCTTGAACAGGATCGGTGGGGCGTTTCCTTCGGTGTCGCAGTTGGTCAGGGTCAGCGTCGACAATCGATCGCTGAGGTGAGCGGCGATGATTTGTGCGACAGCGCCACCGGTGTTGTTGGCCACCAGATCAAAGCGTTCCAGGCCGAGGTGATCACACAGCTCGATGACGCGCCGCGCCAGGCCAGTCAGCGACACATCGGCGTGTGGGGGTGCAGCAGGCGTGCGCCCATGTCCGGGCAGGTCCACAGCGATACAGCGCCGCTGTTCGCATGCGACGTCGGAAATGACGTGACGCCACAGGAGGCTGTTGATGGCGATTCCGTGAATGAACACCGCGGTGCGGCCTCGTCCGACGTCGAGATAACTGACTGCGCCGGATTCGGTCGTGGCGTGGCGACGGTGGGTTTCTAGTTCGGTGATGTCCATGATGACGAGTGCTCCCTTCGTGCCCGCGCAGTTGATACCGCGCGTATGTCCCATACCTTGGGTATGCGAGGGGGTGTATCGGCGACTATTCTCTTCGCCATGGAGAGTGTCAAGAGTCGCCGCCAGGAATACGCGGAGCAGACGCGGGCAGCGTTAGTTGCCGCGGCCGCGAAGGCGTTCGCCGAGCATGGGTTTACCGCCACATCGATTACACAGATCGCCGAGGCGGCTCGCGTCACCAAAGGTGCCGTCTATCACCACTTTTCAGACAAGCAAAGCCTTTTCGAGGCGGTGATGAACCACTACAACGAAACGGCGCAGCAGAGAGTCTACGAAGCGATCGCCAAACATCCAGACGACATATGGGAAGGCGCGATGGCCGCCCTGGAAGCAACGTTGGACGTGTGCGCCGACCCTGTCGCCGGACGGATTATCTACGTTGAGGGCCCAGTCGGTCTGGGATGGCGGCGCTGGCGCGAGTCCGAACGCCAGTACACGCACCACAACGTGCGCCAGCTGCTGCTGAGCAGCATTGAGGCCGGCATCTACGCCGATGACATTCCTATCGATGCGATGACGCAGGTCATGGCCGGAATGATCACCCATGCAGGCATCTCGCTGGCCGAGGTTTCAAGCCGTCGGCGCAAAGCCGTCAGCCGCGATCTATACACCGCGATCCGCCAGATCTTGCTCGGCCTTGGCCGCAGCAAACCGGGCGCTCGCAAAGCGACGGCGTCGGCATCGGTAGCCCGCGATTAGCTGCCAGGCGACGCGTTCGTTAACCTCACTTTCCTATCGGTAATGGATCGAGGGTCGATACGTTGGCGCAAGGCACCCAGGCCTCGTTCAAGACGAGCTGGTATCTGCTCGGGCCGGCGTTCGTCGCCGCGATTGCCTATGTCGATCCCGGAAACGTCGCCGCCAACGTCAGCTCCGGCACGCAATACGGCTACCTCCTGCTGTGGGTCATCGTCGCAGCCAATGTGATGGCCGGCCTGGTGCAATACCTGTCGGCAAAACTCGGGCTGGTGACCGGACGTTCGCTGCCCGAGGCGATCGGCACGCAGATGAGCCGACCGCTCCGGCTGACGTTTTGGGCGCAGGCCGAAATCGTGGCGATGGCAACCGATGTCGCCGAAGTAATCGGTGGGGCAATCGCCTTGCGACTCCTGTTCGGTTTACCGCTGCCGATCGGTGGGGTCATCACCGGAGTCATTTCGCTCCTGCTTCTGACGATCAGGGATCGCCGGGGGCAGCTTCTCTTCGAACGTGTCATCACTGCCTTGCTGCTCGTCATCGCCGTCGGGTTCGCGGCCAGTTTCTTCGTCGCGACGCCTCCGCCCGATGCCGTGCTTGCCGGACTGGTGCCTCGTTTCCGCGGCACCGAAAGCGTGCTGCTGGCCGCCGCGATCCTGGGCGCCACCGTGATGCCGCATGCGGTGTACCTGCACTCGGGTCTGGCCCTCGACCGCCATGGACATCCCCCTGCGGGCCAGCGCCGACGCTGGCTGCTGCGTGTCACCCGAGTGGACGTCGTGCTGGCCATGGCGGTTGCCGGGACGGTGAACGCGGCGATGCTGCTGGTCGCCGCCATCAACCTGCAGGGCCGCGAAACAAGCGGATCCATCGACGGCGCCTACGCCGCGGTCCATAACACGTTGGGGGCGACGATCGCGGTGCTGTTCGCGATCGGATTGCTCGCATCCGGATTGGCGTCCGCGTCGGTGGGCGCTTACGCCGGCGCCATGATCATGCAGGGATTGCTGCACCGGTCGATTCCCATGCTGGTGCGCCGGTTGATCACGCTGTCCCCTGCCGTGGCGATCCTGGCGGCTGGTTTCGACCCGACGCGCACCCTGGTGCTCTCGCAGGTCGTGCTGTCCTTCGGCCTCCCGTTCGCGGTGCTTCCGCTGATCAGGTTGACCAGCAATCGCGAGCTGATGGGTACCGACACCAATCACCCCGTCACGACGGCTATTGGCTGGGCGGTAGGAATAATGATTAGTCTGCTTAACGTGGCCCTGATTTGGCTGACGGTGACTGGCTAAATGCCGGCCCGCCGGCATCCCTATTTCGCATATGGGTCGAACCTGTGCGTCAGACAGATGGCGCAGCGCTGTCCCGACGCCGCTGATCCGCGACCGTCGGTCCTGTCCGATCACGACTGGCTGATCAATCAGCGCGGCGTGGCCACCGTCGAGCCGTTCGCCGGTAATCAAGTGCACGGGGTGCTCTGGCAGCTCTCCGATCACGACCTGGCCGCCTTGGACAGCGCCGAGGGCGTGCCGGTGCGCTACCGGCGTGACCGGCTGACCGTGCTCACCAACGACGGACCGGCACCGGCCTGGGTCTACATCGATCACCGCGTGACTCCGGG
>DASZLQ010000207.1:0-10604 GCA_035552295.1 Mycobacterium sp. | reverse complement strand
CCTGGGCACCGCCGACGAACTGCTCATCGCGGGCACGGTCGGCGAGGTGGGATCCCGCATCGTTTCGCTGCGAGCCGAAGCCCGCGCCCGACACGGCTGGATCATGGACACCTATTTGCTGCGACCGGCACACTGAAACCGTGCCCGAACTACCCGAGATCGAAGCGCTGGTCGACCATCTGCGGCGCCATGCCGTCGGCCTGGCCGTCGGCCGGGTCGACATCGCCGCCCTGTCCGTGCTAAAGACCTTCGACCCGCCGATCAGCGCGCTGCACGGCCAGACCGTTGCCGGGGCGCAGCGGTGGGGCAAATACCTGGGGCTGCAGACCGACAACCTCTTCCTGATCGCGCATCTGTCGCGTGCGGGCTGGCTGCGGTGGTCCGACAAGCTGGCCGCGGCGCCGCTGCGACCCGGCAAAGGGCCGATCGCGCTGCGTGTGCACCTCGGCGTCCCCGGTACCGCGCCGGGCTTCGACCTCACCGAGGCCGGGACACAGAAGCGGCTGGCTGTGTGGCTGGTCGACGATCCGCGGCAGGTGCCAGGAATCGCCGCGCTCGGCCCGGATGCGCTGGATCTCAGCACCGACGACCTGGCCGGGCTCTTGGCCGGCAATACCGGCCGGATCAAGACCGTCATCACCGACCAGAAGGTGATCGCCGGTGTCGGCAACGCCTACAGCGACGAAATCCTGCATGTCGCCAAGATCTCGCCGTTCGCGACAGCAGGGAAGCTGTCGAGCGAACAGCTCATCAGCCTGCACGACGCGATGGTGTCGGTCCTGACCGACGCGGTGACCCGATCCGTCGGCCAGGGAGCGGCCACGCTCAAAGGGGAGAAGCGCTCCGGATTGCGGGTGCACGCACGAACGGGGTTGCCCTGCCCGGTGTGCGGGGACACCGTGCGTGAAGTGTCGTTCGCGGACAAGTCTTTTCAGTACTGTCCGACGTGCCAGACGGGCGGCAAGGTGCTGGCCGATCGGCGCTTGTCTCGGCTGCTCAAGTAGTCGCCTGCCCGCGACCCGGCACCGGTCGATATGCTGCCCGGGTGACTCGCCGGAAGATTCTCATCACCGGCGCCAGTTCCGGCCTGGGCGCCGGGATGGCGCGTTCCTTCGCCGTCAAGGGCCGTGACCTGGCCCTGTGCGCACGTCGCACCGACCGGCTTGACGAGCTGAAAGCCGAACTGTCGCAACAGTATCCAGGCATCAAAATCGCGATCGCCGCGTTGGACGTCAACGACCACGAGCAGGTGCCCAAGGTATTCGCCGAACTCAGCGATGAACTCGGCGGCATCGACCGCATCATCGTCAACGCCGGCATCGGCAAGGGCGCCAAGCTCGGGACGGGCAAGCTGTGGGCCAACAAGGCGACCATCGAGACCAACCTGGTGGCCGCGCTAGTGCAGATCGAAACGGCGCTGGAGATGTTCGCCAAGAGCGGAGCGGGGCATCTGGTGCTCATCTCGTCGGTACTCGGCGCCAAAGGAGTGCCCGGCGTCAAAGCCGCTTACGCCGCAAGCAAAGCCGGAATGCGTTCACTGGGTGAATCGCTGCGCGCCGAATACGCAAAAGGCCCCATCAAGGTCTCGGTGATCGAGCCGGGCTACATCGAATCGGAGATGACGGCTAAATCGGCGAGCACGATGTTCATGGTGGACAACGCAACTGGCGTCAAAGCACTGGTCGACGCCATCGAGCGCGAGCCCGGCCGGGCCGTCGTGCCGTGGTGGCCGTGGGGGCCGCTGGTCGAGCTGATGCGGGTGCTGCCGCCGCCGTTGGCCAAGCGGTTCGCCTAGCTATTTGTCGCGAGCGTGCGTGTTTGTACGCGACACGCCGGGCGAGCGCGTGCAACTGCGCACGCTCGACGCTAGGACGTCAGCTGGTACGGCCCCTTTCGGTGCGGTAGCGACGGACGAGCGCATCGGTCGAGCTGTCCGACTGTGGCGCGGGCGAGGCGTCGCCGGTGATCACCGGAAGTAGCGCCTTGGCCTGCGTCTTGCCCAACTCCACACCCCATTGGTCGAACGAGTCGATTCCCCAGATCACGCCCTCGGTGAACACCTGATGCTCGTAGAGCGCGATCAGCTGGCCGAGCACCGATGGGGTGAGCCGGTCAGCCAGAATCGAGGTGGACGGCCGGTTGCCGGGCATCACTTTGTGTGGGACGACGTCGGCGGGTGTGCCTTCGGCGGCGATTTCTTCCGCGGTTTTGCCGAACGCCAGCACCTGCGTCTGTGCGAAGAAGTTACTCATCAACAGGTCGTGCATGCTGCCGGTGCCCTCGACGGTGGGTAGGTCGTCGAGGGGTTGGCTGAAGCCGATGAAATCTGCCGGCACCAATCGGGTGCCCTGGTGCAGCAATTGATAGAAGGCGTGCTGGCCGTTGGTTCCCGGTTCGCCCCAATAGATTTCACCGGTGTCGGTGGTAACCGGGGTGCCGTCGGCGCGTGTCGACTTGCCGTTGGATTCCATGGTCAGCTGTTGCAGATAGGCCGCGAAGCGGGCCAGGTCGTTGGAATACGGCAGCACGGCACGCGATTGCGCATCCATGAAGTTGGAGTACCACAAACCGATGAGACCGAGCAGGGCAGGCGCGTTGGACTCCAGCGGGGCGGTTTTGAAATGTCGGTCAACAATCTGGAATCCGGACAGGAAATCAGCGAAGGCTTCCCGGCCGATGGTGGCCATCAGCGACAGTCCGATTGCCGAATCGACCGAATAGCGACCGCCGACCCAATCCCAGAACCCAAACATGTTGTCGGTGTTGATGCCGAAGTCGTCGACCAAGCGCTTGTTGGTGGAGACTGCCACGAAATGCTTTGACACCGCGGCGTCGCCGAGCGCGCTGGTCAGCCAGCGGCGCGCGGCGGTCGCGTTGGTCAGCGTCTCCAACGTGGAGAACGTCTTCGATGCGACGATGAAAAGTGTTGTGGCAGGGTCTAAATCGGCCAGCTTCGCGATCAGGTCAGCGGGATCGACGTTGGACACGAAGCGCGCCGAAATCCCCGCGTCCACGTAGTGGCGCAGTGCCTGGTAGACCATCACCGGACCCAGGTCTGAACCGCCAATGCCGATGTTGACGACCGTGCTGATCCGTTTCCCGGTGGCCCCGGTCCATTCGCCGCTGCGCAGCCGGTCGGTGAAGTCGCCCATCGCATCAAGCACGGCGTGTACGTCCTCGACAACGTTTTGGCCATCCACCACCAGCTCAGCGTCCCGGGGCAGCCGCAGCGCGGTGTGCAATACCGCGCGATCCTCCGAGGTGTTGATGTGGGCACCGGAAAACATCTGGTCGCGGTGCTCTTCGAGGTTGGCTGTGCGCGCCAGATCGAGCAGCAGCCGCAGCGTCTCACGGGTGATGCGGTGCTTGCTATAGTCGATGTAGAGGTCGCCGACGGCGATGGTGAGGTCGCGGCCGCGATCGGGATCGTCGGCGAAGAACTGGCGAAGGTGGGTTTGTCCGATTTGATCGTGATGCCTGCGCAGGGCTTCCCACGCCGGAGTGGCGGTGATGTCGGGGATCGTTTGCACGGAGGTCATGGTTCGACCCTAATGCGGTGCTATGGGACCAGCCAGGTCTAGCGCGCGCCCAGCTGGTCGCTGTGGATCGCGCTTCCGGCGTGCAGCTCCGCACCCGGGTGAATGGGCCGTCTAGTGGCCGAGCCGGCCTCTGCCCAAACGCAACAACAGCATCGCCAGATCCTTACCATCCGGACCGAGCTCGCTGTAGCGTTCGATGACTTTCATCTCGCGGCTGTGTACCAGCCGGGTGCCGCCGGAGGCCATCCGGACCTTGCCGATGGCCTGGGACACTTCGGCGCGACGCTTCACCGCGGCGAGGATCTCGGCGTCTAACCGGTCGATCTCTTCCCGCAACTCGTCGATGTTGGCGAGTTGTTCTGTTTCGAGCATTTCCATGTTCATCTCGGCAAACTCCGCGTTCTCGTGATGTGGGGGTTCTGGTCTCATCCGGTATCAGGCCTCACAAAAGAGACGAGCCCCGAATCCGGAAGCGGACCACGGGGCTCTGCGACAGCAGCTAGACCACGGGCACCGCTGGCGGGTACCCATAGAAAAATCGGCGAAGCGCGTTGAGCACGAAACCGAGTTTAGCCACTAAGAGGCGTACGCGTTGCAAAACACGATGTAAACGGCCTTCCGTAGCCTGCCATCAGCGAACGCGGGCGAACTTATCAGCCGAACGGCGGCCACCGTTGAACGCCGGCCGCCCGAACAGGGAATACGCCAGCCGGGATCTCGGGGCAGCGGCCTTGCGAAAAAGGTCGGCCGCACCGTGCCGGACTGGGCAACCCACGTCGGCGGGCGGCGGTAAGTTTGGACAGACATGAGTGTGCACGCAACCGGTACCAAGCCCGCCCCCGAAGCGGATCGTCTGCTCGACGACCTCAACCCACAACAGCGCCAAGCGGTGGTGCACCAGGGTTCACCGCTGCTGATCGTGGCCGGTGCGGGTTCGGGCAAAACCGCGGTGTTGACGCGGCGCATCGCTTATCTGGTCGCAGCGCATGGCGTTGGGGTGGGTCAGATCCTGGCCATCACTTTCACTAACAAGGCCGCCGCCGAGATGCGGGACCGCGTGGTGCGGTTGGTCGGCAACCGGGCGCGCGCGATGTGGGTGTCGACGTTTCACTCGACCTGCGTGCGCATCCTGCGCAACCAGGCGTCCCTCATCAAAGGCCTCAACTCCAACTTCTCGATCTATGACGCCGACGATTCGCGGCGCCTGCTGCAGATGATCGGCCGCGACATGGGGCTCGACATCAAACGGTATTCGCCGCGGCTGCTGGCTAACGCCATCTCCAACCTGAAGAACGAACTGATCGACCCCGACCAGGCTGTGGCCAACCTATCGGATGAATCCGATGACTTGGCCCGCACCGTCGCCTCCGTCTTCGGCGAGTATCAGCGCCGCCTGCGGGCGGCCAATGCGCTGGACTTCGATGACTTGATCGGGGAAACGGTGGCGGTGCTGCAAACCTTCCCCGCGATCGCCCAGTACTACCGGCGGCGGTTCCGGCATGTGCTGGTCGACGAATACCAGGACACCAACCACGCGCAGTACGTGCTGGTGCGGGAGTTAGTCGGTCGCGGCGGCGCGCAGGATTCGCCCGACGACGTGCCGCCGGCGGAATTGTGCGTGGTCGGCGACGCCGATCAGTCGATTTATGCGTTCCGCGGCGCCACCATCCGCAACATCGAGGACTTCGAACGCGATTACCCCGACGCGACAACGATTCTGCTGGAACAGAATTACCGCTCGACGCAGAACATTCTGTCGGCGGCCAACTCGGTGATCGCCCGCAACTCCGGACGCCGGGAAAAGAGACTGTGGACCGACGCCGGCGAAGGGGAGCTGATCGTCGGCTACGTCGCCGACAACGAGCACGACGAGGCCAGGTTCGTCGCCGAAGAGATCGACGCGCTCGCTGAGCGCGGCGACATCACCTACAACGATGTCGCCGTCTTCTATCGCACCAACAACTCGTCGCGGTCGTTGGAAGAGGTATTCATCCGCGCCGGAATTCCGTACAAAGTCGTTGGGGGAGTGCGCTTTTACGAGCGCAAGGAGATCCGCGACATCGTGGCCTACTTGCGGGTGCTGGACAACCCCGGCGATGCGGTCAGCATGCGGCGCATTCTCAACACGCCACGTCGGGGCATCGGTGATCGTGCGGAGGCTTGTGTGGCGGTGTACGCCGAGAACACCGGCGCCAGCTTCGCCGATGCGCTTGTCGCCGCCGCCGAAGGCAAAGTACCGATGCTGAATACCCGTGCGGAGAAGGCGATCGCGACTTTCGTCGAGATCCTTGACGACTTACGGGGTCGCCTTGATGACGACCTCGGCGATCTGGTCGAGTCGGTGCTGGAACGCACCGGATACCGCAGGGAGTTGGAGTCCTCGAGTGACCCACAGGAGTTGGCCCGGCTGGACAACCTCAACGAACTCGTAAGCGTCGCACATGAATTCAGCACCGACCAGGCCAACGCCGCCGCCCTCGACGAATCCTTGCACACGCCCGATGACGAAGACGTGCCGGACACCGGTGTGCTGGCGGCGTTCCTGGAAAGGGTATCGCTGGTCTCCGACTCCGACGAGATCCCCGAAGAGGGCGCCGGCATGGTCACGCTGATGACGCTGCACACCGCGAAGGGTTTGGAATTCCCGGTGGTGTTCGTCGCCGGCTGGGAGGACGGAATGTTCCCGCACATGCGGGCACTCGACGATCCCACCGAGCTCTCCGAAGAGCGGCGGCTGGCCTACGTCGGCATCACCCGGGCCCGGCAACGGCTCTATGTGAGCCGGGCGATCGTCCGGTCATCCTGGGGACAGCCGATGCTCAATCCGGAGTCCCGGTTCCTGCGCGAGATCCCGCAGGGGCTCATCGACTGGCGCCGCATGGCACCCGCCCCGTCGTTCAGTGCGCCGGTGAGCGGAGCCGGCCGGTTCGGTACACCGCGTGCGGCACCGACTCGTTCCGGAGCGAGCAAGCGCCCACTGCTGGTACTGCAGCCCGGTGACCGGGTGACTCACGACAAGTACGGGCTGGGCCGGGTTGAGGAAGTCTCCGGCACCGGCGAATCGGCAATGTCGCTGATCGACTTCGGCAGCTCAGGACGGGTGAAGCTGATGCACAACCACGCGCCGGTCAGCAAACTCTGACCGAGCCGAGCGCTGGTTATCCCTCCAGCCAGCGCTTGGTTCGCGGATGCAGCACCAGCACCGCGCTGGCGATCGGCAGCAGCGGGAGAGCGTGCACGATCCACGCAACGCGTGCACCCGCGATGAACACGCCGCCGTAGGTCAGCACCGCGACCACCGCGCCGGCCACGATGAGGTAGCGCCCCAGAGACCGGCGCTGCAGCAGCATGATCACACCGGAAATGGTGGTTGACGCAAACACCAGGGCGAGAAACGCGACCGCGAGGCAGAACAACCGGTCGGTTCTCCACCAGCCGGCAATCAAATCGGTGGCCACCACCGACGTGGCCCACCCGCTGACGATGCTGACGGCGCACCCGGCGACCGCCGTCCGGCCGCTCGGCTCACCCGCCAGCGGACCGGCTAGACCTCCGCGCCGGCTCGCACTACGAGCGCCCTGGGAGGGCGCTGGCGGAATCTGAGTGGTCGGCGACTCCGGGATCGTCGGTATCGGTCCAGTCGGTGCACGCCGGATGATCCGCGTTCGTGGTTCGGAGGGTTGGTCGGGCGGCTCCGACAATTGCGCGGGGGGAGGTGGGTCGTTGGGCGCAGTCACCTCATCCAGCGTAGTTGCCGATGTTGATGCCACGCTTGGCCAGCCACGGCACCGGGTCGATTCTTTCGGTGCCGCCCTGTAGCACCTCGAAATGCAGATGCGGGCCGGTGGAGTTGCCCCGGTTGCCCATGGTGGCGATCTGGTCACCGGCCATTACGCGCTCGCCGGCGCTGACGAGCGTGCTGTTGACGTGGCCGTAGAGGGTGACGGTGCCGTCGGCATGGCGCACCTTGACCAGCGCCCCATAGCCGGCGGCCGGCCCGGCCTCGATGACCACGCCGTCGGACACCGCAACGATCGGTGTTCCAATCGAATTGGCGAGGTCGATACCGGCGTGCAGGACACCCCAGCGGTAGCCGAAGTTCGACGTGAATATCCCGTGCGTGGGCATGACGTAGAGCGGCTGCTGTAGTCGCGCCTCGCGTTGTGCGCGATCGTTGGCGAACGCGACCCCTCTGGCGAGCTCCGCGTTGTGCACCGTGCCATTCGCCGCGGGCTGGACGGCGATCACCTGAGCGCCCCGGGTTGCGTTGCTGGCCGTCCCGCCGGTGAGCGCCGACGCGTTAGCGGTCAGCGCTGCTTCGGTCTTGGGAGTATCGGCATGGCTGGTCGCGGTGTGGGCTGCCGCAGCCGCCGCGCCCGCGGCCATTGCCGAGATCAGCAGCCGGCCCTTTGCCGCGCTGGTCGGCTGTTTGCGGTGCTGCCCGCCGCGGCGGACCACACCGATGACGTCGGTGATGTCCGAGTGATTGACGCGAAGCGCATCGGTGTCGGGCTGGAATCTCGTCGGGACCGGCACCGCTGTGGGGGCGGCAAGCATCAGCGGGCCCAGATCGTCTACGTCGTGCAGGTCGTCAAGCTCGGGAGCGAGCAGAACTTGAGCTTCGTTGTCGAAGGTCGAGTCGTTGCTGAAGTCCAGGTCGCGCAGTTCGCCGTAGTCATCGGCGACTTCCAGATCGGCGAAGTCGAACCCGTCGAGCGGAAGGATCTCGGTGACTTCGTTGTGGTGAGGCTCTGTCCACCGGCCGCCTGCTGCGCGACCCACCCTCATTACGCCTGATGTTTCGGCAGAAGAGGGAGCCAAACGGTGCTGGGACAAGCTGAAATGTCCTCGTATCGTGACCATAACGTTATCTGGACCTAAGGAAGGTATCGGTTTACGGACGGGGCTGGCAACCTCGGGGCAAAATCCCGACCAATATTGTGATCCGCATCACTTTTGGGGCGTGCCGGTATGCCGTGAGCCGTGCCACATCGGTGGCATGCGGCGATGGCAGCCGTTCGGTGGGTGGATACAGTTCGTCCGTGCGTGTTGCCGAATACGGCGCCGCCTACGTACAGGCCTAGCAGCAAGCCGAACGAAGACAGTGAGCCCATGGACCTTTTCGAGTATCAAGCCAAAGAATTATTCGCCAAGCACAACGTACCGAGTACGCCCGGTCGAGTGACCGACACCGCCGAGGGTGCTCAGGCGATCGCCGAAGAGATCGGTCGTCCGGTGATGGTCAAGGCGCAGGTCAAGATCGGCGGGCGGGGCAAGGCCGGTGGCGTCAAATATGCCGCGACACCCCAAGACGCCTACGAACACGCCAAGAACATTCTCGGCCTGGACATCAAGGGGCACGTCGTCAAGAAACTGCTGGTCGCCGAGGCCAGCGACATCGCCGAGGAGTACTACATCTCCTTCTTGCTCGACCGCGCCAACCGCACCTACCTGGCGATGTGCTCGGTTGAGGGCGGTATGGAGATCGAAGAAGTCGCGGCCACCAAGCCCGACCGGCTGGCCAAGGTCCCGGTGGACGCCGTCAAGGGCGTGGATTTGGCAACCGCGCGTTCCATTGCCGAGCAGGGCCACCTGCCGGCCGAGGTGCTCGACGCCGCCGCGGTCACCATCTCCAAGCTGTGGGAGCTGTTCGTCGGCGAAGACGCCACGCTGGTCGAGGTCAACCCGTTGGTGCGTACCCCCGACGACCGGATTCTGGCGTTGGACGGCAAGGTCACCCTTGACGCCAACGCCGATTTCCGACAGCCCGGTCACGTCGAGTTCGAGGATCGCGACGCCACCGACCCGCTGGAGCTCAAGGCCAAGGAGCACGACCTCAACTACGTCAAGCTCGACGGCGAGGTCGGCATCATCGGCAACGGCGCGGGGTTGGTCATGTCGACCCTCGATGTCGTGGCCTATGCCGGGGAAAAGCACGGCGGGGTCAAGCCGGCCAACTTCCTGGACATCGGCGGCGGCGCGTCGGCTGAGGTGATGGCCGCGGGCCTGGACGTGGTGCTGGGCGACAAGCAGGTCAAGAGCGTGTTCGTCAACGTGTTCGGCGGCATCACGGCCTGTGATGCCGTAGCGACCGGGATCGTCAAGGCATTGGAAATCCTGGGCGACGAGGCCAACAAGCCGCTGGTGGTGCGCTTGGACGGCAACAACGTCGACGAAGGCCGGCGCATTCTGGCCGAGGCCAACCACCCGCTGGTGACGCTGGTGCCGACGATGGACGAAGCCGCCGACAAGGCCGCCGAGCTGGCGAGCGCCTGAAAGGAAGCATGACCCCATGGCTATATTTCTGACCGCAGAAAACAAGGTCGTCGTCCAGGGCATCACCGGCGCTGAGGCGACCAAGCACACCGCGCGGATGCTCAAGGCCGGCACGCAGATCGTCGGCGGCGTCAACGCCCGGAAGGCCGGCACCACCGTTGCGCACAAGGACGTCAACGACAAGCCCATCGAGTTGCCGGTGTTCGGCACCGTCGTCGAGGCCATCGAGAAAACCGGTGCCGACGTCTCGATCATCTTCGTGCCGCCCGTGTACGCCAAGGACGCCATCATCGAGGCCATCGACGCCGAGATCCCGCTGCTGGTGGTCATCACCGAAGGAATCCCGGTGCAGGACAGCGCATATGCCTGGGCTTACAACCTGCGCAAGGGGGGCAAGACCCGCATCATCGGCCCGAACTGCCCCGGCATCATCACCCCGGGCCAGGCGCTGGTGGGCATCACCCCGGCCAACATCACCGGCCCGGGCCCCGTCGGGCTGGTATCCAAGTCCGGCACGCTGACCTACCAAATGATGTACGAGCTGCGCGATTTCGGCTTCTCCACATCCATCGGCATCGGCGGCGACCCGGTCATCGGCACCACCCACATTGACGCCATCGAGGCCTTCGAGAAGGATCCCGACACCAAGGTCATCGTGATGATCGGTGAGATCGGCGGTGACGCCGAGGAGCGTGCGGCCGACTACATCAAGGCGCACGTATCCAAACCGGTCGTCGGCTATGTCGCGGGATTCACTGCGCCAGAAGGCAAGACGATGGGCCACGCAGG
>DASZLQ010000206.1:0-26465 GCA_035552295.1 Mycobacterium sp. | reverse complement strand
CGTTACGTCGACGCGATGGGCGGGATCGACCGGGTGGTGGAAATCGCCCAGGCAGCCTTCTATTCCGCTGACTTCCGTTGGGCAGCAACGTTGCTCGATCACGCCGTCTTTACCGACAGTGAGCACACGGCGGCCCGTGCGCTGTACGCCGATACGCTGGAGCAGCTCGCCTACGGCGCCGAAAACGCGACATGGCGAAACTTCTTCATGAGCGGGGCAACCGAATTGCGTGCCGGCAATTTCGGTACTGCGGTTACGGCCACCTCGATCTCGATGCTCAACCAGCTCACAGCGGAGCAGCTTTTCGACAGCTTCGCTCTCCGGGTCGATGGACCGCGCAGCTGGGACCTCAACATCGCCATCGATATCTCGTTCGCCGATCTAGCCGCCAACTACCGACTCACCCTGCGCAACGGTGTGCTCGTTTATCGCAAGGTGGCTGCCGACCCCGCGACGGCAGACGTTACGGTCAAGCTAGACAGTAAGTTTCGGTTGCTAGCAGTGGCGCTGGGCGACCTCAGCTCGCCCGGGCTCAAGATATCCGATGACCAGACGGCGCTGCAGGCGTTCCTGGGCGTACTCGATGCGCCGGATAGCAATTTCAATATCGTCACACCCTGAGAACTCACGCGACGTCGATAACCACCTTGCCCAGCACCTTGCGCTCGGCCACATGCCGTAGTGCCGCCGGTGTCTCGGACAACGGGAATCGTGCGCCGATGTACGGCCGGACGGTGCCGGCGGCGAACATCTGCGACAACTCCTCCATGTCGCGGGTGGCTTCGGCCGGGTGGTCGCCCAGAAAGGTGCGGATCTCCATCCCGCGGACGGTGATGTCCTTGAGCAGAACGAGATTGAGCGGAATGGCCGGGATCGTTCCCGCGGCGTAGCCGAGAGTGACGAAGGTTCCGCCGCGCGCGAGACCGCGCAACGCCGGCTCCGAATAGGACCCGCCGACCGGGTCGAGGACAACCCGGGCGGCGTCGCCGGTGAGCTCGCGAATGCGGGATTTGAGGTCTTCCCGGTCGTAGTCCACGACGGCTTCGGCGCCGCGCTCACGGCATAGCTCGAGCTTTTCCGCGCTGGACGCCGCGGCCAGCACTCGAGCCTTCATGGCCACCGCCAGGTCGACGGCGGCCAGACCCACCCCGCCCGCGGCGCCCAGCACGACGACCCAGTCCCCTTCTGCGACTTCGGCGACCGAGCGCAGCGCGTGGTACGCAGTGCGGTAGGTCACGCCAAACGCGGCGGCCGACGCAAAGTCTGCGTCGTCGGGGATGACCGCCGCGGTGCCCGCGTCGAGCAGCGCCTGCTCGGCGAACGCGCCGAAAGTCGTGCCGAACACGCGCTGGCCCGGGCGAAACGGCGTGCCTTCGCCGGCGACCATCACTTCGCCTGCGATCTCGTTGCCCGGTATGAACGGCGGCGGGATCCGGATCTGGTACTTGCCGGCGATGAACAGCACATCGGGAAAGTTGACGGCCGCGGCGTGCACCCGCACCAGCAACTGACCGGGACCCGGGACGGGCTCGGCAATGTCGGTGAGCACCAAGTCCTCCGGTGGGCCGTAAGCCTGGCAGACAACGGCTCGCATCAATTGACCCCCAGCGCTTTTAGACAGAACCGCACCACGTGTGCGATGTCGTCTGGCCCGGGGCGGTCAGCCGAACCCAGGTATCGTCGCAGCTTCGCGGAAGTACAGCAGAACACCGCCTCGACGTCGCGATCGACGTCGCTACTCCCCAGCGCCGTAACCGGCTCGATCAGCAGATCACGTAGCGGCCGCAACATTTCCTGGTCGACCGCTCGCCAGCCGGCCCCGGTCGACAATTGTCCGGCCGCCGCGCGGCTCTTACTAATCAGGTACGGGTCAGCGACCTGTGCCAGCGTGCCCTCGATCCAGTGTGCAACCTTGTCCTCCGGCCTGGACTCCTTGGCCATCTGATGCTGAAGGTAGGACACGACGATCGCCACCCCACGTTCCATCACCGCCAGGATGAGATCGTCCTTACCGGCGAAGTAGCGGTAGAACGCTTTGTTCGACGAGCCGGCCTCGGCGACGATATCGCTGACGCGAGGCGGTTCGGGTGCGACCCGTTCCATCACCCGCACAGCGGCGGCCAGGATGCGTTCCACCTCCTCGGTGGCCTCCCGCTGGCGGTCGTCGAGTGCCCGCTCGACGGCCGCGGTGACTCTGCTATTGGTCAACTAGCTCACCGTATTTGGCGCGCACGGCCGCACGGCGGACATCCAGCATCTCGCTGGGCCAATCACCGTCTTCGGCCTCGTATCCCTTGAGCAGCATGCGGGCCAGGTTGACCTTGTGTGCCTCGGTCGGGCCGTCGGCCAAACCGAGCGCGATGCCGCCCAGTAGGACGTTGACCAGTGGTAGCTGGTCGGTAAGCCCGAGCGCGCCATGTACTTGAATGGCGCGCAGCGCAATCGATTTCAGCACTTGTGACGCCAAGATCTTGCAGGCGGCGATCTCGGCGCGGGCGGCGTGCTCGTCGCCGTTGTCGATGAGCCACGCGGCGTGCAGCACGGTCAGCCGGAAAGGTATCAACTCGGTATAAGAGTCGGCAACGAACTCCTGCACTAACTGCTTATCTGCCAGCGAACTACCCTGTGTGAAGCGGCTTTTGGCACGCCTTGACATCATTTCGACGGCGCGCTGCGCCATTCCGATCGAACGCATCGCGTGATGTAGGCGCCCGCCGGCCAATCGGGTTTGCAGAATCAGGAAGCCCTGGCCGGGTTCACCGAGCAACGCGTCCGATCCCACCCGCACCCCGTCGTAGTGCACCAGGGAATGCCCCGGCTCATGCGGGTCCGCTCCGACCAAATGATGGGTTGCTGCCACGGTGAGGCCCGGGGTTCCGGCCGGGATCAGGAACGTCGATGCACCGCGGTGGACCGGCACGTCAGGATCGCTGATCGCCACCACAATGAAGAATGAGGCGACAGAAGCGTTGGAGGAGAAATACTTTCGGCCGGTGATGACCCAGTCGTCACCGTCGCGGACGGCGCGGGTGGTGAAGACGCGCGGATCGGCACCGCCTTGTGGTTCCGTCATCGAGAAGCAGGAAAAGATCTCTCCGGACAGCAATCCGGCCAGATAGCGGTCCTTCTGGTCCTGGGTGCCGAAGCGGGCGATGATCTCCGCGTTGCCGGTGTCGGGCGCCTGCGTGCCGAATACGATCGGCGCCCACGGGCTACGGCCCAGGATCTCGTTGATCAGCGTCAACTTGACCGCGCCGAAGCCCTGCCCGCCCAGCTCCGGGCCCAAATGCGGAGCCCACAAGCCGTTGTCGCGGACCTGCTGCTTGAGCGGGTCGACAATGCGGCGGCGCTCGTCGTTCAGCGGCAGGAACTCACAGCCCGGAAACAGCACCTCGAGGGGTTCCACCTCTTCGCGTACGAACTCGCGGATCCAGTCCAGCTTCTTCTCGAACTCCGGCTCGGTGGAGAAGTCCCAAGGCATTTGAATGCTCCTATCTCTCAGGCAATGCCACCATCGGCGCGCAAGATCGAACCGGTGGTGAAACTGGACGCATCGGAAGCTAAAAACAGCGCGGCACCGACAATTTCGCGCGGATCGCCGGCGCGTTCCAAGAAGAGGTGACTGAACCTGTTGGTTGTGTCGTTCTCGAGACCCCAGGCTTTGCTGACGTCGGTCAAGTAGGGTCCGGCCATCAGCGTGTTGACCCGTACGGTGGGTCCGAATGCCTGTGCCAGCCCTTCGGTCATGGCGTTGAGCCCGGCCTTGGCCGCGGCGTAGGGAATGATGCCGCCGTTCGGGCGCAGCGACCCGGTGGAACTGACGTTGATGATGGATCCGCGGCCGGCGGCCACCATCCGCTCGCCCACCAATGCCGATAACCGGAAGGGCCCCTTGAGGTTCAGGTTGACCACCGCGTCGAACAGCTTCTCGGTGACGTCGGTCAGCTTGTCGTACAGCGGCGACATGCCCGCGTTGTTGATCAAGGTGTCGACCTTGCCGAACCTGTCGTATGTCGCCTCGACTAATCCGTCGAGCTGTTCCCAGCGTCCGACGTGCACCTGATAGGGCATGGCGGAGCGGCCGGTCTCGGCTTCGATCTCCTTGGCGGTGGCCACGCAGTTGTCCATATTACGGCTGGCGATCACCACGTCGGCGCCGCAGCGCGCGGCGGCGAACGCCATTTCGCGTCCCAGTCCGCGGCTGCCGCCGGTGACGAGCACGACACGATCAGTGAGGTCGAAAATCTCGTCCGCATAACCCATTTCAGCGTCCCTTTGCCGGCAGTGATCGGGCGAGCTCGGCCGCGGTGGCGATGAGCTGCGGGATCATCGACCCGAAGGTCTCGGTGATCTTGGGGTCCACCTTGCCCGTGCGCACCCCGGCGGCGTAAGTCTTCTCCAGCACGATGCCCAGCTTCCAGTTGGCCAGCACCAGGTAGTAGTCGATGTTCTCGGTGGAAAGCCCACTGATCGTCTCGTAGTGCTCGAGCAATTCGCTGCGGGTTGGCATGCCCCGCATGTCCAGATAAAACCCGTCGGCGCGCGGATTTTCGCCGTCGTAGCCCAACAGCGCCCAGGCGAGATCCAGCAGCGGATCGCCGACGGTGGTCATCTCCCAGTCCACGATCGCGGCAAGCCGAGCAGGCTCACCGTGCGCGAACATGACGTTGGCGAACTGATAGTCGCCGTGCATGATGCCCGGCTTGTAGTGTGCGGGCCGGTTGCGGCGCAGCCAGTCGGCGGCCTCGTCCAGGCCGGGCAGGTCGCGCACCTTGACGGTCTCCAGAAACGCGAGCCAGCGATCGACCTGCCGCTCGTGAAATCCGTCCGGACGGCCGAATCCTTCGAGCCCTTGGGCGCGCCAGTCCACTCGGCCCAGCTTGGCGGCGCCGGCGACGAGTTCGAACGCTAGGCCGCGTCGTGCCTGCAGGTCGGTATCGAACGGGGCCTGCCATCCGCCGTCCATCGGGCTCCACCCGTCGATGGCCCGCATCACGTAGAACGGCATGCCCAGCACGGTGCCGGTGTCGTCGGCGGCGATCAGCGCCCCATGCGGGACGTCGGTGCCGGACAGCGCCCGTACCAGCCGGATCTCCCGCAGCAACCCGTCGATGCGAGCAGCGTCGGCGCGTGCGCCGGGCATCCGCAGCACCATGCGCTCGGGGCCACGCTGAATCAGGTACAGGGTGTTCTGTGAGCCCCCCTTGAGCTGTTCCAGTAATGGTTCTTCGCCGCTGCCCGGTGCGGCGTTGGCATCCAGCCAACGCCCAAGAACACCCGGGTCCAGTTCGGTTTCGCCGGCAGTCGTCATTGTCCGCACACCCCGCTCTCCGCACAGAGAATAGCATTCTCCCCAGGCGCTGGGGAGCCCGCGTCACCCCTCGGGCTTGTGGGCGCTGAGCAGGAACCCCGGCGCCATAAAGTGGCCTTCGTCGTCGTGTTTGACGTTCGGGAGCGCACCACCGGACGACGCCAGGGCACTGTCGTTACCGTAGAGCTTCGCGGGGCGGACATCATCGACCCGCCAAAGCGTCGAGACGGCGTCGTGCAACTCGGTTTCGGTAAAGCCGCGCGGGCCGGGCCGGTCGCTATCGTCCTGGTGGCCTAATGCCCCGGCGACGAACGCCAGGATGTACAGCGATGCCCCCGGCGCAGCAGCCCGAAAGATCGACTGCAGATAGTCCTGGCGCCTCTCGGGCAGTAGCGCGTGGAACAGTCCGCTGTCCAGGATGGTGGAGAAGCGGCCGTCATAGCCACGAAAGGTAGTGACGTCGGCCTGCGCGAAAGTCGCTGTTGTCAGTCCTCGTTCGGCCGCGGCCGCGGCCGCCGCGTCGATCGCAGCCGCGCTGGCGTCCAGACCGACGACTGTGTAGCCGCGCGCGGCTAGGGCCAACGATAGGGCGGCATGGCCACAACCGGCGTCCAGCACGTCGCTACGGACCTTGCCTTGATCGATGAGAACCGCCAGCTCGGGTTGCGGCCGGCCGATGCTCCATGGGGGTGGTGTTTCTTGTCGATAGGCGGCGTCCCAATCCATGCCCGGTTGGGTCATCTGTCCTCCTCGGGATCGGCGTCACGGGGCGCGATGAGAAACTGGCGCTGCCCACCATCCGACGACGGGAAGAAACATGCAAGTGCTACTGGTCCGGCACGCGTTGCCGCAGCGCAGCGAACACGGCCAGGGCTCCGACCCGGACTTGTCGGATGAAGGGATAGCCCAGGTTGCGCGCCTGCCCGAGGCGCTCGCCAGGTTCCCTGTCTCCCGGGTGGTCAGCAGCCCGCAGCGCCGCGCCATCCAGACCGCCGAACCGGTCGCGGCGGCGCGGGAGCTGTCCGTCGAGGTTGACGAGCGATTCGCCGAATATGACCGCGACCTTCCGGTGTACATCCCCGTCGAGCAGATCCGTGCGGAAAACCCTCAGGAGTGGGCGCGGCTGGCCCAGGGGCATCTTCCCAGTGCGGTCGACGAACACGCTTTCCGGGCGCGGGTGCTGGCGGCGGTGGGCGATCTTGTTGCCGTCGCCGATCCCGAAGACACCGTCGCGGTGTTCAGCCACGGTGGAGTGATCAACCTGCTCCTGCACGAGATTCTCGGGACGGCCCGGCTGTTGTCGTTTCCCGTGGACTACGCGTCGGTGACCCGCCTGCTGTACTCACGCACCGGCCAGCCGACGGTGGCGACGGTCAACGCAGTCGAACACGTGTGGGACCTGTTGCCCCGCAATCAGCGATGGTAAACAAGTTCGGTGACCTCGGATGACCGACTCGACGGGCTCGACCTGCCCGCGCTGAACCGGTATCTGCGCTCGCTCGGCATCGATCGCGACGGCGAGTTGCGGGCGGACTTCATCTCCGGCGGCCGCTCCAATCTGACGTTCCGGGTCTACGACGACAAAACGAACTGGCTGGTGCGGCGTCCACCCCTACATGGTTTGACACCATCGGCTCACGACATGGCCCGCGAGTACAAGGTGGTTGCGGCGCTGCAGGACACACCGGTACCGGTGGCCCGCGCGATCGCGCTATGCGAGGACGATGCGGTGCTGGGCGCGCCGTTCCAGATCGTCGAATTCGTTGCCGGGCAAGTGGTCCGCCGCCGTGCGCAACTGGAAGCCTTCAGTCACACCGTCATCGACGGTTGCGTTGACGCATTGATCCGGGTGCTCGTCGACTTGCACAGCGTCGACCCGGACGCCGTCGGGCTGGGTGATTTCGGCAAGCCCACCGGCTACCTGGAACGCCAGGTGCGGCGATGGGGCTCGCAGTGGGAGTTGGTGCGGCTGCCCGACGACCACCGCGATGCAGACGTGGAACGGCTGCATTCCGGTCTGCACGAAGCCATTCCGCAGCAGAGCCGTACGTCGATCGTGCATGGCGACTACCGGATCGACAACACCATCCTGGACTCCGACGACCCGACCCGGGTCCGCGCCGTTGTGGATTGGGAGCTCTCGACTCTGGGGGACCCGCTGTCCGACGCGGCCCTGATGTGCGTATACCGCGATCCCGCGCTGAACTTGATCGTCAACGCGCAAGCCGCCTGGACGTCGCCGCTGCTGCCTACGGCCGACGAGCTCGCCGACCGGTACTCCCTGGTCGCCGGGTTGCCGCTCGCGCACTGGGAGTTCTACATGGCCCTGGCCTACTTCAAGCTCGCCATCATCGCCGCAGGCATCGACTTCCGCAGGCGTATGTCGGACCAGGCACGCGGGACAGGCTCCGAGCACATGCCCGAGGTGGTGGCGCCGTTGATCGCCCGTGGGCTGGCCGAACTCGCCAAGCTGTCCGGTTAGGCGCGCGTCGAGTGTGCGCGGCTACCGCGAAGCTGCTGCGTGGTGCTTCTTGGCCGCGCGGCGCAACTGAAGGATCCGTGCGGTGCCGACGGCCACGGTGAGCAGTCCG
Organism: Mycobacterium sp.; assembly: GCA_035552295.1. Lineage (GTDB taxonomy): Bacteria > Actinomycetota > Actinomycetes > Mycobacteriales > Mycobacteriaceae > Mycobacterium. The sequence goes on along the minus strand of DASZLQ010000206.1, from coordinate 18,563 downwards.
CCACCCACCGCGGCCAGCAGAATGGCCACGCCAAGCGGCAGACTCCAGTGCCAGCCGAAGAACTGGAACGGCGTCGACGCCGTGTTCTGGGCTATGAAGATCAGTAACAGGATCAGGATCAGGAATCCGGCGATCAATGCCGTCCATAGGGCGCCGGCGCGGGTCAACCCGATGGCTGGTTCTGCCGATTTTGTGCCGCCCTCCGGCGTCTGCGCGGGCTTAGCGGGTGGCTGGCTGGGCGAGGCAGGGGTTTGGCTGCTCATAGTGTCATTTTTGTCCTATCGGGCCCGGAATGAAACCACACCACGCAGGAAACCTTTGCAGCGTCCCGTCGTTTCTGCCGTTAATGTCACCGGTATGAGGATGCTGCCGCGCGTGCGGAGCGCGACACGCTCCGCGGCAGTGTTGCTGGTGTCGGCGTGCCTGATTGTGGCGTGCAGCAATTCAGATCCGCTGGGGGAAGAGACCCGCAGCATGAAGTCCATCGTCGTGGGCTCCGGCGATTTCCCGGAATCTCAGATCGTGGCCGAAATCTATGCACAGGCGTTGCAGGTCAACGGGTTTGAGGTCGGGCGCCGGATGGGGATCGGTAGCCGCGAGACCTATATTCCGGCGCTCAAAGACCATTCCATCGATTTGGTGCCAGAGTACATCGGCAATCTCTTGCAATACTTTGAGCCCAAGTCCACGGCGACAATGCTCGATGCCGTCGAATTGGAGCTCTACAAGCGACTGCCCGGTGATCTCTCGATTCTGACGCCCTCGCCGGCATCCGACACGGACACGGTCACCGTCACCGGTGGAACCGCTACGGATTGGCATCTGAAAACAATCGCCGACTTGGCAGCACACTCGCCGGATGTGAAATTCGGAGCGCCCTCAGACTTCCAGGCCCGCCCTTCCGGGCTGCCCGGCCTGAAGCAGAAGTACGGACTGAATATCAGTCCGGGTAATTTCGTCGCGATTGAGGACGGTGGCGGTGCGGTGACGGTGCGTGCGCTGGTCGAGGGAATGGTGAACGCCGCCAATATCTTCAGCACGTCACCGGCCATCCCCCAAGAGCACCTGGTTGTATTGGAGGACCCCGAGCACAACTTCCTGGCCGGTAACATTGTGCCGCTGGTGAATTCGCAGAAGAAGTCGGATCATCTCAAGGATGTGCTCGACGCGGTATCGGCGAAGTTGACCTCGCCCGGGGTTGCCGCGCTCAACGCCGCGGTGGCAGGAAATTCGGGCATAGACCCTGGCCAGGTAGCCCGAAACTGGGTACGCGACAACGGCTTCGATCACCCGTTGGGGCAATGATGATCAGTTTCGACAAAGTCAGCAAGGTATTCCAAGGCGGCAGCACCGCTGTGGACCAGCTGAGCCTCGAAGTGCCCGACGGCAAGCTGACGGTCTTCGTCGGCTCCTCCGGCAGCGGCAAAACCACGGCGCTGCGGATGATCAACCGCATGGTCGAGCCGACCTCCGGCACCATTACGGTGGACGGGCTCGATGTGTCCAGGGTCGACCCGGTGAAGCTGCGCCTCGGGATGGGTTACGTCATCCAGAATGCGGGGCTGATGCCGCATCAACGGGTGATCGACAATGTCGCGACCGTGCCGGTACTCAAGGGCCAGGGCCGGCGGGCCGCCCGCAAAGCCGCCTATCAGGTGCTCGAACGCGTCGGGCTGGACGCCAAGCTCGCCACCCGATATCCAGCGCAGCTTTCCGGCGGTGAACAACAACGCATCGGGGTGGCACGCGCCCTGGCCGCGGACCCACCCATCCTGCTGATGGACGAGCCATTCTCGGCGGTGGACCCAGTGGTCCGTCACGAGCTGCAAAACGAAATATTGCGTCTGCAAAGCGAATTACGCAAAACCATCGTGTTCGTGACCCACGATATCGACGAGGCGCTCAGGCTTGCCGACCAGGTCGCGGTGTTCGGACGCGGCGGTGTACTCCAGCAGTACGACAAACCACCTCGGCTGCTGTCGCGACCGGCAAACGACTTTGTGGCGAGGTTCATCGGTCTCGGCCGCGGCTATCGCTGGCTGCAGCTCATCGACGCATCCGGGCTGCCGCTGCACGATATCGAGCAGATTTCGGTGAGCGCTCTGGTCAATGACGCTGGCACACAAATCACGCATGGCTGGAAATTGGTGGTCAACGACGACGGCCTGCCAGTGGGCTGGATCGACGCCGAGGGTTGGCGCCGTCAGCGCGGTGGGGCTTCGCTGTCCGACAGCATCAATGCCGTCGGTTCGCAGTTCCGTCCGAACGGCAATCTCAGCCAGGCGCTCGACGCGGCGTTGTCCTCGCCATCGGCCGTCGGTGTCGCCGTTGATCCCGACGGCAAGGTCGTAGGCGGCATATTGGCCACCGACGTGCTGGCCGCGGTGGAAGCCCGACGGCAGGACTGACCATGCACTACCTGCTTACTCATCTCCACGACGCCTGGGGACTTACCGTGGTGCATCTGCGACTGTCGCTGCTGCCCGTGCTGATCGGTTTGGCGATCTCGGTGCCCCTGGGTGCGCTGGTGCAGCGCGCCCAGGTTCCTCGGCGGCTGACGACGGCAACCGCCGGCGTCGTATTCACCATCCCGTCACTGGCGTTGTTCGTGGTCTTGCCGGTGATCATCGGAACCCGAATCCTCGACGAGGCCAACGTCATTGTCGCGCTGACGGCCTACACCACCGCGCTGTTGGTGCGTGCAGTGCTCGAGGCGCTGGACGCGGTGCCGACGCAAGTGCGTGACGCCGCCACCGCGGTTGGCTATCCGCCGATCAAACGGATAGTGAAAGTCGAACTGCCACTGTCTATTCCGGTAATGATCGCCGGTTTGCGGGTGGTAGTGGTGACCAATATCGCGATGGTCTCGGTGGGCTCGGTGATCGGCATCGGCGGACTGGGCACCTGGTTCACCATGGGTTACCAGACCAACAAGAGTGATCAAATCCTTGCCGGGATCATCGTCTTGCTCCTACTTGCCATCATCGTCGACTTGATGATCGTGCTGGCCGGGCGCCTCGTCACGCCCTGGGACCGTGCTGCGCGTCCGACTCGTCGGCTCCGCCCGGTCGCGGCACCGATCGCGGGCGGCGCCCAATGAGCTTCCTGGAACAGGCGGTCTCCTACCTCTTGACCGCCGCCAACTGGACCGGCCCGGTCGGGCTCGCGGCGCGCATCTTGGAGCATTTGGAGTACACCGCCATCGCGGTGGGCGCGTCGGCGCTGATCGCCGTTCCGCTCGGGGCGATCATCGGGCACACCGGCCGCGGGACGCTGCTGGTGGTGGGCGCGGTCAACGGACTGCGCGCGCTGCCGACGCTCGGGGTGCTGTTGCTGGGGGTGCTGCTGTTCGGGCTGGGCCTCGGCCCACCGCTGGTTGCCCTGATGCTGCTGGGCGTTCCGTCGCTGCTGGCGGGCACCTACGCGGGCATCGCCAGTGTCGAGCCGACGGTGGTCGATGCCGCTCGCGCGATGGGCATGACGGAGACCCAGGTGCTGCTGCGTGTCGAGGTACCCAATGCGATGCCGTTGATCCTGGGCGGGCTGCGCAGCGCGACGCTGCAAGTGGTCGCGACGGCAACGGTGGCCGCCTACGCCAGCCTTGGCGGGCTGGGCCGATACCTGATCGACGGGATCAAACAGCGCGAATTCCAACTCGCGCTGGTCGGCGCGCTGGCGGTGGCGGCGTTGGCGCTGATCCTCGACGGTCTGCTGGCGTCGGTGGTGTGGGTCTCGGTGCCCGGCACCGGGCGGCTGCGCAGGGCCGTCGGTGGGCGAGATCACGTGACGCCGGCCGCACTTACCGACAAACCTGCCGCAGTTGATGGACACGCTTTACGGTAGGAGTGTGACTGCAGGCCCCACTGATCCGACTCCGCGCGTCTGGCCGGCGATGTTGACCTGGCGTGCACAGGATGTCTCCCGGATGGAATCGGTGCGAATCCAGGTGTCCGGCAAGCGAATCAGGGCGCACGGCCGTATCGTGGCCGCAGCAACCGCCACCAATCCGGCGTTCGGCGCCTTCTACGAAGTGCAGACCGATGAGACCGGCGCCACCAAGCGGTTCGGGCTGACCGTCACGCTGGCCGAGCGGGAACGCCAGCTGGCCATTGCCCGCGACGAGGAGAACATGTGGTTGGTGACCGACCATCAGGGGGAGTCGCGTGCTGGGTACAACGGCGCCCTTGACGTCGATGTGGTGTTCAGCCCGTTCTTCAATGCATTGCCGATCCGGCGCCTCGGGCTACACGAACATGCGGAATCGATCGCATTGCCGATGGTCTATGTGAACGTGCCCGAGATGACCGTCACCGCGGCCGTCGTCAGCTACGCCAGCGCGGGGAGTCTCGAAGGAATCAAGTTACGTTCACCGGTGGCAGACACCACCGTCAGCGTCGACGCCGACGGGTTCATAGTCGACTATCCAGGCTTGGCAGAGCGGATCTGATCACGCCGCCCGCCCGGCCCGCGGCGGCCAATTCCTCGCGCCAGTTCTCTGCGCCGACGACGACGGGGAAGATGTCGGAGCGCGGGAACTTGTCAAAACGGGTTCGCGCCGCGTGACCGGCTTCGACAAGTTCGGCCACCGAGTTGTCCCAGTCGAGCGAGTCGCGCGTCCGACTCAGCAGCTCGATGGCTTTGTCGAGGGCCGGCAGCAGTTGGCCGGCGTTGCTTTCGCACATCGCGCGCACCAGGTCCGGGGCGCTGGCGGCCACCCGGGTGGCGTCGCGGAAAGACCCCGCGGCCAACGCGAAGGCCAACGGGACCTCGGCGGCGGTGATGGCCAGGGCCTCGGCGAGCAGGTGCGGCAGGTGCGAGATGGCGGCCGCCGCGGCGTCGTGCTCGTCGGACTTGGCCGGCACCACCACCGCGCCGCAGTCCAGCGCCAACGTCATCACCATCGACCACACCACGGGGTTCACATGGTCGTCGACGCTGACGACCCACGGAGCCATGATGAACAACCCGGCATGGCCGGCCGTCCAACCCGACTCCGCGGTGCCCGTCATCGGGTGACCGCCGACGAAGCGTTGCAGTAGACCGGCCGCGGCAACCTCGTCGTGCACCGCGCTTTTGACGCTGGCGACGTCGGTCAATGGACAGTTGGGGGCCAATTCGCTGACGTGGGCGAGCATGCTGGGCAGGGCCGGCATCGGCACGGCCAGCACGATCAACGCGCCGGTGTCTGCGGCACGTGTCAGTGTTTGGGTGAGTTCGGTGCTGGCGTCAAAGCCGTCGGCGATGGCTCCTTGCGCGCCTTCCACCGACCGGTTGTAGCCGAACACTTCGCGGCCGGCTTTTGCCGTGGCCCGCATGATCGAGCCGCCGATCAGTCCCAGACCGAGCACGCACACCGGTGTCTTCGTTGCAGTCCGAGCCACAGTCCAAGGTTGGCACAGTTCGGCTCGCCCTGGTGGTTCAGGTTCGCTCGCTCAGGTGCGACTGTCTGGTCAAGGGGCCTGGTCAGCGACTAGCGTATGCGGCCATGGGAGCACAACGGGCCTCTGCACAGGGCCCGTCCGCGGACATGCCGGACGGCTTCGGTGTTGCGGTCGTGCGCGAAGAGGGCCAATGGCGCTGTTATGCGATGGCCACCAAGTCGCTGACGAGTCTGTCGGCCGCTGAGACGGAACTGCGTGAACTACGCAGCGCCGGAGCGGTGTTTGGGCTTCTCGACGTGGACGACGAATTCTTCGTCATCGTGCGCCCGGCACCGTCGGGGACCCGGCTGCTGCTATCGGACGCCACCGCCGCACTGGATTACGACATCGCGGCCGAAGTGCTGGACAATCTGGACGCCGATATCGATCCCGAGGACCTCGAGGACGCGGAGCCGTTCGAGGAAGGCGACCTCGGGTTGCTGTCCGACGTCGGGCTGCCCGAGGCGGTGTTGGGAGTCATCGTCGATGAGTCCGACCTGTACGCCGACGAGCAATTGGGCCGCATTGCCCGGGAGATGGGCTTCGCCGACCAGCTGTCGGCGGTGATCGACCGCCTCGGTCGGTGACCACTGATGAAGATCTGATCCGTGCCGCGCTGTCGGTCGCCGCGACGGCGGGCCCCCGTGACGTCCCCATTGGTGCGGTGGTCGTCAGCGCCGACGGAACCGAACTAGCCAGGGCGGTGAATGCCCGTGAGGCACTTAGCGATCCGACGGCGCACGCGGAGATCCTGGCCATGCGGGCTGCGGCCGGCGTGCTGGGCGACGGGTGGCGGCTGCAGGGAACCACGCTGGCGGTGACCGTCGAACCGTGCACCATGTGCGCGGGCGCGCTGGTGCTGGCTCGCATCGATCGGCTGGTCTTCGGCGCCTGGGAACCCAAAACCGGAGCGGTCGGATCGCTGTGGGACGTGGTCCGCGACCGTCGCCTCAACCACCGCCCGGCGGTGCGCGGCGGTGTGCTCGCGCAGGAGTGCGCCGCACCCCTGGAGGCCTTCTTCGCACGCCAGCGATTGGGGTGACAAGGGGACGGTTCGGTAAGCTGCTCGGCGGTGGCGTGTCCGAGCGGCCTAAGGAGCACGCCTCGAAAGCGTGTGACGGCTAACACCGTCCGAGGGTTCAAATCCCTCCGCCACCGCCAAAGCTGACAGCGAGAAACCCCCGTTTGAATCGGGTGCTGAAAGCAGCGGTCGTAAGGCTGCTGGGGTTGCCTGGCTTGCCGTTAGGCCTACGCGAGCGCTGCCGACGAATCCATCACCGGCTAAGTGACGTCGGAGAACTCCGGCGGGCCGATCTCGGCGTCAGACCAGATGCCCTGAGCCGACGCTACCGCGATGCCCATCCACTGGCGCTGGCCATACTCGCCAGCGCGGGCCTCAGCATGGAGCAGGGAGGAAAGTCAACCTGGACTTTCCTTTCCGGACACCGGAGGCCGTCGAAGAAGGCCCGCGGAATTCGCTGCGCACACACCTTGAGCCAGCTTGGAATGTCCAGAAACGGCCAAAATCCTGCTGGGCGATCGCAATAGAATCCTCAATCCTGACCTTGTCTTCGGCGACAACGAAGCTGTCGGTGACGTGAAGTACCGGCTCACTGAACGGGTTCAATTGGAACTCCGACGGAGCGACACCCGAGCAAGCCGCCACAGGCTCGCCGAAAGAGTCGGAAGCTGGCTCACCCGAAGCTGCGGCCGCGACGTGCTGGATGTCGAATGACGGTCCGCGCCAACGGCACCAAATTCGGGCGGCCTCGAAAGGTTGATAACGCCGAGCACATCACCACGGCCAAGCGGATGAAAGCCGACGGCCACACCGGCAAGGCGATCGCCAGATACCTTGGCGTCAGCAGGGCGACGCTGTATCGGTACCTACCCGTTGATCAAATGTTGGATCCGCAGTAGCGAGCGATGACGGGGCTGAGCCGGGTGGGGATGGGTCAGTGGGCGAGCTTGTCGAGCCTATCGGCGGCGATTCTTCTGTTGGCCGTAGTAGTCGAGTGGGGCTCGATTGCGGTTAGAACAACGCCGGATCGGCCAGAACGACGGCCGGCGGCACGTCACCGATGCGTGTCACAACAAACGGGGTCTTGTACATATAGCCTTGGCGACCGCACTCATTGGTGATAACGGTGTCCGTGGCAACGCCTCGCAGTGTCGCGTCCGCCTGTGGCTGGAATGACCAACCGGAAGTGGTCATCTGGGTGCCGTTTCCGGTATCACAGGGCACGGGATTTAGCAGAGAAGGTGTGTCCTCCCAGCTTCCGTCGATGAACTGGACGACGTCTGCGAGACCCGAGGGTTCTTGCTGGTTGTTGTCCGCGAGGGTGGCCCCGGTGGCTACGCATCGGGTAGATGTACATAACGAACGAAACGCCCACCAGTGGGTCTCTGTTTTTTCGCCGCCCGTCGTTGGGTGTCCGTTGACGGTCTGGTGCGTGTTGTCGTAGTCGAATCGATAAGCGCCGTTTAGTACGGGACTTGCGGCAGGCGGTGTTGGGGCGCTCGTCGACGGTGAGGCGGCCACTCCTGCCGGGTCAGCCACGGAGACACCGATAGGCCTATCACCAGTGCGGGTCGCTACAAAAGGGACCTCAACCACCTTGCCTTGATTGCCGCACTCATTCGTGAGAACAGTAGTTGTCGAAACGCCTCGGAGCGTGCCGTCGGGCTGCGGCTCCAAAGACCTCGCAGCCGCCATGGTTTCTGTGCCTGCGACGACTTTTCCGTCGACTCCGAGGCACTTGGGCTCATCGTTTTGGAATCGCGGAGGCGTGTCCTTCCAGTGGCCATCGGCGAAGTGCAGAACGGCTGTGGAAGCTGGGGTTAGCATGACTCGCGGGTTGTGGGGATCGAGTTTGGCCCCTGTGGCAACACATCCTATGGATGATCTGCAGAGCGAATGATAAGCCCACCAGCTGGTGTTATCGGTGTTGGGCTGCGAGGGGGCCGGCGCGCCGTTGTCCGTCCGTTTTGCTGTGTCGTAGACCAAGCGGTACGTGCCGTCCAGTATGGCGCCGGGCGGGGAAGGAGTGGTCTTGTGCTTTTGCTGAGTGATGTAGCCGAAGGCGCCGATGACAGTGAGCACGACCACCGCTGTCGCCGCCGCGAGGAGGAGCCGGCGCCGCCTGCGCCCCAGTGCTCTCCACCCCGACTTCGCGACCGTCGACTGTGCTGTCGCGCTGTGTCGTCCCTCCCGCGCCGATCTGGTGGGCGGCCTGGCACCTTGCCCCGCGACACGGGCGGCCAAGGTACTAGCGGCCTCGGCGCTGCGATCGCTTTTCGAGTCGGCGGCCCGCTCCTTGAGGGCTGTGGCGAACTGGCGGCACCGGTCGAACCGGTCGGCGGGGTCCTTGGCCAGGGCAGTCGATAACACTTGATCGAGGTGCGCCAAATCCGGGCGCCGATCGGTGAGCTTCGGTGGTGCTGCGTTGAGGTGTTGGCTGATGACGGCGACCGGGTTGGAATCCTGATACGGCGGCGCACCCGTGAAAAGGTGAAACGTGGTGGCGGCCAGCGCGTACTGGTCGGCGCTCCGGTCAATATTCGAGCCCATCAATTGTTCGGGTGCGGAGTAGGCGACCGTTCCCGCGGTGAAATTCGTGGCGGTGAGTCCGCTGATCTCGCCGCGTTGCCGGGCTATTCCGAAGCCGGCCAACAGGATCCGTCGTACACTGTCTTCTGACTCGGTGAGCAGGATGTTGGCCGGTTTGACGTGGCGATGCAATAGGCCCCGCTGATGGGCGTAGTCGAGCGCGCCGGCCACCGCGGTGACGATGGCGCACACGGCGCGCGTCGGCATTCCCGACGGGTACTGGTCTTTGATTAGCTGCGCGGCGTCCGTGCCCTCGACGTAGTCCATCGCGATCCACAGCTGCCCCTCGAACTCGCCGCGATCATGCACCCCGACGATACTTGGGTGGAACAGCGTTGCCGCGAGATCGGCTACTCGGTGGAATCTCTCGTGGAACTCGCTGTCTGCTGTCATCGCCTGGGGAAAGATTTTCAACGCCTCGCGACGCGGCAATCGGGGGTGCTGGGCCAAGTAGACCTCGCCCATCCCCCCGGAGCCCAGCAGCCGCAGGATGGTGTAGCCAGCGAAAGTCGCTCCGCTCACCAACGGCATGCTTCCAACCCCCGTTTGGTGACGTTCGTCTTTGGTGTGGTGGCCTGACTCGTCGATGGCAGCGTAAACACTTCCGCGCATACTCACAACATCAGGATTTGTGAAAATCGTTCGTCCACTCGGAAGAACTCGACGATTTGCTCAGAAGCAAGCGGTATGACGCTTCCGGTCGAACGGAAACTGCCGGGTGAGCTCATCCGACGCAAACGCCATCTCCGCAGGTAGAGTCACTGATCCGAGCAAGTGTCCTGGTAGGGTAGGCACGTCGCCTGGCGTTACGGATAACCCGCTACGAGCAGGACGGCCAACCGAGGTGGTGGTTGGACGGGACCGGCCAGCACCCGTGGACCCAGCGACGACGTCGAATACCTTTGAATCGCCTAGTAGAGGGTCAGGCACCGTCGACAGGGGTCACCGTGTGAGCAGGCGGGCGAGGATCAGGGCAGCTCGAAGTGCTGGTAGTCGACGGGGGTCGTCCAGTAGCCACCCCACCGCCAGCCACGGTCCGTGAAGACGCGTACAGCCGGGTCGCCGTCGTGTAGGAGTCCCGGGTCGGTGCGGCTGCGGTCCAGGTATGCCGCCGCGTTCTGCGGTTGGAATAGGCCGACGGCGTAGATGCAGGGGTTGAGAAGCGGATTGAGGTCGATGGCTCGACCGTAGGCGTGCTGAGACCAGTGGTTGGTTCCTGGGATGCCTCGGCAGTTGAACGCCGAAGTGTTGTTGTCCTCCATGGATAGCTCGTCATCAGCGCCCGGATAGTGGTCGACCGTGCGGATCTTCTCGATGGGAAAGCCCAGTCGGTGAAGCTGCTCGAAGATCGTGATGACCTCCGGCACCAGGTCTTCGTGCACGATCAGCTCACCGCGGTGAGTCTGGCCGTCGAAACCGATGTGGTCGACGTCGACGCGCCGTAGCTGCGCGGGTTCGACCGGGCAGCCGGGCCGCCAGCTCGCACCGAGTTCCGCAGCGGTGACCGGCTGAACGGTCCCGCCGGCCGGTGCTGGCGGCGCGTTGGCCGCGGACGACGCGGTGGGCGACGGTGATGGTCCGGCGACAAGGGGTGGCGGCGCGGCGGTGCACTGCGCCAGCATGACACCGGCCGCCATCATGCCCACCAGCAGGGCAATCCACCGCCTGTGGGACGTCAATTGGGATGAGTCCTCATGCTTGCAAGTCTGCCGCCACGTTGTTGGCCTCCCGACTGCCAAGCCGTCGACCTACCCTTGCGATATGCCCGGTAAGCCATTGGTGCGGGCGGCCATTGCTGTCGGAACCGTCTTACTTATCCTCGCTGTCCCATCCTCACATGGCTATACGGCGCACACAGCGGTAGGCGACAGGGCGGAGCCAACGCAGGCAACGCAGGCGCCGCAAGCAACGCAGGCGCCGCCGGTAACCCAGCCGCCAGGTGCGCCTTCCGCACCCGAATTCGCAACCGTCTCCAAGCTGATGAACGATGCGATTGCGGCACACGGGCTGCCGGGCGCCGTGGTTGCAATTGGGCACGGTGGCAAGGTCGTCTTCCATCAGGCTTATGGCTCGCGCAAGCTTGCGGGCGAACCGGGGCTCGACGGATCGCCCGCACCGGCAGAGCCGATGACCGAGGACACGATCTTCGACATGGCGTCGCTGACGAAGTGCCTCGCAACGGCGACCGCCGTCATGCAGCTTTACGAACAAGGCAAGGTCCAGTTCGACGATCCCGTGCAGAAGTATCTGCCCGACTTCAACGCGGCGAACGATCCACAGCGTGCAAAGGTGACGGTTCGCATGTTGCTTACGAACACGTCAGGCGAAGGGATAGACGTAAGCCTCAAGGAACCGTGGGGACTGGACGGGGCCGATAAAGCCGAAGGTATTCATCGCGCGCTCACCACGCCGCTGCAGTCGGGTCCCGGTGAGGCTTTCCGCTACTCCGACATCAACTACATCCTGCTTGGCGCGCTGCTCGAGAAAGTCACGGGCGAGCAAGAAGACATTTACGTTCAGCAAAACGTATTTGAGCCGCTTGGGATGGAAGACACCCGCTACCTTCCTCCGGCCAAAGCCTGTGGCCCACACGAGATTAGAGGAGCCGCGATTTTTTGGGCTCCCGCGCCACAAGGGCCCGTGCCGGTGGCTTGCCCCGCAGGTACCTGGAGCACCAGTCTTTTGGCGCGCACCGCACCTACAGCGCATGACGAGGAAAGCAGAGACGATCCGAGCAAGAATCCAGATTACGATCGTCTGCTTCGGGGCACCGTGCACGACCCGACGGCGCGCCGCATGGGCGGAGTGGCCGGGAATGCCGGTGTGTTCTCTACCGCGCACGATGTCAGCATCTATGCGCAGGCCCTGCTTGATCGGCTTGCGGACCGCCCGAGCACGTTTCCCCTGCAGCAAACGACCCTCGAGCTGATGACGACCCCCCAGCAGCCCGGACATACTGCCCAACAACTCGAAGCAGCGAAGCGCGCTGCCCGAAGGGCTATCGCTCCGAACTATCCGGCGATCACGGGACAAAACCTGTTCGGCTTTGGCTGGGATATCGATACGGCCTTTTCTAAACCGCGAGGCTTGATCTTTCCCATAGGCAGCTTTGGCAACACGGGCTTTACCGGAACCACGCTTTGGATGGACCCGGGCTCAGATACCTATGTGATCCTGCTCGCGAACTCAATCCATCTGCGAGGAAGTCCACCGATCTCGAATCTGCGAGGCGAAGTGGCAACCGCGGCAGCTCACGCCTTGCGTCTTTACGAGTAGCCCGTCCTCCCAGGCCCTAACCCGCGCTTGTGTGGGCTAGCCTTGCGCGCCGGTAAGTCCCCGAATCGCTTCGATTTCGCTGTCCCGATACGGCCGTCCATCGGGTAGCAGAAGGTCGTGAAACCATACCTTTGGGGGCGCTGTATACGGGTGATCCCACGAGTCCCACGGAAAGTAGGTCTGGGTCTTTCCGGCGACCAAACCCCAGTTGAAGGCACCGACGTTGTGGCGCTTCGCCACGGGCAGGATCGACTCAACCGTGCTGCCCTGCGGCCGAGCCATGTACTCGGTGCAAATGATTGGCCGCCCCAGTGGGGCAAGCTCAGTGATCCGCGCCTCGAAGCCTGCGGGTTCGGCATAGGAGTGGAATGTGATCACGTCGGCGTTGTCCAGTTGCATAGCACTGATTGGGCTTTGGCCGGCCGCCTCGCCCCAGTCACCGCGCCACACACCGCTTGTCAGCGGTTGACTCGGTTCAGCTGAACGTGCCCACAGGAACACCTGGGGAAGCAGCTCTGCGACGCGCTCCTGCTTGTCTTTCCGCTCGACCTTGCTGTACACCTTCGCGGGATTGTCGGGCTCGTTCCACAGATCCCAGCCCAAAACGCGGTCGTCAGTGCGGAATTGGGTCAACACCCCGGTTACGTAGTCGCGCAGGACGCGGGCGTAGCCGGGATCGCCAAGGTGTTCGGCGCCGGGGCTCTGTACCCAGCCCGAGTTGTGCACGCCGGGCCTCGGCGCGTGTTGCGGACCCAGTCTGGGTAACGGATCCCAGCATGAGTCAAAGAAGACAAACAGTGGCTTAATGCGGTGGCGCGCCGCGATGTTGACGAACTGCGCGAGACGCATTGAAAAGCCTCGGGCATCCTGGGCCCAGAGCTGATCATGCAGGAAGACCCGCACGCTGTTGAGTCCGGCCGCCCTGGCCCAGCCCAGTTCGGTATCGATGCGCCGGGGATCGTAGGTGCCGGGCTGAAACATCTCGAGCTGGTTGATGGCATTTGAGGTGATGAAGTTTGCGCCGACGAGCCAACCTTGCGCTTGATACCAGCGGTTGGCGCGGTCGGCCGACCACCGGGTTATCTCCCCAGAAGAGCGCGGTGCTGGTTCCGCGGAGGCGCGGGGTGCGTGGGCCAGAGCACTGCCCGCTGCCAACATCAGCGGTAGCTTCAAGACCGTTCGGCGGTACACGAATTGACGATAAGCGGGCCGGGGCCCCGTACCCGGCATTTACTTAGCGCGTCGCGATACCTTTAGCTGAGAATCGTTATTTCATTGTCACCAAGCGGTGTTCAGCGCGGGTGGCGCTGTGATCACACCGCACTAGCGCAGCTTGCGGCCGTGGTTGTCCTAGACGCTGCCGGTGAACATCATGATCGCGTCGACGATGGCCCAGATGATGGAGCAGAGCAGGACCGGAACGCCGAAAAGGCAAGGAAGTTGACCGCGATTTCGCCGTCCACGCTCTGGCTACCGGTGGGTCAGCGTGCATGCGGGGGACATAGGGGGCAATTTGCAGTGGCGCGAATGGCGACGTTCCTTCAAACTTCGTGCCGGGAGGGCGATACTAAACAGGTGCCTGATCGCAATGTGCTGGGGGGGCCGCTGGAACCGTGCGGTACTGACCCACTGACTGGTTACTATCGCGACGGTTGCTGCTCGTCCGGGCCCGAAGACCTCGGCCGGCACACTATCTGTGCCGTGATGACTGCTGAATTCCTGGAGCACCAGCGTTCCATCGGCAATGACTTGTTGACCCCGGTACCCGAGTATCGGTTCCCCGGCCTCCTGCCCGGCGATCGCTGGTGCGTCACCGCGCTGAACTGGCTTCGGGCTCATCACGATGGTTGCGCCGCCCCGGTGGTGTTGGCGTCCACGCACGAGCGCACCCTGGAGGTAGTGCCCCTTGAGGCACTGCAGGAACACAAAGTCGACGTTCCCGACGACCTGGCTAACTTGTAGAGTCCGTTATCTGCGCTTCGATCCGGTGTGCCCCGGCTCGGACCTGCTCGCCCAAATGAATGACCTCTGCAGCGCCTAGCTCGGTGAACGGCGCGGCGCTGATCGACATCGACACCACCCCGTCTTCGTCGAAGATCGGGGCGGAAATGGTGGCGATGCTGTGCGTGCTGCTCTCGGTGAGCTCAGCGCGCAAGACGTCGATCAGCGTGAGGTCGGCGAACGCGCGTGCCAGCCGCGCGGTAATAGCGTCGGGTTCTCCGTCTGCCCCAAGAGCACGGAGCGCGGTGTACACCTGCAGGTACTCGCGGCTGAGTCGTTCGACGGTATATCCGCGCTCCTGAATCTCGTTGATTACTGCGGTGATTCGTCGTGATAGCGCGGTGGACGGTTTGCCGATGCCCTCCAGCCAGGCTCGCCGCGCGATGGCGGTGCTCCACGCAACATAATCGCGGCCGAACGGCGCGACCAGGGGCATGCGCAATCCGCGGTCGACCCGCATTCCGGACGCGGATTCGCCCGCGCTGTCCACGACGACGAGGGTGTTGGCATCGCGACGTGCCAGAAACACCTGTGTCGCTGTGGATTCAGCGATCTCCAGGAGGATTGCGTGAAAGGTGCGGTCGCTAGCCTGCTTGGTCAGCGAGGCGATGCCCGGTCCGCAGGCGTACGCGGCTGTCGCGCTGTCGCGCACCACCCAGTGATGGGCGGTGAGCGCCGTAAGGATTGCGTGGCCCGTGGCCCGACTGATACCCAACTCGCGGCAGATATCGGCCAGGGAGAACGCTCGCGTGGGTTGTGACCCGAGCAGCTGCATGATCGCGACCACCCGCTCGGTCGGCGGGGAAGTGGGTTGACGACGGGTCTCCACCGCGCCTACCGTCCGTATCATATTTCGAATGATACGTCGAGTATTCGACACCATGTCGAGGAGGCGGTCGCATGGGCTCTGCGGGCCCCGACATCGCTGACATCGACTTCGACGACCTGACCGCGCCCAAGCTGACCGATGTGCAGCGCCAGATTCTGGAATTCACCGAGGCCAAACGCGTCGAGTTCGACATCGATCGGATGCTCGCGGAGGCCGTTGAGCAGGCGGGCGCCGACGACCTGGACGACGCGGACGGCTTCGGTGATCGCATGAGCGCACACGTGGCCGCGATCGAAGCCGACGAAGGCCTACGCCAGCTCATCCGGTCCTCTCTGCGGCAACGCGTCGTTCGCCTGCTGCGCAACCGGCTGTCGTTGACCGAACTCATCAAGCGTTATCCCGAGATCGAATCGATCCCGATCGAGAAGCCGTTCATCGTCGTCGGGATGCCGCGATCCGGCACTACCCATCTGGTCAACCTCATTGCCGCCGACCCACGCCGACGCGCGCTGCCGTACTGGGAAAGCCAGGATCCGATACCCGTGCGAGGCGAAGGCCCCGACATCTTCGGAGTCGACCCCCGCTACGCGCGGGCCAAGTCCGAACACGACGCACTCATGGCCAGCGCCCCGGTGGTGGCCGCCATGCACGACCGGTTCCCCGAGGCAATCGAGGAGGAAGTCGAGCTCCTCGACCTCGACCTGGCCGCCTACGTCTTGGAATGGCATGCGCGCGTTCCCGATTGGCGCGACTACTACCTGGGTCTCGACCAAACGCGACACTACGTGTACATGAAGAAAGTGTTGCAGGCGTTGACATTCCTGCGCGGCCCGCAGACCTGGATCCTCAAGAGTCCGCAGCACTGTGAGCAGCTAGGCGCGCTGATGGCAACCTTTCCCGATGCGACGGTGGCCTTCACGCACCGCGATCCCGTCGCGGTGATCCAATCGGCGATCACGATGATGGCCTACTCCGATCGGCTGCGCCGGACCAGCATCGACCCGGGCTGGCTACTCGACTACTGGAGCGACCGGGTGCACCGGCTGCTCAGTGCGTGCGTACGCGACCGCGACCTGGTGCCCGCCGATCGCAGCATCGACATCAGCTTCCACCATCTCAACGGCAACGAGATGTCGTTACTCGACGAGCTGTACCAGCGTGGAGGTGTGGAGTTGACACCGCAGGTGCGCGGACGGTTCCAGCGCTACCTCGACAGCAATCCGCGTGGAAAGCATGGCCGTATCCGCTACGACCTGCAACGGCACTTCGGTATCTCGGCCGACGAGCTCCGCGGGCGGTTCGAGTTCTATTTCAATAGATTCGACGTCCTCGCCGAATGAAGGAGTCAACAGCGATGTCCGAACCGGTCTATCGCGGCAGGCCCGGTGCTGACGCGATGCGCCCGGCATCTGCCGCAAAAGCCGAGCAGATCGCCCCGGGTTTGTGGTGCTCGCCGGGTCTGTCGAATGCCTACCTGCTGACCACCGATGCGGGCCGGGTGATCGTCAACACGGGGATGGGCTTCGAGGGTCCGGTGCACCGCGCCAACTTCGACGCTGTCGACTCCTCGCCGGTACGCTACATCATCTTCACCCAGGGCCATGTGGACCACGTTGGCGGCCTGGACAGCGTCCGCGACTCCGATACAACGGTTGTCGCGCAAGCTAATTGGACGGCATGGCGCGACGACAACGAACGCCTCATCCCCTACCGCGCAAGCCGCAGCGCGTTCGCCTTCAACGACACCTTGGCGACGGGCATACAGGCGATCCAACGTCGCCTCGCGACCAAGCGCCTGCCTGGCCAGAGTGTTCCCACCGTCGACCTCGACTTCGAGGACACCCTCACCCTCGAGATCGGCGGGCGACAGCTGGAGCTGATCTCCGTGCCCGGCGGCGAAACCACAGACTCGCTGGTGGTGTGGTTGCCCGATGAGCGAATTTGTTTGTGCGGAAATACCTTCGGTCCGGTCTTCGGACACATTCCCAACCTCGTCACGATCCGCGGCGACCGGTACCGCGACGCGCTGACCGCCATCGAATCGGTCGAGCGGGTGCGCGATCTGCAGCCCGAACTCCTGGTGACCGGTCACTCCGGACCGATCGCCGGTGCCGATCTCATCAACGCCGAGCTCACCCGGCTGCGCAGCGCCATCCAGTACATCCACGACCAGACCGTTGCCGGAATGAACGCCGGGAAGGACGTCCAGACCCTGATGCGTGAGATCACCCTGCCCGCGGAATACGAAGTGGGCCAGGGCTATGGAAAGGTCGCCTGGGATGTGCGGGCCATCTGGGAGAACTACTCGGGCTGGTTCCACCACCGGTCGACCACCGAGCTCTACCCGTTCGGCTTCGATGTCGTCACCGCCGACGTGGTCGAACTGGCCGGCGCCGGCGCGCTCGTGGATCGAGCGCGGGCACACCTTGCCGCGGGCCACCCGCTGCACGCCATCCACCTTGCCGAGCTCGTCTCGTCAGATGACCCAGGAGCGCGGGAAGTACTGCGAGAAGCTCACGAAGGCTTGCTGGCCGACAGCACCAACTTCTGGGAACGTGCTTGGCTCTCAGAACAAATCGCGAGGAACTCATGACGGCGCGCGTCGGCTTCGACTTCACGGGAACCGCTGTGCTGATCACCGGTGGTACCAGCGGGATCGGGCATGCCACCGCGATGTTGTTCCGGGATGCCGGAGCCGAAGTCACCATCACCGGGACCAAAGCGGCGGCCACGGATTACGACACCGACTTGTCCGGCATGGCTTATCGCCAGTTGCAGATCACCGAGCAACACTCGGTGGACGCGCTGGCTAGCAGCTTCAGCCGACTCGACGTACTGGTCAACAACGCGGGCGCGAATTTCCCAGGCGGCCTGGACGAATCGAAGCCGGAAGGTTTCGCGGCGTCGGTGGGGCTCAACCTCGCCGGGCCGTACCGGCTCACGGCGGGGCTATACGGTGCGTTGAGAGCATCGACTGCCGAAGGCGGGGCTAGCGTGGTAAATCTGGCATCGATGTCTGCGCTGCGAGCGGTTCCCTTAGTGCCCGGCTACGGCGCCGCGAAGGCCGGGATCGTCGGTATCACAAGAAATCTCGCCGTCAAATGGGCCTCCAAAGGCATCCGGGTGAACGCGGTGGCACCGGGCACCATAGACACGCCGATGACCGCGCCCATGCACGTCGCAGCGGACATAGTTGATTCCGAGCTGGCTCATATCCCGTTGCACCGCTTCGGGTCCGTCGGGGAGATTGCACCCACGATCGCCTTTCTATGCACCGAGCAGAGCAGCTACACCAGCGGCGCAGTCTTCGTCGTCGACGGCGCGTCGGACTGCGTCTGAGATCGCAAAGGACAAGATCATGGCGTTCGCACTTCGGCCCGAGGACTTCTACCACACCGGCATCATCGTGCCCGACCTCGAGGCGGCG
>DASZLQ010000205.1:0-16961 GCA_035552295.1 Mycobacterium sp. | reverse complement strand
CTGGCGATGGCGGTTGGTCTGGTACCGGGCCGTCGCCGAGGTGCTCACCGGCGACTACGACTCTGCCATCAAGCATTTCACCGAGGTGCTGGACACCTTCCCCGGCGAGCTGGCGCCCAAACTGGCGCTGGCAGCCACCGCCGAGCTGGCCGGCAGCACCGACGAGCACAAGTTCTACGAGACGGTGTGGAAGACGAATGACGGCGTGATCTCGGCGGCTTTCGGTCTGGCCAGATCCCTTTCCGCGGAAGGCGATCGAGCCGCCGCGGTGCGCACCCTCGACGAAGTCCCCGCCACCTCTAGGCATTTCACCACCGCGCGACTGACCAGTGCGGTGACGCTCTTGTCCGGCCGCTCCACGGGCGAAATCAGGGAGGAGCAGATCCGCGACGCCGCCCGGCGTGTGGAAGCGCTGCCCCCCACCGAGCCGCGCGTGCTGCAGATCCGCGCCCTGGTTCTGGGCGGGGCGATGGACTGGCTCGAGGGCAACGAGGCCAGCACCAACCACATCCTCGGTTTCCCGTTCACCGAACACGGGCTGCGACTGGGCGTCGAGGCGTCGCTGCGCACCCTGGCCCGGGTTGCGCCCACCCAGCGGCACCGTTACACATTGGTGGACATGGCAAACAAGGTGCGGCCCACCAGCACGTTCTAGGGCGTCCGTTCGCCTCTTTCGCGTCGAGTGTGTCCACGGCTTTGCGTGTGCGTCCAGGGCTTTGCGTGTGCGTCTAGGGCTTTGCGTGTGCGTCTAGGGCTTTGCGTGTGTGTCCAGGGCGCTGATTCCGCCGAGATTCCGCCTTGAGCGCACACTCAAAACCCCCAGCGCACACTCAAATTCGTCAGCGCACATTGGAAGCCGCGATCGCGGTGCGCACGCGGCGCAGCACGGCCGCGGGGCTATCTTCGGCGACAACTCGGACGATGATCCACCCCATCTCCGCGAGCATCTCCAGCCGTCTGA
This sequence comes from Mycobacterium sp., assembly GCA_035552295.1. Classification (GTDB taxonomy): domain Bacteria; phylum Actinomycetota; class Actinomycetes; order Mycobacteriales; family Mycobacteriaceae; genus Mycobacterium. The sequence continues at coordinate 16,000 of DASZLQ010000205.1, read as the reverse complement.
GGTCTTTGACGTACTGCCGTCGGTCGGTTCGATGCTGATCGCCGTCGTACTCGACCGCGACCATCCACTCGGGCCAGCCCAGATCGAGGTAGGCGGCCGGGATGCCGTCGACACCCAGCACCGGTACCTGAGTCTGCGGCCTGGGCAGGCCCGCATCGATGAACAGCAGCCGCAGGTAGCTCTCGCGGGGTGACTGCGCGCCGGGGTCGACCAACTCCAGCGCGGTCTCCAGTCGTCGAAGTCCCGGCGAGCGCGGGTGGTTCTCCGCTACCCGCAGCACATCGTCGATTTTGAAACCCGTTGCGCGAGCGAGTGCGTCCAGCCGGGCCACCGCTGAGTGAACGGCACCGCGCCGGCCGATGTCGAATGCAGTTCGCTCAGGTGTGGTGACGGTGCGCCCCGCTATGGTCTGCGTCTCGCCGTCTTTCAACACACCGCGACGCGTCAGCCCACCGCGGGGTGCGCGCGGGCTGGCATGCACCACCTCGACCGGGACGTCTTCGGGAATCCACTGGGCGCCGTGTAATGCCGCGGCGGCCGCACCGGCGATGATCGCCTGCCGATTAGACCAGAGCCAGGCCGCTGCGATGCGCTGTTCGAGGGAAGGCCGGATGTCTTTGGCGAGGTAGACATTAGGGAATACCGCGCGATAGCGCGTTCGCAGTTGACGGCGGCTCAACGCCCCACGAGCCAATGCTTCACTGCCGATGAACGGTTCCGCCACATCCCCCATGCCGCGAAGAGTCGCACACCAACCGCCGACCGCGGCTTCGTCTGTCCACAGGGCGTCGCGTCGGCCGGAAAGACCGTTATGGAAAACACAGCTGATTCTCAGCTCGAACCCGCACAGTTAGTTCATGCCAGGGGGGCAGTCCACACCGTGGGTCGCCACGGCACGCATGCTGCGCCGGGCCGGGTTCGGCGTGACCGGACCCGAGGTCGACGCGGCGGTCAGCCGGGACTGGCCGGGCCACGTCGATGCCATGCTGGGCGCGAACCCGGACGCAGACCCGGGTGCGGTCGCCACCCCGATGCCCAGCCTGGAGCCGCCGCGGGCACCCGGCAAAGGCGCGACGCCGGTGGCCCGCAAGCAGTACTACAAACAGCTATCCGAACAACAGGGCGTGCTGTCGGACTGGTGGCTACGACGCATGGTCGCCGTCGGCCAGCCGGTGCACGAAAAGTTAACGCTGTTGTGGCACAACCACTTCGCCACCTCGGCCCAGAAGGTCAGGGTGGCGGCGCACATGGCCGCACAGAATCAGAAGCTGCGCACACTGTCGCTGGGCGATTTCCGCACCCTGGCCTACACGATGCTGACCGACGCAGCGATGTTGCGTTGGCTGGACGGGCAGACCAATACCGCCAAGGCGCCCAACGAAAACCTCGCTCGTGAATTCATGGAGCTGTTCGCCCTGGGGCACGGCAACGGCTACATCGAAGACGACGTGCGCGCCGGTGCCCGGGCGCTGACGGGATGGGTGATCGGCGCTGACGGCCACGCCTCGATGATCCCGAAACGCCATGACTCCGCGGCCAAGACACTGTTCGGCCTTACCCGCAATTTCGACGCCGCCGGGTTCTGCGACACCGTGCTGGCCCAGCCGAAGTCGGCCGAGCATGTAGCCGGTCGTCTTTGGCAGCAATTGGCTTCCGACGAGCCGCCGTCGCCTCAGGCGCTGGACCGGCTGGTCTCGGCCTATGGCGCGGGTCGCGACCTGCGGGCGCTGACCAAGGCAATCCTGACCGACAACGAGTTCACCGATAGCCGAGCCGCGGTGGTCAACACCCCGATCGAATGGCTTGTCGGCGTGCTGAGGGCGTTGCGGGTGCCCGTCGACAACCCGGCGCGGCTGAAGGTGGTCGACACGACGCTGCGGACGCTGGGCCAACGGCCGTTCTACCCACCCAGCGTCGGTGGCTGGCCCAACGGTCAGGTGTGGCTGTCGACCGCCAGCGCCGGGGCTCGGCTGCGCGCCGCGACCCAGTTGGCGCACACGGGCGACCTGTCCGGCATCGAGAGCACGGGCGCAAGCGATCGCGTCGATGCGGTCGGCTATCTGATCGGTGTCGGGGCGTGGTCGGACCGCACCGCGAAGGCGCTGCAACCCCTGGTGCGCCAGCCACCGCAGTTGGTCGCTGCCGCCGTCAACACACCCGAATACCTGACGTCCTAGCGAGATTGGCCGAGATCAACCATGCCCGAGATGAACCGCCGCAGGTTCCTGATCGCCAGCGCAGGCGTCGGTGCGGTCGGACTGATGTCGACAGCGGTGGCGGTCGATTGGCCTGACCTGCTGCGCGCGGCTCAGGACCGGCCGCTGCCCCCCAACGCCGGCGTGCTGGTGATCGTCTCCCTGTATGGCGGAAACGACGGGATCAACACCCTGATTCCGTACGCCGACAACGCATATCATGACGCCCGGCCCGAACTCGCTTACGCCCCAGCCGATGTCGTACACCTCGACCAGCAGCTGGGGCTGAACCCAGCGATGAAGGGTTTGGCTCAGCTGTGGAACCAGCGGCAACTGGCGATCGTGCGCGGCGTCGGTTATCCGCAGCCCGATCACAGCCACTTCCGGTCGATGGATATCTGGCAGACGGCATCCCCGGCCGAGCCGCTGTCGACCGGCTGGATCGGTCGCTGGCTCGATGCCACCGGCGACGACCCGTTGCGGGCGGTCAACATCGGCGCGGTACTGCCCCCACTGGCAGTCGGCGCGAAGTACACGGCAGCAGCGCTTTCGACGGGAGGAGCGCCGGGTAAGGCCGAGAAGTTCGACACGATCATGAGCGCGCTGGGTAACGATGATCCTAATGACACCCCGGCGATGGCGGCGGTGTGCAAGGCATACCGTGCCGCACGGACCACCGACACAACCTTCTCTTCCGTCAAACCCTCGTCGGAGGGCCACAATTCGCTGGCCGTCCAGCTGAGCATGGTGGCCAAGGCGGTGAAAGCCCGTGTCCCGACCCGGGTATACACCGTCCAACTTGGCGGGTTCGACACGCACGCCAATGAACGCGAAACCCAGCAGCGCCTGTTGCAGAGCGTCGACGAGGCCGTCACCGGTTTTCTGCAGGAGATGGCCGGCGACCCCCACGGCCGCAACGTGGTCTTGCTGGCATATTCCGAGTTCGGACGGAGGGTGCGCGCCAACGCTTCTCAGGGCACCGATCACGGCACCGCCGGCCCCGCGTTCGTCGCCGGCGTACCCGTCAAGGGCGGCTTCTACGGCGAGGAGCCCAGCCTCACCAACCTCGACAACGGAGACTTGAAGTTCACCACCGACTTTCGCGACATCTACTACGAGCTGTTGTCGCGCACCATCGGAACCGACCCGACACCGTCGGTCGGCGCGGGCCGCACCAGCCTGGGCTTCCTATGACCCGGCCAGCACGCTGACGCAGTCGCGGGCGATGGCCAGCTCTTCGTTTGCCGGAATCACCAGCACGGCAATCGGCGAGTCGTCCGCCGAAATCTGTCGCGCACCCTTCCCGCCGCTGAGATTGCGAGCCTGGTCTAGCACGATGCCCAGCTCCTCCATGCCGGCCACGGCGTCTCGGCGGACCGCCGGATCATTCTCGCCGATTCCAGCAGTGAAGCTGACCACATCGGTGTGACCCAGCACGGCCAGGTAGGCACCGATGTACTTGCGCAGCCGGTGGATGAATACGCTGTAGGCCAATTGGGCTGAGCTGTCCCCTGATTCGATCATCGTTCGCAGCCTGCGGAAGTCACGCTCGCCGGCCAGGCCCCAGACGCCTGACCGATTGTTGAGCATCGACTCGATCTCGTCCACATCCATCTTCGCGGTCCGCCAAAGATAGCTGATCACACCCGGGTCTATATCGCCGCTACGGGTGCCCATCACCAGCCCCTCTAGCGGAGTCAGGCCCATTGATGTGTCGATGGGCCGGGTGCCGGCGATCGCCGAGGCCGAGGCACCGTTACCCAGATGCAGCACGATCTGTTTCAGGCCGCTACGCGGTCTGTCCAGAAACGCGGCGGCTTGCTCGCTGACGTACCGGTGCGACGTGCCGTGAAACCCGTAGCGGCGGATCCGCCACCGCTCGGCTAGATCGCGGTCGATGGCGTAGGTCGCAGCCGCGGGTGGCAGATCGTGGAAGAACGCGGTATCGAACACCGCGACGTGCGGAACCTCGGGCAGCAGCTTGCGCGCCACCTGGATTCCCTGCACCGCGGGCGGATTGTGCAGCGGGGCAAGCTCCGACAGCTCATTGAGGTCAGCGAGAACCGCGTCGTCAACCAGCGTCGGACCGTGAAACTTGTTTCCCCCGTGCACGACCCGGTGTCCGACCGCTACCAGGCCGCACGACTTGAGATCTACGCCGGCCTCGGCCAACTGCTTGAACGCGAGGCGCAACGCCTCCTCGTGGTCGGCAACTCGCGATGACGGTTCGCCGATCTGTTGGATGCCGCCACCCGCACCCGCCGTGCCGGAATCAGGATCGATCAGCTGGTATTTGAGCGAGGACGATCCGGAATTAATCACCAGCACAGTGCTATTGGCCATGGCCCACGCCCTGCGCCTGAATTGCAGTGATGGCAATGGTATTGACGATGTCTTCGACCAGCGCACCCCGGGACAAGTCGTTCACGGGCTTGCGCAAGCCCTGCAGCACCGGACCGATCGCGATCGCCCCGGCGCTTCGCTGCACCGCCTTATAGGTGTTGTTGCCGGTGTTGAGGTCGGGAAAGATCAGCACCGTAGCGTGACCGGCCACTGGCGAATCGCGTAGCTTGGTGGCCGCGACCGAGGGTTCGATCGCGGCGTCGTACTGGATGGGCCCCTCGACCAGCAGCTGCGGGTCCCGGGCACGCACCAATTCCGTTGCCTTCCTGACCTTGTCGACATCGACTCCGGTACCCGAATCGCCGGTGGAATAGGACAACATGGCGACTTTTGGATCGATGCCGAACTGTGCGGCGGTGCGCGCCGACGAGATCGCGATGTCGGCGAGCTGTTCGGGTGTGGGATCCGGGACGATCGCACAGTCACCATAGGCCAGCACCCGATCGGGCAGGCACATCAGGAAAATGCTGGACACCGTCGAGACGTCCGGAACGGTCCTGATGATCTCAAACGCCGGGCGAACGGTGTGCGCCGTGGTGTGCGCAGCTCCGGACACCATGCCGTCAACCATGCCGTTGTACACCAGCATGGTCCCGAAATACGAGACATCGTGCATGATCTCGTGCGCTTGTTCGACGGTGATCCCCTTTGCCTTGCGCAACTCGGCGTACTGCTTGGCGAACTGGTTACCCAAGTCGTCGTCGTGGGGGTCGATGATCTTCGCCTCGCTCAGGTCGACTCCGAGTTCTGCCGAGCGCAAACGGATTTGGGCTTCGTCGCCTAAGATCGTGAGCTCGGCGACGCAACGTTTGAGTACCCGTCCTGCCGCCTTGAGGATCCGATCGTCAGCACCTTCGGGAAGAACGATGTGCTTGCGATCCGCACGGGCCTGCTGCGTCAGCCGGTGGGTGAACATCAGGGGCGTGATAACCGTCGGGATGGGAATAGCAAGCTGCGCCAGCAGATCCGCGACATCCATGTGGCTGTTCACCAGCTCCACCGCGGTGTCGATTTTGCGCTGCGACGTTGCCGTGACCCGGCCGCGTGCCGAGGCGACCGCGCCGGCCGTGTCGTAGGTACCCAGCGCGGTGGCGATGATGGGCAGCCGCAGCCGTAGGCCAGACACCAGCGCCGATATGGACGGATGCAGATCGAAGCCGCCGTTGAGGATGAGGCAGCACAGCGACGGAAACCCTTCGGCCGCATGGGCACTGGCGACGGCCAGCACGACGTCCGAACGGTCGCCGGGGGTGATCACCGCCATGCCGTCGCGTAGCCGTTCCAGCACATGATCTGCCGTCATCCCGGCCACCAGCACGCCCATCGTCTCGCGTCCGACCAGCTCGGCATCACCGCTGACCAGCGTCCCACCCACGGCCTTCTGCAATTCGGCCACCGTCGGCGCCGACAACAGCGGATCGTCAGGCAGCACATAGCCGTGCGGGACGAACGAGCGCAGCGCTTCGGCGACGGCGGCCAATTCCGCTGGCTCACACCGATTGGCGACCACGGCGGCGGCGTGGGCGCGCTGAGCCGCCAGCTCGGCCAGACACACCTCGACGACACTGACGACCTCATCGGCGGTGCGGCCTTTGCCGCTTACCGCCAGGAGCACCGGCGCGCCGAGGTTGACCGCGATCCGCGCATTGACCGAGAGCTCGGCGGGGCCGGCGACATCGGTGTAGTCGCTGCCGACGATCACCACCGCGTCGCACGCCCGCGCCATTGCGTGGTAGGCATCGACGATGCTGGTGATCGCGGCGTCGGTGTCGGCATGCAGCTCCTGGTACGTGACGCCGACGCACCGCTCGTAGGGCAGGCCCGCGGTGGCGCGCGTGAGCAGCAATTCCAGGATGTAGTCGCGGTCCTCACCAAGCCGGGTAATCGGCCGGAACACACCGACTTTGGGGACCGTCGCGGTCAGTCGGTTGAGCAGCCCCAGCGCGATCGTCGACTTGCCGGTCTCCGGCTCGGGCGCCGCGATGTAGATCGCGGAAGTGTCAGCCAAGTCGCCGCAACCTGGGCGCCAGATCCTTCTCGAAGAGCTCCAGGAATCGGCGCTGGTCGTGGCCGGGCGCATGGAACACCAGGTGGTTGAGGCCCCACGACACGTATTGACCGACCTTTTCGACGGCCTCGTCGGGGTCCGACGCCACAATCCAGCGCTTGGCGATCTGCTCGATTGGCAGGGCGTCGGCGGCCTTCTCCATCTCGATCGGGTCGTCGATGCTGTGCTTCTGCTCGGCGCTCAACGACAGCGGCGCCCAGAACCGGGTGTTCTGCAACGCCAGTTCCGGGTCGGTGTCGTAGGAGATCTTGATCTCGATCATCTTGTCGATGTCGTCGGCGTTGCGGTCAGCGGCCGCTGCGCCTTCCAGCACCGCGGGCATCAGCTTTTCGGTGTACAGCTCCTCGCCCTTGCCGGACGTGCAGATGAAGCCGTCGCCGGCACGGCCGGCGTATTTGGCCACGACGGCGCCGCCGGCCGCGATGTAGACGGGCACCCCGCCCTCGGGCACGTCGTAGATCGAGGCCCCCTTGAGCCGGTAGTACTCGCCGTCGAAATCCACCCGGTCGCCGCGCCACAGCTCACGCATCAGGCGCACCGATTCGCGCAGCCGGGCGAAGCGCTCCTTGAACTCCGGCCAATCGCCCTCGTACCCGGTCGCGACCTCGTTCAGGGCCTCACCGGTGCCCACTCCGAGGAACACGCGGTTCGGGTACAGGCAGGCCATGGTGGCGAAGGCCTGTGCGATGACGGCGGGGTTGTACCTGAAGGTGGGGGTGAGCACCGAGGTGCCCAGGATGAGCCTTTCGGTGCGTTCGCCGACGGCGGTCATCCAGGCCAGCGAAAACGGGGCATGCCCGCCCTTGTGCCGCCACGGCTGGAAGTGGTCACTGACCGTGGCGCTGTCCATGCCGTGCGCTTCGGCGGCGACGGCCAGTTCGACGAGCTCGCGCGGTGCGAATTGTTCAGCGGACGCTTTGTATCCGAGTTTCAGTTCAGCCACCAGTTCTTTCTACTCCTACAGTCTCGGTCGCGACCCGCTGCGCCCGGCTTCGCCGCGCTTGCGATCGCTCCTAGACTCGCGGGCATGGCCCACCAGTCCAAGGCGCCAACACTTGTTCAAGTCACCGATACCGTGCACCTTGGCCAGGGGCAGGCCGTCAACTGGACGCTGGTCACCGACGACACCGGCGTCATGCTGATCGACGCCGGCTACCCCGGCGACCGGCAGGCCGTGCTCGCCTCGCTGGACAAGCTGGGCTACGACGCCGGCGATGTTCGCGCCATCCTGCTGACGCACGCGCACATCGACCATTTGGGCTCGGCGATCTGGTTCGCCAGCGAGCACGGCACTCCGGTGTACTGCCACGCCGACGAAGTGGGTCATGCCAAGCGGGAGCATCTGGAGCAGGTATCGATTCTCGATGTCGCCCTGCGCATCTGGCGGCCACGGTGGGCGGTGTGGGGCGTCCACGTATTTCGCAGCGGCGGACTGATCCGCGACGGGATCCCGACCACCCAGCCGCTGACCGCCGAGACGGCCAACGGTCTGCCCGGTCGCCCGATGGCCATTTCCACCCCCGGGCACACCAGCGGGCATTGCTCGTATGTCGTCGACGGCGTGCTGGCCAGCGGCGACGCGCTGATCACCGGCCACCCGTTGCTGCGGCACCGCGGGCCGCAACTGCTGCCGGCGGTGTTCAGCCACAGCCAACAGAATTGCCTGCGCAGCCTGACCGCGCTGGCGCTGCTGGACACCGAGGTGCTGCTTCCCGGTCACGGCGACGTGTGGCGCGGCCCGATCCGCGAGGCAACCGATCAGGCGACAGCGCTGGCTGACAGGCACCGGTGACGAACACCCGCTCCGTCCGCCATATCCGCGCCTCACGAGCCGACGTTTACCGGGCGCTGGTGGACGCAACGGCGATCGCGACCTGGCGGGTTCCGGACAATATGAGCGCTGCCGTGCATGTTTTCGATCCACGCCCGGGAGGAGAGTTTCGGATCTCGTTGACATACGAGTCGCCCGCGCGGCGGGGCAAGACCGCAGCCCACACCGACACTTACCACGGTTTGTTCATCGAGCTGGTGCCAGACGAGCGGGTGGTGGAGGAGTTGGAGTTCGAGACATCCGACCCGGCGCTGCACGGGGCGATGCGGATGACGACGGCGCTTGCCGACGCCGACGGAGGCACCGATGTGATCGTGCTGCACGAGGGCCTCCCACCCGGAGTTTCCGCGCGGGACAACGAGATCGGCACCCGGATGGCGCTGGACAAGCTCGCCGCACTGGTCGAATCGCGGGTTACCCGAACGCCGACCGGGTACTCGTTGCGGAGCAAGCCAAAGGAGGGTCATGCCTGAAACCGAGAATTTTCAGCACGTCGCTGAACGCATCTATGACGACTGGGACGAGGCGCTCAGCAATGACGATGTCGAGGCGCTACTCGCGCTCTACGCTCCCGACGCTGTCTTGGAAAGCCCGGCAGTGCCGCTGACGATGGGCACCGAAACCGGGGTATGCCGCGGACACGACGAATTGCGACCGCTGCTCGAACGGGTAGCCGCACGAAAGCCACCATTGCGCACCTACTACCGGACTGGCTTTCTCACCGATGGCGACCGAACAATGATCTTCGAGTACCCGCGCGATACACCCGACGGCGAGCAGATGGATTTCGTCGAGGTCATGGAGATCGCCGACGGCCTGATCCGGCGCCACTGCGTCTACTGGGGCTGGCGAGGCGTCAAGGTCATCCAAGACGACGCGTACCACAAGTAGTCAGCCCCAGATGCTCCCGCAGCGTTTCGCCGGTGTACTCGGTGCGGAACGCGCCGCGCTCCTGCAAGAGCGGCACCACCCGATCGACGAACTCGTCCAAGCCATGCGGTGTCAGGTGTGGCACCAGGATGAACCCGTCGCAGGCATCGGCCTGGATGTATAGGTCGATCTCGTCGGCGATTCGGGCGGCGGTGCCGACGAACTGCTGCCGGCTGGTGACGGCGATGACGAGCTCGCGGATCGACAGGTTCTCCGCCTCGGCGCGCTCGCGGTAGCGACGGGCCACCGCGACCGGGTCACCGTGCCGTACCCGCCCCTGGGTGATCTCGCTGTCGACGACCGGGTCGAAATCGGGTAGCGGACCGTCGGGATCGTGGCCCGAGAGTTCGCGGCCCCACACCTGCTCGAGCATCGCGATCGCCGTCGCGCCGCTGACCTGCTGATAACGGATGTAGCGCGCCTTGTCTTCGGCTTCCGCGTCGGTGTCGCCGATGACGAACGTTGCTGCCGGAAAAACCTTGAGCTGGTTGGGGTCTCGCCCGTATGACTTGGCCCGCCCCTTGACGTCGGCGTAGTAATGCTGACCGTTTTCCAGAGACGAATGCAGGGTGAACAGGGCGTCGGCATGCCGAGCGCCGAACGCTCGGCCGTCGTCGGAGTCGCCCGCCTGCAGCAGTATCGGATGCCCTTGCGGTCCGGCAGGCAACGTCGCGAACCCGCGCACGCCAAACTGCGGACCCGAGTGTTCGACGCTGTGAACCCGATCCGGATCGATGTAGACCCCGGCTTCGACGTCGGCCAGCACGGCATCGGTTTCCCAGCTGTCCCAGAATTGGCGAGCGACGGTGAGGAACTCCTCGGCCCGGACATAGCGTTCGGCATGATCGAGAAATCCCCCGCGCCGGAAATTGGCGCCGGTGAAGGCGTCCGACGAGGTCACTATGTTCCATCCGGCGCGGCCGCCGGACAGATGGTCGAGAGTCGCGAATTGCCGTGCAACTTCGAATGGTTCGTTGAACGTGGTATTGATGGTCCCGGTCAGCCCGATCCGTTCGGTGACGCCTGCTAAGGCCGCCAGCACGGTGAAGGTGTCCGGGCGACCCACCACGTCCAGGTCGTAGATCCGGCCGCGGTGCTCGCGCAGCCGCAGCCCTTCGGCCAGAAAGAAGAAGTCAAAGAACCCGCGTTCGGCGGCGCGCGCCAGGTGCACGAACGAGTCGAATTCGACCTGACTGCCCGCCCTGGGGTCGGTCCACACGGTGGTGTTGTTGACGCCCGGAAAGTGAGCGGCCAGATGAATCGGCTTGCGGTGCTTGCCGTCTCGGATGTTCATTCGCACAGCCCCCATCGTTTGGCGATCAGCTCGTGTGAGCGCAGCCGGTCGATGTGCCGGTGAGTCACCGAGGTGATGACGAGTTCGTCGGCGCCGGTGGCGCACTGCAAGGTGTGCAACCGCTCGGCGACTTCGTCCGGGTTGCCGACGAATTGCGTTGCTATCCGGTCTGTTACCACGGCCAGCTGCTCCTCGGTCAGCGGCGCGCAATTGTCGGGGTCGGGGTAAGGGATGGCCCCGTCTCCGGCCCGGATGGAGTAGACCCATTGGCCGTAGCTGGACGCCAGATGTTTGGCGGTGGCAGTGTCATCGGCCACCACGATGTCGGCCGACACCACCACATAGGGCCGCGCCAGTGTCGCCGACGGCACGAAGGCGTCTCGGTAGGCGTCGATGGCATCCAGCGCAGTGGATGGAGTGATGTGGTAGCTGGCGACGAACGGCAGTCCAAGCGCGCCGGCCACCCTGGCGCTGCGTCCCTTGCTGCTGCCGAAGATCCACGGCGTCAGCGCGGCGCCCTCGCCGGGCACCGCATGCAGGTCAATGCCGTCGACTTCGTAGTTGCCCGCCAGCATGGCGATGATGTCGCCGAGTTGCTCTTCGAAGTCGGGCGCGACCGCCTCGGGCTGCTGCAGGATCGACATGGTCGCCCTTACCCGGCCGCTGCCCAGTAATCCCCGCAGATCAAACGGAGGCGGGATCACCACACCGTCGAGTTCGCGCCATTCGCGCGACGGTTCCGGCCTCGGGGGGCGTGGCCCTTTCGGCTTCGTGATTCGTCGCTGCGCCGACCGGCCCAAGCCGAGGTCGATGCGACCCGGATAAAACGCATCCAGCATGCCGAAGCTCTCTACCACCGCGGCGGCCGTGGTGTGGCTGAGCTGCACGGCGCCCGACCCCACGCGAATCTTGTTGGTAGCGGCCGCGATTTGTCCGATCAACACGGCCGGTGCGGCACTGGCGACGGCGACGAAATGATGCTCCGCGATCCAGTACCGGCGATAACCCCACTGCTCGGCGCGTTGGGCCAGTTCGATGGTGTTGCGCAAAGCCGTCGCGACATCGCCGCCTTCGCTGACCGGCGCGAGGTCCAGGATTGAGATCGGAACCCCCCGACTTATCGAGCTCATCGCTTGACCGCCGCATACCGGTTGGGAGCGACCGGAAGGCCGAGCCGCGCGCGCAGCGTTTCGCGGTCCCGGTAGCTGGTGCGAAAGCGTCCGGCTCGCTGCAACAGCGGTACCACCTCGTCGACGATCGCCGGGAGGTCGGTGGCGTTGACCGCCGGCCGCAACCGCGCACCGTCGATGCCGAGCCGCTGCCACTCCAACAGCATGTCCACCAATTCCGTTGCGCTGCCCCCGAAGACGAGCGCATCGGATCTGAAGTCGCCCTCACCGTCGAATGACACCACCACGTCCGCGAAGACCTTCAGGTCGGTTCCGCCCGCCGTGCGCACCTCGTCGAGGATGCGGCGTACCGATTCGCCGTCGGTGGGGGTGATGAAGACGACGTCGGCGCCGGCGGCGGCGAACTCATAGACGGGGCCCGCGTGCGCCAGCGCGGCCACCACCGGCTGGCCCTGCGGCGGACGTGGCGTGATCGACGGCCCCTTGACCGAGAAGTACTTTCCGGTGAAGTCGATGTAGTGCAGTCTGTCCGTGTCGACGTAGCGCCCGGTGGTCACATTTCGGATGATCGCGTCGTCCTCCCAACTGTCCCACAATCGGCGCACCACATCGACGTACTCGACAGCCTCGTCGAACAGAGGGATTTGGGACGCATCCCGGCGGCCGAATAACGCCCCCTCGTGCGTGGTTACGCTCACCCGCGCCTGCCAGCCCGCCCTGCCACGCGAGACATAGTCGAGGGTGGCAATGGCTTTGGAGATGTGAAAGGGCTCGGTGTGGGTCACCGTGGCCACCGGAATCAGCCCGATGTGGTGCGTCGCCGGCGCGATGCGGGCCGCAACCAGCACGGCGTCGAGGCGGCCCGCCAGACGCTCGGGATGGATACGCTCGCCTCGTCCGATTTGCGGCATCAATGTGTCGTCGATCGTGAGGAAGTCGAGCAGTCCGCGTTCGGCAGTGGCCGCCAGCTGAGACCAGTAGCCACCGCCGAGCACCGACGGGGTGCCGGGGTCGGACGCCAGGGTGGCCCGCCACGCCTGCGGGTGCCAGCCGTACCCGTCGAGTGCGACCGCCAGATGCAACGGAGCGGTCATGAGAGTCCCTTCGCGAGCATCTTCTCGAACGCGATGGGATGAAACGGTCCCCAGGACGGCATCGGCGCTGCTTCCACCCTGGTGTACCCGGTGGCGTCGTACAGCGCCTCGGCCTCAGGCTGGCGATTGCCGGTGATCAGGTACAGCCGCCGGTAACCGCGCGTTGCGGTCTCCGCCTCCAACGCCGCCAGCAGCGCTTTCGCGTAGCCGCGGCGCCGATGTGTGCGGTCGGTCCAGATCCGTTTGAGTTCGGCGGTCTCGGCGTCGAAGCGCCGAAACGCACCGCCCGTGACCGGTACGCCATCCAGCACGCCGATCAACAAGCCACCGTCCGGCGCGGCCAACTCCGCGAGCGGCACCGGCAACCAGGCCAGGTGCGCGCTTGGTGTACCGCCGTATCGCTGCGCGTACTCGACGGCCAGCTCGGCCAGCAGCGGCTGTGCCAGCGGGTCATCCTGGGCAGCCGATACGAACCGGAGTTGGGATCTGGGCATCACCTAACTGTCTAACGCCTGGCAGGTGGATGCATTCCGTCCGGGCTCAACCGTGCGCCCCAGAGCGCGTGGCCGTGACATACCGGGGGGTGATCGCCTCGTCTTCTGGGCCGCCGCGCCACCGGCTGGCCATTCCGATCGCGCCGAATAAATCCGCGACCTTCCGCTCGACCGTTTCCCAGCCGCAGGCCGCCAGATACTGAGGGACGTAGCGGTATTCGCCCGTGTAGGTCAGCGTGGCCAGCTCGACGTCCAAGCCCTGTTGGCGCCAGATGTCGATAAAGGCCCGCCCTTTTTCTAGCTGGGACGGGCTCCAGGTGGGCATGTGATCGGCGACGAACCGGCTTCCGGTGGCGCTCACCGCTGTGAGAGTTTCTAGTAACCGATTCTGTGCGTCGGACGGTAGGTACCCAACCAGCAGCCCCTCGGCGACCCACACAGTGGGTTGAGCGGCGTCAAAACCCACGCGGTGCAGCCCGTCCAGCCAATCCTGACGAAGATCGATGCCGATCGCGCGGCGGTTCGCGGTCAGCTCGGCGCCCATCCCGCGCAGCACTTCAGTCTTGAAATCTACGACTTCGGGCTGGTCGATTTCGTACACCGTCGTCCCCAATGGCCACCACAGCCGATACGGCCGAGTGTCCATACCGGACCCCAGGATTACCACTTGGCGGATGCCCGCCCTTGCAGCTTCGGCGAGGTATTCGTCCACGAATCGCGCATGTACCGCAAGGACATCGATGAGCGCGGTCACGACGGGGGAACCGCCGCCGTCGTCCGCATACCGCTGGTCCTCGATCACCCGGGTGAAGTAATCCACCCCCGCGGCGCGAACCAACGGCTCGGCGAACGGGTCGTTGATCAGCCCTTTGTTGGTGCCCACCGCCCTCGCGACCGCGCCGAATGTCGCGGTCATTCCAACGCCGGTGGCCGGATCCCAGGTGTCGTCTTCAGTCCGTGTCATCGTCTGTCAGATGCCCGAGCGGTGCCGCACGGTCAGCGCGACGGCCGCTCGCCAACCGAGCAGCAGGACCGCGGTGGCCAATGCTGCGACCAGCACGAAACTCGCCGCCACCCCGGCCGAACTGGCTTTGCGCAGTAGCATGCCCACCGCCACCGTGCACAGCCACACGACCACTCCGGTGGGAACCACGGCCGTCGGGCGCTTCCAGGCCCGGGACGCCAGCCACCCGATGACGGTTCCGGTGAGGAACGGCCACGCCGTCGTTGCAACACCGGTGATGTCGAGTCCTTCGTCGTGGCTGCGGCGTCCAACCCCGCAGAACACCAGCACGCCGATGACGTCGACGCCCAGCCACGCCAGCCGTTGCATGCAGCGAGACTACCGGGCTGGGCCGCAATCCTTGCGGATAGTGGCAGGCTGGCCCTATGAGCACTAATGCACCACCCGCCTTCGACCGATACGACCCGCTCGGCCTCGACGCATCCCTGTCGAGCGACGAGATCGCGGTGCGCGACACCGCCAGGAAGTTCTGCGCCGAACATGTCATCCCCTACGTGGCGGAGTGGTTCGAGATCGGCGACCTTCCGGTCCGCGAACTCGCCAAGCAGTTCGGCCACCTCGGGCTCCTCGGCATGCACCTGCACGGCTACGGCTGCGGCGGAGCGTCCGCCGTGCACTATGGCCTGGCCTGTACCGAACTGGAGGCCGCCGACTCCGGCATTCGGTCGATGGTCTCGGTGCAGGGATCGCTGGCGATGTTCGCGATCTGGAACTTCGGCTCGGAGGAACAGAAGCAACAGTGGCTGCCCGGCATGGCCACGGGCGAGCTGCTCGGCTGCTTCGGGCTGACCGAACCCGACGTCGGGTCTGATCCCGCGGCGATGAAAACCACTGCGCGGCGCGATGGTTCGGATTGGGTGGTCAACGGCCGCAAGATGTGGATCACCAACGGCTCGGTCGCCGACGTCGCGATCGTGTGGGCCGGCACCGATGATGGGATCCGCGGCTTCATCGTCCCCACCAAGGCCCCGGGCTTCACCGCCAACACCATCCACCACAAGCTATCGCTGCGGGCATCGATCACCAGCGAACTGGTGCTCGACGACGTACGACTGCCCGCCGACGCGATGCTACCCGAGGCGAAGGGGCTCAGGGGGCCGCTGTCCTGCCTGTCCGAGGCGCGCTACGGGATCATCTGGGGATCGATGGGCGCGGCGCGGGCGGCCTGGCAATCCGCGCTGGACTACGCCACGCAGCGCACCCAATTCGGCCGTCCGATCGCCGGATTCCAGTTGACCCAGGCAAAACTCGTCGACATGGCAGTCGAACTGCACAAAGGCCAGTTGCTGTCGCTGCACCTCGGCCGCCTCAAGGACAGCGTCGGACTGCGTCCGGAGCAGGTCAGCTTCGGCAAGCTCAACAACACCCGCGAGGCGATCAAAATCTGCCGGGCCGCTCGAACGATATTGGGCGGCAACGGGATATCGCTGGAGTATCCCGTGATCCGGCACATGGTCAACCTGGAGTCGGTGCTGACTTACGAGGGCACCCCCGAGATGCACCAGCTCGTGCTGGGCCAGGCGTTCACCGGCAGCGA
>DASZLQ010000204.1:0-3927 GCA_035552295.1 Mycobacterium sp. | reverse complement strand
TCCCCGGCTGGAACAGCGCCGCCTTGGTGAAGGCGCTGACATCGTTGGTGACCTCGAACCGGCCAAACGCGCCGCTGCCCTTGGCGTGCGGCTGCCGCTCTGTGATCCGTTCCCGGTTGAAGTTGGCCATCTGCTCGATCAGGTAACTGTCCTGAAGCAAGATCGGGCCGCCCGCGCCGACGGTCAGCGAATATTGGTCGCTCTCGACCGGGATCCCGGAATCAGTCGTCTGGATTGGATTGTCATTTGTGCTGCTCATACCGCTATTCCCTTCGGGCTGGATTAATTGTCGGCTGGGTTGCGCGCGAGCAAAGGAGGCGCCCGCACCGAAGACCAGTGGGCACGGGTGCCGGTGCTGCCGTGCACCAGCAGCAGGGGTGGCTCGGCACCGACGGATTCGTAGCCGATCACGGTTTTGTCGGCGGAGACCACTGTGGCCATCGTCGTGCTCCTACTCCGGCCAGCTGCTGGTGAGGATGATCTCGACGAAGTCGTCACGGACGAACGAATCGTCGAAGTGTTGCAGCACATCGGCATTGACGGTCCCGAAGGTGCTACGCGGCCGGTGCTTCATACCATCGGTGAACGCCCGCAGGATCCGGTCCTTGAAATCGGGTCGAGGATGCGCAGCGGTGACCGCCTCAATTGCCTCTGCGGACAGATCGTTACGACCGATGCCCAGCACATCAGTCTCCACACCTGCTGTGACAAGTGCGATTTCGGGTTCCAGGAACTCCGGCACGCCGGGCGTCGTATGCAACGCAATGGAAAGCCACACCTTCCGCGCGGCGGCGTCGCCAACGCCACGCTCCAGTAGGAAGTCCCGTGCCGCGTTGGCGCCGTCGACCTCGAACCGAAGCATCGATGTCCGGTAGCCCTGGGTGAGCCCGATGTCGTGGAACATCGCACCGGCATACAGCAATTCGGGGTCGGGCTGCAGACCACGCCGATGACCTTGCAGTGCGCCGAAAAGGAACACCCGGCGGGAGTGGTTGAACAGAAGCTCGTCTTCGGTGTCGCGGATGTACGCGGTGATTTCACGTACGAGCGGGGTGTCGGGGATGACGATGCCGGCGATGGACTGCGTGGATGCGGCGGTCATGGTTGATCCTTTCGGCTGGATGTAGACGTGGCTCACCACATTTCGGAGTTGAACTCAAGCCGCCATGCGGTTGGCTACTGCCTGATCGAAGCGCTCCAGCACCGTCGCGGCCACCAGTCGGTGTGCGCCCAGCGGCGGCGCCATCGGGATGCCCGCGTCTCGCGCGTACGCCCACACCCGGTCGGTGAGACGTCCCGGCGCCAGGAACCACGGCGCGATGACCAGCCGGCGGGCGCCGCGGCGTCGTAACTGACTGGCGGCGTCAGCCACCGAAGGCTCCGGTCTGGTGGCGAACGCGGTCGTCGCCCCCGCCCACCGGGTTCCCGCCGCCAGCTTCGCCGCCACTGCAGCGGTGCGCGCATTCGCCGCGGCATCCGAGGAGCCGATCGCGACTACGAGCACGCCGAGCGCGTCATCGAGCCGGGAAACCCCCAGCCCGGCCAGCCGATCCCGCAGCACCGACACCAGCCGATCGTCTTCACCGAGCACATCGGCCTGTCGCACTTCGATTCCGCTCCCCGCGCCACCGCAGCGGGCGATCTGCCCGGGGATGTCGATACCGGCGTGGTAGGCGTCGGCCAGCAGCAGCGGAGTCGCCACCGCATCGCGGGTGCCTGACAACCCGGCGAGCACGTCACCCAAGGTAGGCGCATTCCGTTCCAAGAAGGCGACGCGCAGGTCAAGGCCCGGCCGCAGGCGAGAAAGCAAGCCGGCTACAGCGCGGGTATTGGCGGCCGATCGCGGATCGGCACTGCCATGCGCGGTCAACACGAGCGTGGTCACGAGGCCTGCAACCCGCATTCGATCTTGGCCAGCCCCTGCCAGCGCCCGCTAGGCGAGTCGGCGTCCTCCGCGTGACGAGTGTGCGCGGCCAAATCCACCAATACCGTGTCTGGCATGTTGGAGGCCACCAGGTAGTTGCCGCCGAAGGTTTCCTCGGTCCGGCGCCACCGGTCGGACGGACGGGTGCCATCCAGGGCAGCGCCGCGGGTCGCCATCTCCTGTATCTGTGCCTCAGTGAAACCGTTCACCTGCCCGCTCACCGCAGCTGCTCCTCGTCGGCTCGCATGGCCCAAGTGGCAAAGCGCTCGCCCTCATCGCGGTGGTTCACAAAGTTGCGTACCACCCGGTCGATATAGTCGCCGAGCTCATGGCTGAACACCTTGTGCTGACGCAATTTACGGCCAAAACCGCTCTCGGCGCCGAGGCTGCCGCCCAGGTGCACCTGGAAGCCCTCGACCGATGCGCCGTGACTGTCGTCGACCATCTGGCCCTTGAACCCAATATCGGCGACCTGGATGCGGGCGCACGAGTTCGGGCAGCCGTTGATATAGACCGTGATCGGCACATCCAGCTGGGCGTTGATGTCCTCCAGGCGCTTTTCCAGTTCGGGCACCAGGGTCTGGGCGCGCACACGTGTCTCGGCGAACGACAGCTTGCAAAACTCGATGCCGCTGCAGGCCATCAGGGTCTTCCGCCAGTGCGACGGCCGTGACGGCAACCCCAGCGCGTCCAAGCCGGCCACCATCTCATCGAGCCTCTCGTCCGGCACGTCCAAAATAACCAGCTTCTGGTACGGGGTGAGCCGCGCCCGGTCCGATCCGGCCCGCTCCATCAGGTCGGCGACCGCGGACAAGATGGTGCCCGACACCCGTCCGGCGATCGGGGAAACTCCAATCGCGTTGCAGCCGTTCTTCTGGCGCTGCACGCCGACGTGGTCGATCGGGTATATCACCGGCGGCGGTGGTGGGCCGTCGATCAACGGCCGCTTGAGGTACTCCTGTTCGAGAATTTCCCTGAATTTTTCAATACCCCAGTCCTTGATCAGGAATTTCAGCCGGGCCTTGGAGCGAAGCCGCCGGTAGCCGTAGTCGCGGAACAGCGAGGTCACGCCCTCCCACACGTCGGGCACGTCGTCCAGCGGTATCCACGCGCCGAGCCGCTGGGCCAGCATCGGGTTGGTCGACAGCCCGCCACCGACCCACAGATCCAGGCCGGGCCCGTGCTCGGGATGGTTCACACCGATGAACGCGACGTCGTGGGTCTCGTGGGAGACGTCCTGCAGGCCCGATATCGCGGTCTTGTACTTGCGGGGCAAGTTCGCGTATTCGGGATTGTTCATAAAGCGTCGCAGGATCTCCTCGATCGCCGCTGAGGGGTCGAGCACCTCGTCGGGCGACTCGCCGGCCAACGGCGAACCGTGGATGCTGCGTGGGCAGTCACCGCAGGACTCGGTGGTCTGCAAGCCCACGGCTTCCAGCCGCCGCCAGATCTCGGGGACGTTCTCGATTTGGATCCAATGGAATTGGACGTTTTCCCGATTGCCGATATCGGCGGTGTCGCGGGCGAACTCGGTCGAGACCTGACCCAGGGTGCGCAGCGTGGCGGCCGACATCGCCTTGCCATCGGAGCGCACCCGCATCATAAAGTAGCGGGCCTCGATGGTGTCGATGTTTTCGTCGCCGGTCCAGGTGCCGTCGTAGCCCTGCTCACGTTGGGTGTAAAGACCCATCCAGCGGAAGCGCCCCCGCAGATCCGACATGTCGATGCTGTCGAAACCCTGCTTGGCGTAAATGTTTTCGATGCGGGATCGCACATTGAGCGGTGCGTCGTCCTGCTTCATCCGCTCGGTGTCATTGAGCGGCTCATGCTCTCCCAGCGCCCACTGGCCCTCGCTGCGAGTCTTGGCGGGACGTGCTGTGGTCATTTGCGGGTTCTCCTTCGCGAACGTTGCCGACTTGGACCGTGCAGATAGTCGGCGGTTCCGTTGGCTTTGATAGTTCGCCGCCCGAGGGACCTCCAGTAGAGGCTTCCATCTTGTGATC
>DASZLQ010000203.1:0-3745 GCA_035552295.1 Mycobacterium sp. | reverse complement strand
AGCCGGCTCGCCGTAGCGCTCGGTGTCGGCGCGGGGGCCGCCCTTGGAGTTCGGCGAGTACACCGGGTCGGTGACGGTGTTGAACCGCATCTGGCCGTCCTTGCTGTAACTATGCACCGGCGATTTGGGTGCGTTGACCGGCAGCTGGTTATAGTTCGCGCCAATGCGGTAGCGGTGCGCGTCCGGGTAGGCGAACATCCGGCCCAGCAGCATCTTGTCCGGGCTTACACCGATGCCCGGCACTAGGTTGCTGGGCTCCCACGCGCCCTGCTCGATCTGGCTGTGGTGATCGGTGGGATTGCGATCCAGCGTCAGCCGGCCGACCTCGATGAGTGGATAGTCGGCGTGGGGCCAGATCTTGGTCAGGTCGAACGGGTTGAATCGATAGGTCTTGGCTTCCTCGAACGGCATGATCTGCATCTTCAGCGTCCAGGACGGGTATTCTCCGCGCGCGATCGCTTCGAACAGGTCGCGGGTGTGGTAGTCGGTGTCCAACTTCACCAGCTCGTCGGCCTCGGCCTGGGTTAGGTTTTCGATGCCCTGGTCGGTGATGAAGTGATACCGCACCCACACCTTCTCACCGGCGGCATTGACCCACATGAAGGTGTGTCCACTGTAGAGGTTCATGTGCCGCCAGCTGCGTGGGATGCCGCGATCACCCATCAGCCAGGTCACCTGGTGGGCCGACTCCGGCGATAGTGTCCAGAAGTCCCACTGCATGTCGTGGTCGCGCAGATTGCTATCGGCGCGGCGCTTTTGCGAGCGGATGAAGTGACCGAACTTCAATGGGTCGCGAAGGAAGAACACCGGAGTGTTGTTACCGACAATGTCGTAGTTGCCTTCGGTGGTGTAAAACTTCAGCGCGAAGCCGCGCGGGTCGCGCCAGGTGTCTGGGCTGCCACGCTCACCGGCCACGGTCGAAAACCGGATCACCGTTTCGGTTGTGGTGCCGGGCTGAAACATCGCCGTCTTGGTGTACGCGCTTACGTCATGGGTCACCTCGAACCGGCCGAAAGCGCCACTACCCTTGGCGTGCGGCTGGCGTTCCGGGACGCGTTCACGGTTGAACTGCGCCATCTGCTCGATCAGGTAATGGTCATGCAACAGGATCGGTCCATCCGGGCCAACGGTGAGCGAGTGCTCGTCGCTTTCGATCGGGATGCCGGCATCCGTCGTCGTCGGTGTGGGCCGTGTGTCGGTCATTTGTCGTGCCTTTCGGTGGTGGGTTTGGCGATTGCGGGGCTTGCCGCAGGGTGGGTTAGTGCTCGTCAATATCCGGCACCGCCAGGAGGCTGCCTCCTCGTCGGTAGACCCGGCCCGCCCTGGTCGGCACGATAAGCCGCACGGTCGTCGGGTTTCCTTGGCGCGACCACGGGCCGGCCGGCGGCCAACACTTCGAGCAGCTTTGTCGACCGTGATGCAGTGCTCGGCACGACGAGATCTGCCTCCGCTACCAGGTCTGGCCCGCGGTCCTCGGACGAATCCCCGGCCACGTGCACGCTGGTCCTGACGCCCCGCGGAAAGGGCCACCGCATGACGACGGCACAGTGAGCACCGGTTCGGAGCAGAACGAGGCTGCGCGTTTCAGCATCGGCACAGCGCGATGGAAGCGGTGGCCAGCTGTTCGGCGTACGCAGGGTCGTCAAACGGGCCGATGCGCACGACGGTCGGGAGGCTCGCGACGCCAACCAAGAGCCGGCGACCCGTGCGGCGAGAACCATAGCTTTCCGATCGACGGCGCGTTCATTTGTCGTCTGGATTGAGCGCGAGGAAGGTAACTCCGGCGGCGATCCCGCCGAGCACCTGGGCTACCAGATACACCCACAGCGTGGGCCAGGCGAATATGTGCATCACGGCCGCACCGAGTGTGACCGATGGATTGAACGCGCCACCAGAGATCGAGCCGACCGCGAATGCGCCTGCGAGCACAGTGAACCCGATGGCCAGCCCGTAGAACGAGTTGTCGGGATGGTGCTTGCTGGTGGTGACGTTGAGCACCACATAGCAAAGAGCGAACGTGAACAGCAGTTCCACCGCGAACGCCGCCACTAATGTGCGGCCGCTCAGCGTCGTCGTCGCTGTGGTCGCGACCCGCGTCGGATCGATGATTCCGCGCACCACCGTGGCGGCAAGCAGCGCGGCGCCGAACTGCACAAGCCAGTACGCGACAGCATCACGCAATCTGATCCTGCGCCGCACCAGTACCGCCAAGGTCACGGCCGGGTTGTAATGGCCCCCCGAGAGGTGCCCGCCGGCATAGATCATCACCATCAAGACCGCGCCGATACTCAGTGGAGCGAACGGGCTACCGCTGCCGACGGCAGCGCCGACCGTGAATACCAGGAAGAACGTCCCGATCGCCTCGACCGCGTACTTCACACTCGGGCGGGGGGCGCTAGTGACCTTGGTTGATTCGTCGCTCGTGACTGCCTGAGTCGATGCTTGAGCTATGACCACGTCCATGGCCCTTATGATTGCGGTCGCCGTCGCCGGTGTCGTCAACGGTGACGCCCATCAGCGCGTCCTGTCAGCCCCACTCGGCACTTACCGGCCAGCTGCAATCGATTCCGATATGCGCAGGTAGTGACACGCGTTGTCCCATTTGTTGCACTATGGTCAAAGCGCGATCGTTCGCGTCGCCCCGAGGCGACATCTCACATTGGAGTGAAGACGAGTAATACACCCCCTGCGGAAGTCAACGACCTAGCGAAGACTCGGCTGCGTGTAGTTCTGGCCGAGGATGATGTGTTGCTTCGGGAGGGTTTGGCCAGTCTGTTGGATCGGTCGGGTTTCGATGTGGCGGGCCAGGCCGGTGATGGTGGGCAGTTGTTGGCAGTGGTGCGCGACACGGTACCGGATTTGGTGGTGGCTGATATCCGGATGCCGCCAACGCATACCACAGAGGGGTTGGATGCGGCCCGGGTGATTCGGGAGGAGTTGCCCGACATCGCGATCTTGGTGCTCTCGGCGCATGTGGATGTCGAGCATGCGATGGAGTTGTTGGCGAGCGGGCGCCGTATTGGCTATCTGCTCAAGAGCCGGGTTACCGATGTGGCGGATTTCATTGACACTGTGGAGCGGGTGGCCAAGGGCGCGTCGGTGGTGGATCCGGCGTTGGTGTCGGAGTTGGTGTCCGCGCGGCGGCGTGATGATCCGTTGGCAGTGCTGAGTGA
The DNA here is from genome assembly GCA_035552295.1 of Mycobacterium sp. Taxonomy (GTDB): domain Bacteria; phylum Actinomycetota; class Actinomycetes; order Mycobacteriales; family Mycobacteriaceae; genus Mycobacterium. Next base: position 572 of record DASZLQ010000203.1, on the reverse strand, counting down.
GCGGGAGCGGGAGGTGCTGGGGTTGATGGCGGAGGGGCGGTCCAATGCCGGTATCGCGCACCGGCTTTGGGTCACGGAGGGCACCGTGGAGAAGCATGTGCGCAGCATTCTCACGAAGTTGAACCTGCCGGCGGCCGAGGATGACCACCGCCGGGTGTTAGCGGTGATCACCTTCCTCGAGGCTCGCTGACCCCCGGATGAGGGCGCGGATGGCGTCGGGCGACAGCGCGGACTTGGATAAGAATCCAATGGCCGGGCTTCCCGCGATCATGTCGGCGAAGTCCTGCGCCGCGTGGGTGGAGATCAGTATCACGTGTGAAGGTACGTGCGAGACGGCCTGGAGTTGCTCAACAAGTTCGAAGCCGCTCTCCCTGCCAAGATCAACGTCTACCAACGTCACGTCCGGCCGCAGTTTCTCGAAGCACCGAAGCGCCTCAGCACTGGTCGACGCCGCGCCCACGACCGCGATGCCGTGGCACTTGAGCAGGCCACGGGCGGCGTCGACGAAATCCGCACTGTCATCGACGATTAGGCAGCGCAACGCGTAACTCCCAGCAACATAGGATCAGCCT
>DASZLQ010000202.1:0-5236 GCA_035552295.1 Mycobacterium sp. | reverse complement strand
CGTGATCTCTTCGCGGTCGACGATGACCGTGGGATCGCCGTCGAACCAGGTTTCGGGCAGGCGTCCGGCAAACCATTCCGCGGCGCCGCTGGCATCCGGTTGCTGCGCTTGCTGCCAGCCCCCGGAGCGGCCGTAGCGCCGTCCACCGGTGTGATGTGATTTCATAATTACATGATTACACTTTTACGTACCTAACGGAACCATGTTCACCTCCAGCGAACGCCGAATCGCAGCCGCGAAGCCCCCGGCCCGCGAAAAGCCCGACCCGCGAAAAGCACCGCCCGCGAAAAAGCACCGACGCAACGGCGGTATCCGCCGCGCCTGCGATTGCTTCCCTGTGTAGGAAAAGCGTTGATATGGATCGTTGGAGGGCGTATTTTTGGGAGCGAAGCAGGCCCGGAAGCGACCATTTCGAAGTGCCGGAAGACGGGGTAGAAACCGGCCGCGTAGGACAAAGTCCGAACGCCCCCAAGAGTCGCCCGGGCCTGCCCCTATTTGTATCGAGGCCCCGTATCTGTGTCGAGGCTTGTATTGATGCCCGGCTCAGTCGCCGTTGCCCGAAGGGTAGGAGTCACCGCCGCGGCGAATCCGGAAGAGTTTGACTTCATTCTTGATGCCCTTGAGGCGACGTGCCCCGGCGAACGACCCCTGGAAATCGCCGGCATCGCCTACGGCCTCCCAGACCGAATCCGCGACCAGCACGGTACCCGCGCGCGCCACCCCGGTGACCCGGCTGGCCACGTTGACCGGACTACCGAACCAATCACCGGCCCGGCTCACCGCCATCCCAGAGGCCACTCCCGCCCGCAACCGGGGGAAGTCGTTGTCGGTGTCGACGGCGTCGACAAGTTTGAGGACGACATCGAGCAATGGCGCCGGATCAGGACAGACGAACATCACCGCGTCGCCGATCGACTTGATGAACCGCACTGGCGGCGCCGTCACATCACGGGCGAGGTGACCCAGCCGACTGGCAAGGTGGCCCAGGTCTTCGGCCGGGATCGCCTCACCCAGCCTGGTGAACCCGACGAGATCGGCAAAGGCGACCGTGACCTGGCGCGCGCCCGGCAGCGGCTTGCCGGCGGCCCGCTCCGCGGCATTGACCGCTTCGGTTTCCATCGTGTGGCGCAGCTGCATGAACAGCATGTTCTCGACGAGCGGCCCGAGGAGGGGCGCGATCTGGCCGACCAACGCCTTCGACGCCTTGGCGATTTCCAGCTCGGTGGCTCCGGGGCGCATGATCGCCGAGAGCGCGGTGAAACGCATGACCTCGGCGGTGCGTGACAAGCCTTCGGCGAGCACCCGCACCACGAGCACCAATTTATCGGGATCGAGGCCGAGCTCGAGGAATCGCTGGGTGAGCGCCGCGGCTTCGCCGTCCGCACGCATGTGCACGACCGCATCCGGGTCGTCGACGCGGGCCAGACCGATGGCGCGCTGCACTCGCTGGAGCAGCTCCAGGTCAATGCCGTAGGCCTCGCTGATCTCCCGGGTGGACACGTAGGTGCCGTCGTCGCCAACGAGGTGGCGGCTGGCCAACAAGAAAGGCGGGTTGGTCGACCGGATTTCGTCCGCGGTGATGCCCTGCTCAAGCAGCCACCCCACGAGCTCGGCACGCTCGGTGCGCGCAGTGCCCTCGAGTCCGTCGAGCAGACCCTCGAGGTCCCGGTCGACGGGGTGGTCCAAGGGGTCGTCCACGTGGTCAACGTACAACGCCGGCACGCCATGATGTGCAGTGATGAGCGCACCGCTACTCCAGGGATTCCCGCCGGTTGTCGACGACCACGCCAGGATGCTTATCCTGGGCTCGTTTCCGAGTGTCCAATCGCTGGCGGCGGGCCAGTATTACGCGAATCCGCGAAATGCGTTCTGGCCAATCATCAGTGAGCTTTTCGGAGTCGACGCAATGGCGCCCTATGACTCGCGGTTGGCCGCGTTGCAATCCCACGGCGTCGCGCTCTGGGATGTACTGCACAGGTGTCATCGGGTCGGCAGTGCGGATTCGGCGATCGACCCGAAAAACCTGGTGGCCAACGACTTTGTCGAGCTCTTCGCCAACTACCCGACCATCGCGCGGGTCTACTTCAACGGCGCCAAGGCGGCCGATCTGTATCACAGGCTGGTCCACCCGGTCGAGGGGATCCATTACCAACGGCTGCCGTCGACCAGCCCGGCTCATGCCATGCGGCCCGGTGCCAAGCTGGCCGCCTGGAGGGCGATTTTCCAGTGATGACGGCCGCGCTTACGACACGGGCGGTCGCCGGTGGGCCCACGGTCTTGCCGCTTCGATCTGCGCGGACAGCGACAACAGCGTGGCTTCGTCGTACGGCCGGCCGACCAGCTGTACCGCGAACGGGAGTCCGTCGCCGTCGAAGTCCCACGGCACGGCCGCGGCCGGCTGGCCGGTCAGGTTCCAGACCTGTTGATAAGGAACCCGCTGTGCCACCGCCAGCAGGGTCCACACCGCGCCGCGGCGTTGGTAGGCGCCGATGCGGGAAGGGCCCGTCGCGTTGCCCGGCGTGATGACGACGTCGACATGGTCGAAGATCGATTGGATGCGGTTGCTCAGCGACGCCTCGACAGCACGCACGGCGGCCATCCGCCGGTCGGAGAAGAACGATCCCGCACGCGCCAGGTTTCGAGTGCGGGCTTCGAGACGTTCCGGGTGGGCCTGCGCGTCCGCGTCGTCGCAAATGCCGCGCAGATAGCGGGGCAGGTAGTTCATGGGGGTCGCGGACGCCGGATAGTCGGGATCACGGGTGACGACCTCGTGGCCCAGATCGCGAAGCAATGCACCGGCCTGTTCGACGGCCGCAAGCTGTTGCTTCCCAACTCTGGTAGGCAGCGGCGTTGGAACCTTGGTGCTCAAGGCGATTCGCAGCTTGCCAGGATCACGAGCCGCCGCGGCCACGAACTCGCCTTCGGGACCGGGCACCGTTGTCGTCGCATCCAGGAAGAGTGCGGCGTCCATAACCGACCGGGCGATCGGGCCGTTGACGCTCAGCCCGTACCACGCACCGTCGTGCGGTTCCAGCGAGATCCGATCGCGTTGCGGTTTTAGCCCGAAGAGCCCACACCACATCGCCGGGATCCGAATCGAGCCACCGCCGTCGGATCCCAGTGCCAGCGGAGCCAGCCCGGCGGCTACCGCAGCGGCACTGCCGCCGCTGCTGCCGCCCGGAGTGCGGTTGGGGTTCCACGGGTTGCGGGTGGCTCCGAACGTCAACGACTCGGTGTAGGGAAACATCATCAGCTCGGGCACATTGGTTTTGCCGATAATGACCGCGCCCTCCGCGCGCAGCCGGCGAACCACATCCGCGTCGGAGGTCACGGCCGGGCCGTGGCCGCCGCCGCCGTATGTCGTCACCTCGTCGGCGACGTCGACATCGTCTTTGATCGCGATCGGCACACCCAGCAGCGGCAGCCGCTCGCCGGCGTCGAGTCGGTCCTGCGCCACGGCGGCCTCATACCGGGCGCTGTCCGACAGCACTACGCGGTAGCAGCGCAGGTCGCTGTCCAGCCGCGCGATTCGTTCCAGATAGACCTCGAGTAGCTCCGGTGCGGTCAGTTCGCGGTCAGCCAGCATCCGGGCCTGCGCGGCCGCCCCGGCGAAGGCGAGATCGCGAGCGTCCACTGCGGCAGCGTATCCCGCTGACCGAGGTGAATGATGCCCGACGTACCGTGGCGACATGTCGTGCGTATTCTGTGCGGTCGTCGCCGGGGAGGCACCGGCTATCCGGATATACGAAGACGAGGACTACCTGGCGATCCTCGACATCCGCCCGTTCACTCGCGGCCACACCCTGGTGCTCCCCAAACGCCACACCGTTGATCTCGCCGACACCCCGCCGCAGACACTGGCTGACATGATCACCATCGGCCAACGAATCGCACGCGCAGCCCGCGCGACCGAGTTGGCCGACGCAACGAACGTCGGGATCAACGACGGCCCGGCGGCTTTTCAGTCGGTGCCACACGTTCACCTGCATGTACTACCGCGGCGCAACGGCGACAAGCTCTCGGTCGCGAAGGGGATGCTGCTGCGCCGCGACCCGGACCGCGAAACCACCGGCCGGATCCTGCGGGAGGCCCTGGCACGGATCGACGCGAGTCAGTAAGAGTATGTCCATGAGCAATCTGACTCCGATGGAGCAATTCGTACTCGCACCGATACTGCGCCTCCACGACACGATCTATCGGAAGACTGACGGCCGGATCGGGCATCGGATACCGGGTATGCCACCCAGCCTGCTGCTTCACACGGTTGGCGCCAAGACCGGGCAGCCGCGCACCTCGACACTGACCTACGCGAAGGACGGCGATTCGTACCTGGTCGTCGCGTCCTACGGCGGTAGCGACAAATACCCCGGCTGGTATCACAACCTGAGCAAGCGGCCCGATGTTGATGTCAACGTCGGCCCAAAGCGATTTCCGATGACCGCGCGAAAGATCACCCCCGATGACGCCGACTTCGCGCGGCTCTGGGAGATCGTCAACAAGAACAACGCGAACCGGTACTCCAGCTACCAAACCCGGACGTCGCGACCCATCCCAATCGTCGCGTTGACTCCTGGCTAAATGATCAGAAAGTCCAGCTGGACGGAGAAGCAGCGGTTTATCCTGCTCTAGCGCGGTGAACCGCTCTAGGTGTCCACCGCAAAGCGCAGATCGGGTGGGGCGGCTATGTAACGCTGGACGGGAAATCCGTGGCGGCGCTTCGGGCTGCCTGCGCGCATCGGTTGGCTCGTCGTCGGCGCATACGGCGTCGCGGCGGCGATGATCGTCGCCTCGTCGTACTGGGGGTTGCAGGGCGCCTACGCGACCCGGCCGGTCGACGACGTTGTGACGGAGCTGTGTGTTGTATTCGCGGGCGCCTGCGCCGGCTACGCGGCTCGCTTCGCGGCCGGGCGCCGCAGATTCGGATGGCTGGCGCTCATGATCGCCCTGTCGGGCTGGGCGGTGGGCGAAGTCATCTGGGCGGTCTATGACGTCCGTCCGGAAGTGGAGCACGCCACTCACCCGGCCGCGGCCGAAGCCGTGTTCCTGCTGTATCCAATCGGCGCCATGGCGTCTTTGGTGCTGTTGTCTCATCTGTCTCGCCAAAGTCCGCGGCGCGTGGTGCTGGACGGTCTCATCGTCGCGACTTCACTCTTCGTGGTCTCGTGGGTATTCGTCCTCGACAAACAGCTGCGCGAGGACACTGGCTCGCGGCTTTCGACGCTGGCGCAGGTTTTCG
>DASZLQ010000201.1:0-2709 GCA_035552295.1 Mycobacterium sp. | reverse complement strand
TCGAATGGCTCGACGGAGCCACCGAGCCCGCGGTCGGGGCCAAGTTCGTCGGACGCAGCAAGCACGAAGCGCTGGGCGAATGGGCAACCACATCGCACGTGATCGAGTGCGAGCCCGAGCGGGTGTTCGCCTGGGCCGTCGAAGACCCGGCGAACCCGACCGCGATCTGGCGTTTCCGGCTTGAGCCCAAGAACGGTGGAACGGAGTTGTCGGAGTGGATGCAGATGGGTCCCGCGCGCTCCGGGCTGTCGTTCGCGATCGATCGCATACCGGAAAAGGAACAGAAGATCGTGTTCGTACGGATGCGCGAGTTCGAACAGAACATGACCGCCACCCTGGCCCACATCAAGAAACTGGCTGAAGACTAATGCGCACCGCCACGACGGTTGAGGCCGCCAGCTTCGATCGCTGGTCGCAGCAACGAGACTTCGCCGTCGAAGCCGAGAAGCTGGGGCTGGACGTGTTGTGGGTAGCCGAGGCCTGGGGGTCGGATGCGCCGTCGGCGCTGGGCTACTACGCGGCATGTACCGATCACATGCTGCTCGGTTCCGGGGTCATTCAAGTCGGGACTCGAACGCCAGTTGCGGTGGCGCAGGCCGCGATCACGCTGTCGAACCTGTCCGGCGGACGGTTTGTGCTCGGCCTCGGTGCGTCCGGTCCACAGGTCATCGAAGGGCTGCACGGGGTTTCGTTTGCGCGCCCCCTGTCTCGTCTTAGGGAAACGGTCGATATCGTGCGCCAAGTGGTCGATGGCGGGAAGATCTCGTATCAGGGTCGCGAGTTCCAGATTCCCTGGCCCGCCGGGGATGCCGTTCCGATGAAGTTGTCGATGCGCGCGGAACACGAGATCTCGATCTACCTCGCGACGCTATCGCCGGCCATGCTGCGACTCACCGGCGAAATCGCTGACGGTTGGCTGGGCACCAGCTTCGTGCCGGAAGGTGCGGGCGAAGCCTACTTCACCTACTTGGACGAGGGACTGGCCCGCGCCGGGCGCAGCCGCGACGACCTCGATATCTGTCAGGGCGCTGAGGTCGCCTTCGCGTCCGATGAGGATGCTTTGCGGCTCATGGTCGGCAGCCGCAAGAAGGAACTCGCCTTCAGCCTGGGAGGGATGGGGTCGGCGTCGACCAACTTCTACAACCAGGCCTATGGCCGTCAGGGCTGGGCGGACGTCGCTGCCGAGGTTCGTGAGCGCTGGCAGTCCGGCGACCGCGAGGGCGCGGTGGACCTGGTGACCGACGACATGGTTCTGGCTACCACCTTGATCGGCACTGAATCCATGGTGCGGCAACGGTTGTCGGTCTGGCGCGATGCCGGTGTTGACACCGTCCGGCTCTATCCGGCGGGAGACACCCTCGACGCCCGGCTGTCCACCTTGGGCAGGGCGATCGAGATCGTGCGTGAAATCAGCAGTTCTCAGTGAAATTTGGGAGTCGACGATGACAGAGGCGTTTGTGCTCGGCGGTGTGCGCACCCCATTTACCCGATACGGCGGTTCGCTATCGCATATCCGGCTCGACGATCTGCTCGGGTTGGCGATGACGGGCGCGTGTGAACGCGTCGGCGTCGAGCTGGACCAGATCGAGGACGTCGTCGCAGGCTGCGTCAACCCAGCGCACGAGGGGCTGGGGGACGTGGCGCGCTGGGCGGCGCTGGCGGCCGGATTCCCCGACAGCGTCGCCGGAGCGACGATCAACCGGTTCTGCGCGTCGTCGTTGAGCGCGACCGTCCAGTTGGCCCATGCCATCAAGGCGGGCGACCTGGGTGTGGGCATCGCGTGCGGGGTGGAGTCGATGTCGCGTTCCGGGTGGGCATACATGAAGGGCGACGCGCCGTTTTCCCCACGCGGACCGGTGATTCTGCTCGACACCATGTGGGCGGGTGCCGGCGGCCCGCCGAATCCAAAACTGTTGGGGCGCAACGCCTACATTTCCATGATCGAGACCGCGCAGAACGTGGCCGATCGCTACGGTCTGACGCGAGAGGAGATCGATGCCTTCGCGCTACGCTCGCAGCAACACGCCAGGGCCGCCCGTGATTCGGGGCGACTCGCCAAAGAGATCATGCCGGTGCCGATCGCGGCGACGAAAAAAACGCCGGCGCGCAAGGTCGAGCACGACGAGTTCATCCGCGACGACACCACCGCCGAGCAGCTGGCGGCGTTGCCGGTACAAGCCGGCACCACCCAGATGACCGCGGCCAACTCCACACCACTCAGCGACGGCGCCAGTGCGGTCGTGCTTGCGTCGGCGGAGCGCGCCGCTGAGCTCGGCGTCAATCCGTTGGCGCGCGTGGTGTCCTCAGCCGTGTACGCGCTCGACCCGCTGATCATGGGGCTGGCCCCGGCGTGGGCGTTGCCGCTGGCGATCAAGCGGGCCGGCCTGACGCCCGAGCAGATCGACGTGTGGGAAGTCCACGAGGCATTCAGCGCGCAGGCTCTCGGCGTGCTTCGGGAACTTCCAAATCAGCTCGGCGGCTTCACCATTCCCGATGACAAGCTCACACCCAACGGCGGCGCGGTGGCCATGGGGCATCCGTTCGGCGCCACCGGAACTCGATACGTCCTGACCCTCGCGCTTGAACTGCGCGAACGCCACGCGCGCTATGGCGCCGTCGGGGTATGCATAGGCTCGGGACAAGCCGTGGCCGTCGTCCTGGAGAACCCCGACGCCGCTTAGGGCGTGAGCACGACCGAGCCGACGGTCT
>DASZLQ010000200.1:0-7122 GCA_035552295.1 Mycobacterium sp. | reverse complement strand
ATGCCGAGCTCCACCCGCCCGGACGCCAAAACCGCTGCAGTGCCAATGGCTTTCGCCGCCGAGTACGGATTGCGCATTGCGGGGATGTACACCGTGGTAACGAACCGCAGCCGGTTGGTGACCTGGGCCAGCGCACCGACGAGAACCCATGGGTCGGGCCAGTCGGTGAAGGGCTGCCATCGCCGTTGCCCATCTTTGGTGTACGGGTACGGCGTCTCCAGCGTCTCCAAGTTGACGACGTGGTCGGGGATACCGATGCCGTCGTAACCGAGTTCGTCGGCGGCCTTGGCGATCTCGACGATCTCCCGGGTGTTCAAGAAGGCGCTGCTGATATAGAACTTCATTCGGTTTCCCGTGCCCACGCCGGCTCGATGAAGACGCCTTCTGCCTCCACGGTTACCCCTTCTGCATCCGAAATAGTACCGCGCGCAAAGACTTTGACGCCCTCGCTGCGGTCAATCCACGCGTCGCAACGAAGCGGACCCAGCGGAGTACCGCGCAGGTACTTCACGGTGATGGTTCCGGTGAAACGCGCCTTGGACAATCCCTCACTGGCCGCCTCGCCGAGCATGTGGTCGAGCACCAGGGCGCTGACGCCACCGTGCACCCGGCCGGGTGGACCCTCGTATGCCGACCCGAGGACGAACTCGCTCCAGCAGCGCCCGTTGCCCGCGTGGCGGACGACGATCGGCGGGGCGATCGGGTTGCACACGCCGACCGCGGCGTTACCCAAGGGCAGTGGGCGATCGTCGACGCGGTAGCTCACTCCGATCGGCCGCGTCCGTCGCCGCAGCGACCGGGTGACGGCCTCGATCGCGGATCGGGCGTTGGCGACGACGTCGTCGTCGGCCTCGGTCCGGATGGTGGCGTCAACGAGTTCGCGGACGGCGTCGGCCAACGGCGCGTACAGGGCCGTCACTCGATCAGCCTCCGCCGCGCTGAGCACCTCGAACATGGCTTCGAACTTGCCACCGAACGCGCCGGCCTCCTGACTCAACTCCCGAACACCTTGCGCACGACCGCTTTTGCGCGCCGCGTCACCCGCAAATAGTTGTCCAGGAACTCACTGCCGTCGTCGGTTCGCCAGCCCGCGGCGACCGCGACCGCATTGAGCTGGCGTCCGGGTCCCGGCAGCTGGTCGGTGGGCTTACCGCGGACCAGCACCAGCGCGTTGCGGGCCCGGGTGGCGGTCAGCCAAGCGTGACGCAGCAGCTCCACGTCCGCCGCGGGGATCAAATCGGCCGCGGCGGCCGCGCCCAGGGATTCCAGCGTCGAAGTGTTGTGCAGGGCCGGCAGCTCGTGCGCGTGTTGCAGTTGCAGCAGCTGCACGGTCCATTCGATGTCGGCCAGTCCCCCGCGCCCCAGCTTGGTGTGCGTGTTGGGGTCGGCGCCACGCGGCAACCGCTCGGAGTCCACCCGAGCCTTGATGCGGCGGATCTCGCGCACGGCCTCGGCCGACACACCGTCGGACGGATAACGCGTCGTGTCGGCCATCAGCATGAACCGCTGGCCGAGATCCACGTCACCGGCGACGGCGCGCGCGCGCAGCAGGGCCTGGATCTCCCACGGCTGTGCCCACTGCTCGTAGTAGGCGGCATAGGACCCCAGTGTGCGGACCAGTGGACCGGTTCGGCCCTCGGGCCGCAGATTGGCGTCGACTTCCAGCGGCGGGTCGACGCTGGGCGTCCCCAGCAGTGCCCGAATCTGCTCGGCGACCGACGTCGACCATTTCACTGCCTGTGAATCGTCGACACCACTGGCCGGCTCGCAGACGAACATCACGTCGGCATCCGACCCGTAACCCAGCTCGGCACCGCCCAGCCGGCCCATGCCAATGACCGCGATGGCCGCCGGCGCCTTGCCGTCGTCGGGGAGGTTGGCCCGGATCATCGCGTCCAAAGCGGCCTGCAGCACGGCCACCCACACCGACGTGAGCCCCTTGCACACGTCGACGACATCGAGCAGGCCGAGCAGGTCCGCGGAACCGATGCGGGCCAGCTCTCGACGGCGCAGCGAACGCGCGGCGGCGATCGCCCGCACTGGATCGGGGTGGCGGGCCGCCGAGGCCACCAGTGCGCGGGCCACCGCCTCGGGTTGGGTCTCGAGCAGTTTCGGGCCGGCCGGGCCGTCGCTGTAACTCTGAATGACCCGGGGCGCGCGCATCAACAAGTCCGGCACATACGCAGACGTCCCCAGCACATGCATGAGCCGCCTGGCCACCGCGGGCTTGTCCCGCAGCGTGGACAGGTACCAGGTTTCGGCGGCCAGCGCCTCGGACAGGCGCCGGTAGGCCAACAGCCCGCCGTCGGGGTCGGGGGCGTACGACATCCAGTTCAGCAGCCGGGGCAGCAGCACCGACTGCACCCGACCGCGCCGGCCGCTCTGGTTGACCAACGCGGACATGTGCTTCAACGCGGTCTGCGGCCCCTCGTAGCCCAGCGCGGCCAGCTGCCGCTCCGCGGCCTGGAACGTCATGCCGTGCGCGATCTCCAGGCCGGCCGGGCCGATCGATTCCAACAGCGGCTGATAGAAGAGTTTGGCGTGCAGCTGGGACACCCGCAGGTTCTGGTGCTTGAGCTCCTCGCGCAGCACCCCCGCTGCATCGTGCCGGCCGTCCGGACGGATGTGCGCCGCGCGTGCCAGCCAGCGCACCGCCTCCTCATCGTCGACCTCCGGCAGCAGATGGGTGCGCTTGAGCCGTTGCAGCTGCAGCCGGTGCTCGAGCAGCCGGAGAAATTCGTAGGAGGCAGTCAAGTTGGCCGAGTCCTCGCGCCCGATATAGCCGCCCTCGGCCAACGCCGCCAATGCATCCACCGTGGAAGCAACATGCAACGACTCGTCGTTACGGCCGTGCACCAGCTGCAGCAGCTGCACGGCGAACTCGACGTCGCGCAATCCGCCGCTGCCGAGCTTGATCTCACGCGCGCGGACATCGGAAGGCACCAGCTCCTCCACCCGACGCCGCATGGCCTGGACTTCGACCACGAAATCCTCGCGCTCGCAGGCAACCCAGACCATGGGCAGGAGCGCGGTCTCGTAGCGCTCGCCGAGTTCGGCGTCGCCGACCGCCGCCCGGGCTTTCAGCAGCGCCTGGAACTCCCAGGTCTTCGCCCAGCGCTGGTAGTACGCGATGTGCGAATCGACCGTGCGGACCAGTTCACCGCTGCGCCCCTCGGGCCGCAGCCCGGCATCTACGGTGAAGAACGCGTCGGAGGCCACCCGCATCATCTCGCTGGCCACTCGGGTGCTGAGCGTGTCGGCGTGCTCGGCGACGAAGATGACATCGACGTCGCTGACGTAGTTCAGTTCGCGGGCACCGCATTTGCCCATCGCAATGACCGCCAGCCGCGGTGGCGTGCGGTCACCGCACACGGTTGCCTCGGCTAGCCGCAGCGCGGCCGCCAGCGCGGCGTCCGCAAGGTCCGATAGCTGCGCACCGACCACCGGGAAGGGCAGCACCGGCTCGTCCTCGACAGTCGCGGCCACGTCGAGCGCGGCCAGCAGCAGCAGCTGGTCTCGGTACAGGGTGCGCAATCGCGAAACCGCCGATCCCGGCTCCGAACCGGGGCCCGCCAACGCTTCGTCGACGCACTCGGTGAACGCCCGGCGCAACTCGTCGCGAGTGGGCAGTTTGGCCTTGCCCCGCAGCAGCTTCCAGGACTGCGGATGAACGGCCAGGTGATCCCCCAGGGCCAGCGACGAGCCCAGGACGGCGAACAGTCGCCCGCGCAGCGGGCGCTCGGTCAGCAGGGCGGCGTCGAGCTCATCCCAACCGGTCGCCGGGTTCTCCGACAGTCGAACCAGGGCTCGCAGCACAGCGTCGGGGTCCGGCGCGCGCGACAACGACCACAACCGGTCGATGTATGCCTGGTCGTCGTGGTCATACCAGCCCAGCTGTTCCAGACGTTCACCCGCTGGGGGATCGACCAAACCGAGCCGGCCGACGCTGGGCAGCCTCGGGCGCTGCGTCGCGGGTTTGGTCACGACCAAGACGGTAGCGCAACCTGCCGATCTGTCAGACCAACCGGGCGACCCCGTGAGCTATAGCGAGAGGTACGTCTTCAGCTCGTAAGGCGTGACATTGCCGCGGTAATTCGCCCACTCCGTGCGCTTGTTCCGCAAGAAGAAGTCAAACACGTGCTCCCCCAGTGCTTCCGCGACGAGCTCGGAGGCCTCCATGCAACGAAGAGCGCTGTCGAGGCTGGTTGGCAGCTCGCGGTACCCCATCGCGCGGCGTTCCTCGGGCGTGAGGTCCCAGACGTTGTCCTCCGCCTGCGGCCCCAGCACGTAGCCCTTCTCCACCCCGCGCAATCCGGCGGCCAGCAACACGGCGAACGTCAGATAGGGGTTGCACGCCGCGTCGGGGCTGCGTACCTCGACCCGTCGCGACGACGTCTTGTGCGGCGTGTACATCGGCACCCGCACCAGGGCCGACCGGTTGGCCGCGCCCCACGACGCGGCGGTGGGCGCCTCGCCGCCCTGCACCAGTCGCTTGTAGGAGTTGACCCATTGGTTGGTGACCGCGCTGATCTCGGAGGCGTGCTCCAGGATTCCGGCGATGAACGACTTCCCGACATCGGACAGCTGCAGGGGATCGTCGGCGCTGTGGAAGGCGTTGACGTCGCCCTCGAACAGGCTCATGTGGGTGTGCATGGCCGAGCCGGGGTATTCCGCGAAAGGCTTGGGCATGAATGATGCCCGCGCACGGTTCTCGATCGCGACTTCTTTGATGACGTAGCGGAACGTCATCACGTTGTCGGCCATCGACAGCGCGTCGGCAAAGCGCAGGTCGATCTCCTGCTGGCCGGGCGCCCCCTCGTGGTGGCTGAACTCCACCGAGATGCCCATGAATTCGAGGGCATCGATGGCTTCTCGGCGGAAGTTGGACGCGGAATCGTGCACCGCTTGGTCGAAATAGCCGGCGTTGTCGACGGGAATGGGCGCCGACCCGTCGTTGGGACCGGGCTCCAGCAGGAAGAATTCGATTTCGGGATGCACATAGCAGGAAAAACCCAGATCGTTGGCCTTCTGCAGCTGACGCCGCAGCACGTGCCGCGGGTCCGCCCACGACAGCGAACCGTCCGGCATGGTGATGTCGCAGAACATCCGCGCCGAGTGATGGTGGCCCGACGCGGTGGCCCAGGGCAGCACCTGGAAGGTGGACGGATCCGGATTGGCCACGGTGTCGGATTCCGAAACGCGCGAGAAGCCCTCGATCGAGGATCCGTCGAAGCCGATGCCCTCTTCGAAGGCGCCCTCGAGTTCGGCCGGGGCGATGGCGACCGACTTGAGGAAGCCGAGCACATCGGTGAACCAGAGCCGCACGAAGCGGATGTCCCGTTCCTCCAGCGTGCGGAGGACAAATTCCTTCTGTCGATCCATACCCCGAACACTAGGCAACACCTGTTAACTCTGTGTTACCGATGCCCGCTCAGAACCATTGCGGACTGCTCAGACGGCCGAACGGGGCTGCTCGGAGCCGGCCTTACGACTGGCACCGTAACGACGCGGGCGGCGACGTCCCCGCGACGAAATAGCGCGTCACCGCGGTATCGACACACTGGTCACCGTTGAACACCGCGGTGTGCTGAGTTCCGTCGTAAGTGATCAATGGGGCACCCAGCTGGCGGGCCAGATTTACCCCGGCCTGATACGGCGTGGCGGGGTCGTGGGTGGTGGACACCACGACGACCTTGCCCGGCCCGACCTGCGCGGCGGTGTGCGGCGTCGACGTCGCCGGCACCGGCCACAGGGCGCACAGATCGCGAGGCGCGTTCCCGGTGAACTGTCCGTAGCTGAGGAAGGGAGCGGCCTGGCGGATCTGTTGGTCGGCGGACACCCAGCTCGCCGCATCCGTCGGCGTCGGCGCGTCGACGCAGCGGACCGCGTTGAACACGTCCTGGTCGTTGTTGTAGTGGCCGTTTTTATCACGGCCTTCGTAATCGTCGGCCAGCGCCAGCAGGTCGTCGGCATCGGTGCCGCGCTGCAGCCCGAGCAGACCACCGGTCAGGTACTTCCAGTGCTGCGGGGTGTAGAGCGCGTTGATGGTGCCGGTGGTCGCGTCGGCGTAGCTCAGGCCGCGCGAGTCCGACGTGCGGCCGGGCTTGGCGACCAGCGGATCGACCAGCGCGTGGTACCGGTTCACGAATTGGGACGGGTCGGTGCCCAACGGGCAGGCCTTCGAGCGGGCGCAGTCCGTGGCGTAGTCGGTGAAAGCGGTTTGGAATCCCGCCATTTGGTTGATGTTCTCCTGGACCGGGCCGACGGTCGGATCGATGGCGCCGTCGAGCACCATCGTCCGCACGTGATCACCGAATTTCTCGAGGTACGCGGTGCCCAGTTCGGTGCCGTAGCTGTAGCCGAGGTAATTGATCTGGTTCTCACCCAGCGCCTGGCGAACCGCGTCCATGTCGCGCGCAACGGACGCGGTGCCGATGTTGGCCAAGAAACCGTTGCCCACCCGGTTGACGCATTGCTGGGCCTGCTGCCGGTAGAGCTGTTCGATGTGCGCCACACCGGCCGGGCTGTAATCGACCATCGGTTCGGTGCGGAAGGCGTCGAACTCGGTGTCGGTGCGGCACCGCAGCGCCGGGGTTGAGTGACCCACCCCTCGAGGGTCAAACCCCACCAGGTCGAAGTTGCGGGTGATGTCGGTGCCTTGCAGGTCGGCTGCCATCGCGGCGACCATGTCGACGGCAGACGCCCCGGGTCCGCCCGGATTGATCAACAGCGATCCGATCCGCTGGCCGGCCGCGGGCACCCGGATCAACGCCAGCTTCGCTTGCGCCCCACCGGGATTGTTGTAGTCAACGGGGACCGACACGGTTGTGCACTTGGCGGTGGCGATGTCGCTGGTGTCGACCTGGAACTGGCCGCAATCGCCCCAGTTCTGCGTCGGCACGGCAACCGGCGGCGGAGCCGGGCTCGGGGTCTGGCCCGCACCGGGTTCCGGCGTCGCCCCGGCCACCGGCAGCGCGGATTGCCCCGCAAACAGCAGGCCTAACGACAACAGCGCCGAGCTCAACGGTCTGCGGCGCGACATGGCTGTCATCGTTGCATCCACGCATACCCGTGACAGCGCGAAACGGTCACGCCTTGATCTCAGGCGTCGTTGTCGCCCAA
>DASZLQ010000199.1:0-3838 GCA_035552295.1 Mycobacterium sp. | reverse complement strand
GGTGATTCGTCGGCTCCGCCGCGCGCGGCCGGGAACTTACAGCGTTATGCCGCCGCATTCGAAGCGCTGCGCGACCGCTCGGACATCTACCTGTCGCGCACCGGTTCGCGGCCGCAGGCGCTGTTGCTGCCGCTGGGCCCGTTGGCCGAGCACAACATCCGAGCCACGTTTGCGGCCAACCTGCTGGCGTCAGGTGGTATCGAGGCGGTCAACCCGGGAACAGTCGACGCCGCCGGTGTCGCCAACGCCGTTTCCGATGCCGGGTCCCCCAGCGTTGCGGTTATCTGCGGCACCGACAAGCGCTATCAGGACGAGGCGTCCGATATTGTGGAGGCAGCCCGAAGCGCCGGTGTATCGCGGGTCTACCTGGCTGGACCCGAAAAAGCAGTGGGGGACACCGGGCACCGGCCGGACGAGTTCCTGACCACGAAAATCGATGCAGTCGAAGCCCTTTCGAATCTGCTCACCCGATTGGGAGCCTAGCCGCAATGACCACGAGCACCGCTGCGATCGGCAGCTTCTCCGACATCCCGCTACACGGCGATCGCGAAGCGCAACCACCCACCGAAGCCGCGGTGGAACGGCGCCCCTCCGCAGCGGCCGTGTGGCATACGCCGGAAGGTATTGACGTCAAACCGGTTTACATCGCCGCCGACCGTGCCGCGGCCGAGGCCGATGGCTACCCGCTGAACAGTTTCCCGGGTGAGCCGCCGTTTGTGCGTGGCCCGTATCCGACGATGTATGTCAACCAGCCCTGGACAATCCGTCAATACGCCGGGTTCTCCACCGCCGCGGACTCCAATGCGTTTTACCGTCGCAACCTCGCCGCCGGCCAGAAGGGCCTGTCGGTGGCCTTCGACCTGGCCACCCACCGCGGCTACGACTCCGATCATCCCCGCGTTCAGGGCGACGTCGGAATGGCAGGTGTGGCAATCGATTCCATACTCGACATGCGACAGCTGTTCGACGGCATCGACCTGTCGTCGGTGTCGGTGTCGATGACGATGAACGGTGCCGTGCTGCCGATCCTGGCGTTGTACGTGGTGGCCGCCGAGGAGCAGGGAGTGCCGCCGGAGAAACTGGCCGGCACCATCCAGAACGACATCCTCAAAGAGTTCATGGTGCGCAACACCTACATCTACCCGCCGAAGCCGTCGATGCGCATCATCTCGGACATCTTCGCCTACACCAGCGCCAAGATGCCGAAGTTCAACTCCATCTCGATCTCCGGCTACCACATCCAAGAAGCCGGAGCCACAGCGGATTTGGAGCTGGCCTACACCCTGGCCGACGGCGTGGACTACATCAAGGCGGGCCTGGACGCGGGGCTCGACATCGACAAGTTCGCTCCCCGGCTGTCCTTCTTCTGGGGCATCGGGATGAACTTCTTCATGGAGGTCGCCAAGCTGCGGGCCGGGCGGCTGCTGTGGAGCGAGCTGGTCGCGGGATTCGGCGCAAAAAGCCCCAAATCGCTGTCGCTGCGCACACATTCGCAGACCTCGGGCTGGTCGCTGACCGCCCAGGACGCGTTCAACAACGTCGCGCGCACCTGCATCGAGGCGATGGCCGCGACGCAGGGCCACACTCAGTCGCTGCACACCAACGCGCTGGATGAGGCGCTGGCGTTGCCCACCGACTTCTCGGCCCGTATTGCCCGCAACACCCAGCTGGTGTTGCAGCAGGAGTCGGGCACTACGCGGCCGATCGACCCGTGGGGCGGCTCCTATTACCTGGAGTGGCTCACCCATGAACTCGCGCAGCGTGCCCGCGCCCACATCGCCGAGGTCGCCGAGCACGGCGGGATGGCCCAGGCGATCAGCGACGGCATCCCCAAGTTGCGCATCGAGGAGGCCGCCGCGCGCACCCAGGCCCGCATCGACTCGGGGATTCAGCCGGTGGTCGGGGTCAACAAGTACCAGGTCGACGAGGACCAGGACATCGAGGTACTGAAGGTCGAAAACAGCCGGGTTCGGGCCGAACAGCTGGCAAAACTGCAAGAGCTGCGGGCGAGCCGGGATCAGTCGGCGGTTGACGCCGCCCTGGCCGAGCTGTGCCGTGCCGCTGCCGCCCACGGCCGGGCCGGCGACGATGGCCTGGGCAATAATCTGCTGGCGCTGGCCATCGACGCGGCCCGCGCCAAGGCCACAGTGGGTGAGATCTCTGACGCTCTGGAAAAGGTCTACGGGCGTCACCAGGCGGAGATTCGTACGATCGCCGGCGTCTACCGCGACGAAGCCGGCGGAGCCGGAGGAGGTGACAGCATCACCCCGCTTTCCAAAGCGACGGAGCTCGTCGAGAAGTTCGCCGAGGCTGACGGTCGTCGGCCCCGCATTTTGGTGGCCAAGATGGGCCAGGACGGTCACGACCGCGGTCAGAAGGTGATTGCGACGGCGTTCGCCGACATCGGGTTCGACGTGGACGTCGGATCGCTGTTCTCCACCCCCGAAGAGGTGGCCCGGCAGGCCGCCGACAACGACGTGCATGTGATCGGGGTGTCTTCGCTGGCCGCAGGGCATTCGACGTTGGTGCCGGCACTCCGCGATGCGCTGGCCGAGGTGGGCCGGCCCGACGTCATGATCGTGGTCGGTGGCGTCATTCCGCCAGGTGACTTCGACGAGCTGTACGCCGCCGGAGCCGCCGCCATCTTCCCGCCCGGGACGGTGATCTCGGAGGCGGCGATCGGCTTGCTGAACAAGCTCGCCGAGCGGTTGGGGTACACCCTCACCTAGATGGCACCCGACCCCGACAACAACGCTGACGACACCGTCGCCGAGTTAGCCGCTGCTGTCCGCAGTGGCGATCGCGCGGCGCTGCCCCGGGCCATCACACTGCTGGAATCCACCCGCCCCGATCATCGCGAGCAGGCACAACAGTTGTTGCTGGCGTTGCTGCCGGACTCCGGAAACGCCCATCGCGTGGGCATCACCGGGGTTCCAGGGGTGGGGAAGTCCACCGCCATCGAGTCGCTCGGCATGCAGCTGATCGAACAGGGCCACCGGGTGGCGGTGCTGGCCGTGGACCCCTCATCGACCCGCACCGGCGGATCGATCCTGGGCGACAAGACGCGGATGGCGCAGCTGGCACAGCACGCCGACGCCTACATCCGGCCATCGCCGACCTCGGGCACGCTGGGCGGCGTGGCAAAGGCCACCCGGGAAGCCGTCGTGCTGCTGGAAGCCGCCGGGTTCGACGTGATCCTGATTGAAACCGTCGGTGTTGGGCAGTCTGAGGTAGCGGTGGCGAACATGGTCGACACGTTCGTTTTGTTGACCCTGGCGCGCGCCGGCGATCAACTGCAGGGCATCAAGAAGGGCGTACTGGAGCTGGCCGACATCGTGGTGGTGAACAAGGCCGACGGCGACTACCTGTCCGACGCGCGGGCAGCCGCGCGGGAGCTTTCTGCAGCTATCAGGCTGATCTATCCGCGTGAAACGCTTTGGCGGCCACCGGTTCTCACCATGAGTGCGATGGAGGGGACAGGTCTGATCGAGATGTGGGACACCGTCGAACGTCACCGCCAGGTGCTCGCCGAAGCCGGAGAGTTCGAAGCCCGTCGCCGAGCCCAGCAAGTCGACTGGACCTGGCAGATGGTCCGCGACACGGTGCTGGACCGGGTGTTGTCCAACCCCGCGGTGCGCAAGATCCGCGCCGAGGTGGAGCGCCAAGTCAAGGCGGGGGAGTTGACCCCCGCCATGGCTGCCCAGCAAATTTTGAAGGCAGCGTCAATTTAACGGAAAGGTAACTTAATTCCTGTTTGCTCTTGCGACGCCTCAAATCGACGTAAATTCAATATCGTGATGGCAGATTCGGGGGTTGACTTCGGCGCGCTCCCTTCCCG
>DASZLQ010000198.1:0-8862 GCA_035552295.1 Mycobacterium sp. | reverse complement strand
GGCCAATTGCTCGGCGGCCGTGGTCGCGGCTGCGGCAAAAGCGGCGATCCGCTCGGCGACGCTCAGCGCTCGCCATCCCGCCGCTGCCCGCCGTGCCGCGGACACCGCGGCGTCGAGCTGGGCGCTATCGGCGGCGGGTGCGTGGCCGACGATCTCGGCCGGCCGGGCCGGATTGTGGACGGGGTAGGTCCCGGCCGCGCCTGGCTGCGGCTGGCCGCCAATCGTCAGCACCGCCTGATCGCCAGCGGCTTGGGTTTCCCGCGTCATCGTGGTTGATCCGGTCATCACCCGTCTCCTAACTGCGGGGCAACCTTGACCCGCTGCCATTGTCCCGCCATCGTAAGTCGCTATGACGTCGATGACATTTTCGGTCCCGTGAGGGCCCCATGAAAGCCGTCGTGCTCCGCGAGGTCGGGCGGCCCACAGCGGTGGAGGAACTCGCGCTACGGCCGGTCGGCAGCAACGAGGTGCGGGTGCAACTTCGCGCCAGCGGCGTATGCCACAGCGACCTGTCGCTGCGCGACGGGTCGATACCGACGCTGCTGCCGTCGACGCTCGGCCATGAGGGTGCCGGGATCGTCGCCGAGGTTGGCGATGACGTCACCACGGTCAGCCCCGGTGACCATGTCGTGCTGACGTGGAACGTGCCATGCAGGTCCTGCCCGCATTGCCTGCGCGGCGAGGCCCAGCTGTGCGCGCACGGCTACGACCACGCCTATGGCGCTCCGTACGCCGAAAGTGCCGGCGGGCCGGTGTGGCCGGGTATGGGCGTCGGGTCGCTGGCCGAACAGACGCTGCTGCCGGCAGCGGCGGTGGTGCCGGTCGACGAGTCGCTGCCACTCGACCTTGCCGCGCTGCTGGGTTGCGGTGTCACCACTGGGGTCGGCGCGGTGATGCGCACGGCGGCCGTCCGCCCGGGAGAGACCGTGCTGGTCATCGGTTGCGGCGGTGTGGGTTTGGCGGCGATCCAGGGTGCGCGGCTGGCCGGCGCGTCGCGAATCATCGCCGCCGATCGGGTGCCAGCCCAGCTTCCCGCCGCGACGGCCAACGGTGCGACCGACACCGTCGACGCGAGCGAGGCCGACCTGGCCACCGCGGTGCGCGACCTCACCGGAGGCGCTGGGGTCGATCACGGAATCGAGGTGGTGGGCAAGCCCGCCACGATGCGCGCGGCTTACGACGCCACCCGCCGCGGCGGCAGGGTCACACTGGTGGGTGCCGCCGGAATCGAGGAGGCGGTGACGTTTCCCGCGCTGTCGTTGATGGCCGACGGCAAAATCATCCAGGGCAGCGTCTACGGGGCCAGCGATCCGATACGCGACATCCCGGTACTCGCCGAGCTTGCCCAACGCGGCCAGCTCGACCTCGAAGCGCTGGTGACGCGACGGATCGGCATCGAGGATGTCGAGGCGGCGTTCACCGACATGACCGCCGGGCGGGGAGCACGCAGCGTCGTCTGCTTCGCTTAAACGTTCAGCGAGAAAACGTGATTGCCTGCTCCGGGCAGTTTTGCTCACCGATGGCGGCCTGCGCTTCGAGTTCACCGGCGACTTCTTCGACGAGCACCACGGAGTGGCCCACCTCGTCGGCGTCGAAGACGTCGGGCGCCAAGGTGTAGCAGCGCCCGTGGCCGGTGCAGCGGTCGGGGTCGACGGCCACGCGGGTCATGACACCGGGAACGTCAGTGGCAGCGACTCCACCGATCGCAACGCGGCTGTGTAGGTCAGCTGGCTGCCCGGCGTGATCTCGTAATCCGGTATGCGCCGGTGAAATTCACGCAACGCCACGCGCAGCTCCATGCGGGCAAGGTGGGAGCCGAGGCAGCGGTGTGGCCCGCCGCCGAACGCACGGTGCCGGTTCGGGTTGCGGTTGAAGTCCACCAGCTCCGGATCGGGGAACTCAGCGGGGTCGGTATTCGCCGCGCCCAGTAACGGGCTGACCTTCTCGCCCTTGCTGATGGGACATCCGCCAACCTCGACGTCTTGGATGGCGATCCGAGCGACGCCGGGCACCGGTGTCTCCCAGCGCAACAACTCCTCGATGGCACTCGGCAGGATGTCGGGCTGCTCGACGAGCTGATGCCGGTGGTCGGGATGGCGCGCGAGGTACACGAAGAAGCAGTCGAGCGAGTCGGTGACCGTATCCAGCCCCGCGATCAGGAACAGGAAGCAGATGTCGAGCAGCTCCTCGCGCGACAGCGGCCGTCCGCCCACGTCCGCCGCGATCATCGCCGACAGCACGTCGTCGCGGGGGCTGGCGATGTGGTCGTCGATGGCGCGCTCGAAGTACTCGTAAATCTGTTGCGCCACACCCGCCGAGGCCTCGTGGCGGCGGTCGAAGCCGGACTCGCCCTCGGGGCGGATCACGCCGTCCTTCCACACCAGGAATTTGTCGAGGTCTTCCAGCGGCAGGCCGAGCAACTGCAGGAAAACGGTGCAGGGGAGGGGCACCGCGAACTCGGCGTGGAAGTCGCATTCGCCCCGATCGGCGAAGCGATCGATCATCTCGTTCACCAGCTCGCTGACACGTGGTTCCCGTCGGGCCATCTCCCGCGGAGTGAACAGCGGGTCGAGGATGCGGCGGTACTTCGCATGCTCGGGCGGGTCGATTTGCAGCGGGATCATCGGCCGCACGTTGCCCAGATCGACCGCGTCCATGTTCGACGAAAACAGTTCAGTGTGTTTGAGTGCCATCTCAATGTCGGCCAGACGGCTGAGAACGACCGCCTGCGGCGACCGGAACACCGGGCTCGATTCGCGCAACGCCTTGTACATCGGCTGCGGCTCCGCAAGACCCATCATCGTTTGATCGACGAACCCTTCGGTTTCTGTCATGCGGTCAGCGTGGCACCAACGTTACTAATTAGGCAATGATTGAATAAATTGGGTAATGGGCAAACGCCGCTGGCCAGCAGATTCTGCAGCGAGTACCGTGTTCCTGCGGACGAGTTGGCTGGGCGGCCGCGGCTCGTGCCGGTCCGAAAGGCCCGGCTCGAGTCGAGGAAAGTCCGGACTTCACAGAGCAGGGTGATTGCTAACAGCAATCCGAGGTGACTCGCGGGAAAGTGCCACAGAAAATAGACCGCCACCCTCGCGGTGGTAAGGGTGAAACGGTGCGGTAAGAGCGCACCAGCATTCCGGGTGACCGGAGTGGCTAGGCAAACCCCACCCGAAGCAAGGCCAAGAAGGCCGCACGAAAGTGCGGCCGCGCAGGCGTTCGAGGGTTGCTCGCCCGAGCCTGCGGGTAGGCCGCTTGAGGCACCCGGCAACGGTGTGTCCAGATGGATGGTCGCCGCCGCGTCGCCGTTGCTTAAGCCGCGGCGGCGGGGAACAGAATCCGGCTTACAGGCCAACTCGTCCCAGCAAACTCGCTGACCTGCACTTTCAGCTAGTCGGAGCCGCTTTCGTCCGCAGTGGGTCCGCAGTAAATCCGAGCACCGAGTCGATCGCGTCCCGCGTCCGGTCGTCAGAATCGGGCCACAGATGGCTGTAGGTGTCCAACGTCTCGACCGCGCTGGCGTGGCCGAGCCGTGACTGGACCGTCTTCACCCTCTCCCCGTGACGGATCAACAGGCTCGCGTAATAGTGGCGCAAGGCGTGGAAGCCCGTCCCGGCCGGAAGCCCAGCCGCCTTTACCGCAGCGCGCCACTGGTGCCCAAACACCGATCGGGTTATCGACTTCTCCGCCAGAGTGAACGGCGACAAGCTGTCGTTCGCGAAGGGCATGCTGCTGCGGCGTGACCCGGAGGGTGAGAAAACCGGACGCACTTTGCGGGAGGCACTGGAGAAGATCGACGCTACTGAGTGAGACTGGCAGCTATGAGTTTCGTGGAGGAAAGGGTGCTCCCGCAGGTGCTGCGGGTGCACGATGCTGTGTATCGGAAGACGAACGGCTGGATCGGTCACCGCACACTGTGGATACCGAGCCTGCTACTGCATACCGTCGGCGCGAAGACCGGTAAACAACGCACGACGTCGCTGACCTACGCCCGCGACGGTGACAACTATCTGGTCGTCGCCTCCAAGGGCGGCGCGCCCGAGGCCCCTGGCTGGTACCACAACCTGAAGGCCGAGCCCGACGTCGAGATCAACGTCGGCCCAAGGCGTTTCGCTGTCACCGCACGACCGGTGCTGCCCGACGATCCCGACTACCCGCGGCTATGGGAGATCGTCAACAAGAACAACAAAAACCGCTACATCGAATACCAGAAGGGGACGTCGCGACCCATCCCCGTCGTCGTCCTGACCCCGAAAGGCTAGACAGCTCTTTCGAGAGCAACGGCAGACTCGGCACTAGTGATCTGCGAGACCGGGGCCGCAACGCTACGCCTGCCGTCGGCGCCCGTCCCATTGCCGCGCCTTGCCCGTTGGAGGACGATGAAGTAGTCCGGCGGCGCCGTCGAGACGCTGCCCCACATACAACGGAGGCAGATCATGTATGCACGAAGCACCACCATCCAGGGGCAGCCCTCGTCCATTGACGCCGGTATCGCGCATATGCGCGACAGCGCGATGCCCGCGCTCGAGGGCATCGACGGGTGCGTTGGCTCGTCCCTGTTGGTCGACCGAACGTCCGGCCGCTGCATTGTTACCACCTCCTGGGAGTCCGAGGAGGCGATGCGCGCAAGCGAGGAGTCCATTCGGCCGATTCGTGACCGGGCCGCGGAGCTTTTCGGTGGTAGCAGGCAGGTCGAGGAATGGCAGATCGCTGCCATGCATCGCGAGCACCGCGCAAATGAGGGCGCCTGTGTCCGAGCCACCTGGGTCAAGGTCGGCCCGGATCAGATCGACCAAGGCATCGATTTCTACAAGATGACTATCCTGCCCGCCCTCGAGGAGCTGGAAGGTTTCTGCAGTGGCAGCCTGCTAGTCGACCGAGCGTCCGGTCGTGGCGTGGCCTCGGCGACCTTCGACAGCGTCGAAGCGATGGAGCGGAACAAGGACCAGTTGGACAGCATCAGAGCTACGGGCAGCCAGGAAGCACACGCAGAGGTGCTCGACGAGTGCGACTTCGAGTTGGCGGTTGCCCACCTGCGTGTGCCCGAGATGGTCTGACCGCACGACAAGCGCGGAGCAATTCCAGTTGCCGCCATCGTCGTAAGAATTCCCCGTCACGGGCCATTGGGGTCGGACGAAACCAAACGGGGCCGCAGGCGCTTCGGTGTGATCTCGGCGGCCGCCTCGAGGTCGTCGATCAGCGCATCGGCGTAGTTGATCAAACTGGCGGCGTCGATCGCATACGGCGCCGGACGGTCGTTGTGGGCAAGACGGTTCGACGCGCGTCGAAGCAGGCTGATCGCACCCTTGACATTGCCGCGCTGGACGTGGGTGATGCCGACCGCGAGCTGGGCCAGGCCTTGCCACACCATCCGCTCGTCGTCCGGGCCGTTCTTCCATGCCGCCTCGAGCACCTCGTGCGCGTTGAATGCCAGGCCCCGGTCTAGCAGGTCCTGGGCATAGGCGAGGGTTTCGAGCGGCGACAACTCCAGGTCATCGGGTATGCGTGGAATGCCCTCACTGCCGTGCGGAAGGGGTCGGCCGAGAGCATCGCGCGGGCGGCTGCTAAGGGGCCGGCCGGATTCGTCACGATCACGCTCAGACATACTTCGAGCTGCCGCCCCCACACTTGGCCATCGCACCCACCAGCAGCGCGAAAACACCGAGGCCGATCACTATGCCCTCCCGCCGGCGTTCATTGCGGCTGCCTGCTATCGCCACCGCTGGTACTCATTCGAGGAACTGAAGTCTGTCTTCCGCGAGCTGGCTATGGCCGCCTACGACGATACCAACGAGATCCCGAACTGAGTGCCTTCGTGCGGCAGTTCGTGACCGTTGGTCCGCGCCGAGGCGAGTGAATCCTCCGGCTGGAGCCCCGCTCCAGGTAGCGCAGCGAGTATCTGCACTGCGACTCGGACTCAATCTCAAACTGTGAAGTGGCCGTCTCCTGGATCGCGGCCGTCGAACCATACACCCGGCGATTGCAGCCGTCGGATGTCCAGATCAGTTGTCGGACAGTGGGACTAGGAATCCGCTCACGATCAGGGACCGGGCTAGCTCGATCTGCTCCTGCGCACCCAGTCCGGGAAGGTCGCAAACCCGAAACGGCTCGGCGCTTTTCGAGATGAACTGCATCGCGGCTTTGTGGTCGGCACCGGCGCGTACCGACAAACTGGCAAACTGCAGCGAAACGCCGTCGGCAACTGCCTTCACCCGCGAATAGAGCGGTTGGTACTTCCTCACCAGTGTTTGTCCGTCGATTCTGGCGGCGTTCGAGATCGGTCCGATTGGTGGGCATCGGCCGCGGCGGACCAGGGCATCCGCCAATGCGTCGAGACCTCTCGCGATGGCGCTGGGGTCCTCAACCGCGTTGACAGCGTCACGTAGGAGGACGCCCAGCGTCGCCTGCACATCAGCGTCATCGAGATACCGCGGCGGCAGATAGGCATTAAGACGGTCGTCGTGGAATCGCTGCGATTTAAGCGCCGCGATGGCAAGCGTGAGCATGGTGGGCGGGTGGAATCCGACGGTCAGATGGGCAGATGCCTCTGAATTTGTCTCGGCCGCATGAACTTTGCCGCGTGGCACGTACAGCGCGTCGCCGACTTCGAGGCACACGTCGGTTAGCAACGGGAGGCCGTCGATGGCAACCCTCTTGTCCTTCTCGGGTTGCAGTTCGCGCGGCGGGACGTCGGGGCCGTCGTAAAGATGCCAGGTCTTGGATCCCTGGATCTGCAGGATCAACACGTCGTGGTCGTCGTAGTGGGGAATGAGCCCTTGTGTTGCGGGCGCGGTGATGTAGGCGTTGACCTGTATCGGGAAGTTCAGCTCGACCTCGATGGAGTGGGCCAACGACGCAATCGCGCGCACGTAGCGCTCGACGCCGCCCAAAGCGATCGTGTAGCCATCGGCAAAGTCGTTGCGGATAGCGGCAAGGTCGAGGCTGCCATCAACAAGCTGGTAGCTGTCGGAGCCTGTCTTCCTGTCTTTTCCCCTGATCAGGTGTACCGTCGATGGCTCCCGGCGAAAAAGCTCCAAGAGTTTCTCAACCGCCGACGACGCCTGCAGCAGGCTATCGAAGTAGCCCGCGCAGCAGCGCTTGACGTGGTAGTGCGTTGCCCCCCGTATCTCGTCAAGAAAGGTCTCCACCGCGAGAGGTTGAAGCAACCAGGCTAGCGACGGCTCGTTGGCGACCCCAGGCACTTCGAACATGACCTTCCGTTGCGGTGGGCCGACGGACTGTCGAAACCCGTTGTGTGGACGGCGGGCTCACGCCTACGTCGGCAATTGTCGTTACGCCACACCGGGAAAGGTACCGCAGCTTTTCGGCGTAGTGTCGGTTGGGTGCGTTAGGAGTTCAGGCTCGACTGCACGCGCAAACGTCGTTGCTGGGCGCCGCATCCGATTCCCGATGGTGCCGGGTGGGTATTTCCATCTAGTGTCGTGAGTCGTTAATTTCAATCTAGTTGTTAGACTGGGTTGTGCCGACGCCTCATGCCGCCAAGATTATGTTGTCCGCCGATGAACGGGTCGAGTTGGAGGGTTGGGCGCGGCGACGAACGAGTGCAGCCGGTCTGGCGATGCGGGCACGAATTGTGTTGGCGGCCGCCGATGGCGAGTCCAACACTGCGCTCGCGTAGCGGCTGGAGTTGTCGATCACGACGGTGCGGCGCTGGCGCAACCGCTTCGCCGAGCAGCGTTTGGACGGATTGGTCGACGAACCACGTCCGGGCCGGCCGCGGGTGGTCGGCGATGACCGGATCGAGGCGCTGATCGCTGCCACTTTGGAGACCACCCCACCGGATGCCACGCACTGGTCGACGCGCTCGATGGCATCTCACCTGGGGTTGTCGCAGTCGATGGTGTCGCGGGTCTGGCGCGCGTTCGGACTGGCTCCGCACAAACAGGATTCGTGGAAGTTATCCAAGGATCCGTTATTCGTGGCCAAGGTCCGCGACGTCGTCGGACTGTATCTCGATCCGCCCGAGCGCGCGCTGGTGTTGTGCGTAGATGAGAAAACCCAGATCCAGGCCTTGAACCGCACCCAACCGGTGTTCCCGATGTTGCCTGGCACTCCGGCCCGGGCCAGCCATGATTACGTCCGCCACGGCACCTCGAGCTTGTATGCCGCCCTGGATCTGACGACCGGAAAGGTCATCGGTGCCCTGCACTCGCGTCACCGGGCCACCGAGTTCCTGGCCTTCCTCCGCAAGATCGACACCGAAGTTCCCGCAGACCTCGACGTGCACCTGGTCCTAGACAACGCCTCCACCCACAAGACACCGGCGGTAAAACGTTGGCTGACAGCACATCCGCGCTTCGTCCTGCACTTCACCCCGACCAGCTCGTCGTGGCTAAACCTCGTCGAACGGTGGTTCTCGGAGCTGACGACCAAGAAACTGCGCCGCGGCACCCACACCTCGGTCCGCCAACTCAACGCCGATATCCGAACCTGGATCGACACCTGGAACGACAACCCACGACCCTACGTCTGGACCAAAACCGCCGACCAAATCCTGGCCAGCATCGCCAACTACTGCACCCGAATTAACGACTCACGACACTAGTGAGCAGGTTGTAGCAAGCAGATCACCACGGGCAGCGTTGCCGCAACAACAATTTCCTACACTGGGGGCATGTTATTGCAGAGAGCGCGTCGATGACTTGGTCCTGCTGGGCAGCCGTCGTAATCATGGTCATTTCCCTTACTGCACGTCATCTGACATCTCACGGCGCGGAAAACAGCGGGTCAGTAGACGAAGGTGAATCATTCGCCGGCGCGGCTCACCCTTTGGCCCACAGCGGGATCAACGACGAGGTGTACCGCCAGCGCTTCATGTGAACGTTTACATAAGCCGGATCATGT
>DASZLQ010000197.1:0-10481 GCA_035552295.1 Mycobacterium sp. | reverse complement strand
TCGTGCTTGATGGAGAGCTCGCGGGCGGGGATGACCCCTTCGGTCTTGTAGCCGATGTCGAGGAGCACCTCGTCCCGGTCAACTTTGACGATGGTGCCTTCGACGATGTCGCCATCGTTGAAGTACTTGATCGTTTTGTCTATTGCGGCGAGAAAGTCCTCGCTGGAGCCTATGTCGTTGACGGCTACTTGGGGCGAGGTGACGGCGGGACTCGGCATGTTGTTGGGTTGCTCCGGACAGGTTGGGTCGTAGGGACAATTCGGGATTTACCCGTCGAGGCTACTCGACAGGTAACACGCTGGACAAACTCGGGCTTTAACGCGCCCTCAATGCGCCGCTGAGTCCCAGCTACGACCGTAACCCACCGAAACCTCCAGCGGGACGTCCAGCGGGTAGGCGCCACCCATCTTTTCGCGTGCCAGCGCTTCGACCCGTTCATGCTCACCAGAGGCGATTTCGAACAGCAACTCGTCGTGTACCTGCAACAGCATGCGTGACGAGAGCCCGGCGTCTTTGATTGCCTTATCGACTTCGATCATCGCCACCTTGATGATGTCGGCCGCGCTGCCCTGGATCGGCGCGTTGAGTGCGGCCCGCTCGGCGGCCTCCCGTACTTGACGATTGCTGCTGTCCAGCTCGGGAAGATAACGCCGGCGGCCCAATACCGTTGAGGTGTAGCCGTCCTTGCGGGCCTGCTCGACGACGTCCATCAGGTAATCGCGTACTCCGCCGAACCGGGCGAAGTATTGGTCCATCTGGACTTTCGCGTCCTCGGTGGAGATCTTCAGTTGAGCGGCCAAGCCATATGCGCTCAAGCCGTAAGCCAATCCGTAGGACATCGCCTTGACTCGGCGGCGCAACTCGGCGGTGACTTCTTCGATCGGCACGCCAAATGCGCGCGAGGCGACGAACGAGTGCAGGTCCTCCCCGGTATTGAAAGCCTCGATGAGGCCTTCATCGCGGGACAGGTGCGCCATGATCCGCATTTCGATCTGGCTGTAATCGGCCGTCATCAGCTCGGCCATGGGCCCGTTGGGGCCCTTCCCGACCACGAATGCGTCCCGGATCTGGCGGCCGGCGTCGGTGCGGATCGGGATGTTCTGCAGGTTGGGTTCCGTCGACGACAACCTGCCGGTTGCCGCAATGGTCTGGTTGAACGTGGTGTGGATGCGCCCGTCGCCGGCCACCGAATTGAGCAATCCATCGACAGTGACTTTCAGCCGGGTGACATCACGATGG
Source organism: Mycobacterium sp. (assembly GCA_035552295.1). Taxonomy (GTDB): domain Bacteria; phylum Actinomycetota; class Actinomycetes; order Mycobacteriales; family Mycobacteriaceae; genus Mycobacterium. The sequence continues at coordinate 9,242 of DASZLQ010000197.1, read as the reverse complement.
GCGAGCAGATGTTGCAAAAACGGATGCGCGGTCTTGTCGAACAGCGATTGCAGGGCATCGGCATCGGTGGTGTAACCGGTCTTGGTTCGCTTGGTTTTCGGCATTCCCAGCTCGTCGAACAGCACCACCTGCAACTGCTTCGGTGAGCCCAGGTTGATCTGCTTGCCGATCACCGCGTACGCGGCCTCAGCGGCATCGCGGATCTGGTCGCCGAATTGGCTTTGCAGTTCGGTCAGCAGCCGCAAATCCACAGCGATGCCAGCGTTTTCCATGTGCGCCAGTACCTGCTGAACCGGCAGCTCCATCTCGGCCAGCAATGCCGTCGAGTCGATGCGCTCCAGCTCGCCGTCCAGCGCATCGGCCAGATCCACCACGGCACGCGCCCGCAGTATCACCGTCTGTACCGCTTGCTCATCCACGCCGTCGACGTCGTCGAGAAGCGAAAGCTGTTGCTGTTCAGGCGTTTCCGCGCGCAGCTCGCGACGCAGATAGCGCAGCGAGAGGTCGTCCAGGGCGAAACTGCGTTGCCCCGGCCGCACCAGGTAGGCCGCCAGCGCCGTGTCAGAGGTGACACCGTTGAGCGTCCACCCGCGGCCCAAGAGGCCGTGCATGGCCAGCTTCGCCTCGTGCAGCGCTTTGGGTTTCGCGGGATCGGCGAGCCACGCTGCCAGCGCGGCGTCGTCGTCGGGGGTCAACGGTGCGGTATCGACATAGGCGCCTTCCCCGTCCGCGGCGGCGATGGCCAGCGCGGTGGCCTCCCCCTCGTAGGGCAGATGGGTACCGACCACGGCCAGCCCGGACCGGCGCCCGTCGCTGGCATGCTCGGCCAGCCACTGCCGCAGGGTGCCGGCCTCCAGCGCGCCGCCGCGCACGTCAAAACCCTCGTCGACCTCGGGCTCGACGGCGGCCAGGGTGTCGAACAATCGGTCGCGCAACACCCGGAACTCCAGGTCGTCGAAGAGCCGGTGAATCTGGTCGCGATCCCACGGCTGCAGCCGCAGCGTGTCGGGGGTTTGCGCCAACGGCACGTCTTTGACCAGATCGGTGAGCTCCCGGTTGCGCACCACGCTGGCCAGGTGCTCCCGCAACGCGTCGCCGACCTTGCCGCGTACCGAGTCGACGTTGTCGACCAACGCCTGCAGCGAGCCGTATTCGACGATCCACTTCGAGGCGGTCTTCTCCCCCACGCCGGGGATGCCGGGCAAGTTGTCGCTGGGATCGCCACGCAGCGCAGCGAAGTCGGGATACTGCGTCGGCGTCAGCCCGTACTTCTCGACGACGGCGTCGGGCGTGAAGCGGGTGAGTTCGCTCACGCCTTTGCGTGGATACAGCACCGTCACGTCGTCGCTGACCAACTGCAGGGAGTCACGGTCACCGGTGACCACCAGCACGCGGTAACCCTCGTTTTCGGCCTGGGTGGCCAGCGTCGCGATGAGGTCGTCGGCCTCGAATCCCGGCTCCGCGAGCACCGTGATGCCAAGCGCGCCCAGCACTTCCTTGGTGATGTCGATCTGACCGTGGAACTCATCCGGGGTTGCCGATCGGTTGGCTTTGTATTCCGGGTAACGCTCGGAGCGGAAGGTCTGCCGTGACACGTCGAACGCCGCGGCGATGTGCGTCGGCGCCTCGTCGCGCAACAGGTTGATCAGCATGGCCGTGAAGCCGTACACCGCGTTGGTCGTCAGCCCGCCGCGAGTCTTGAAGTTCTCGGCGGGCAGCGCGTAGAACGCGCGGAAGGCCAGTGAATTGCCATCCAGCAGCATCAGCGTCGGCTTGGCTTGTTCCTCGCTGGCGAGGGCGGCGGGATCTGCCTTGCCGCCGGCGGTCCTTGCTGGGCTCACGGGCCTACTCTAGGCACCCCTCGTGACATCAAGTCAGGCGCCGCTCACCGCCCACGTCGTACTCCGAAACCGACGCGCACACGATGGAGCCTTGTTGTTCATCACTGGGTCCGCTGCCGCGGAACGCATCGACGGCCGCCCGCGACTCCCAGCGTTCGAAGATGTCAATGCGACTCGGATCGAGCAAGTCGCCACTGATCGCGAAGTCGAGACAGCCCGGTGTTCGGCGGGCTTGCTGCACGACGGCCTTACACCCCGCCAGATAGCTGTCTCGCTGCAGTGGCTCGACGACAAGGTAACCCGCGACGATCACCATGGGACGCTCCTTCGCTTGCATCACACCTTCGAGATATGACCGCCGACGCCGGTAGAAGTCATCGGTGGTACCCAGAAACTGCAACACGTTTCAGGTTTGCGCTTCCGCTGGGTACGCTGGCCCGGTGCCAGAGGTCACCCGCCAAGAACCGGCGATCGACGGGTGGTTCGCCACGGACACCACCGTTGAAGAAGCCGGCATCCCGCATCTGATCGGCAGCAAATGCCCACAATGCGGTACCTACGTTTTCCCGCCGCGAGAAAACAACTGCCCCAATCCGGCCTGCGCCAACGACGCATTGGAGTCCGTGGCGTTGTCGAGGCGCGGAACGCTGTGGAGCTATACCGAGAACCGCTACGCGCCACCCCCGCCCTATCCGTCCCCGGATCCCTTTGAGCCGTTCGCCGTTGCGGCGGTGGAGCTGGCCTCCGAGGGCCTCATCATCCTGGGCAAAGTGGTGGAAGGCACGCTGGCGGCCGACTTGAAGGTCGGCATGGAAATGGAGCTGACCACCATGCCACTCTTCACCGACGACGACGGGGTCGAGCGCGTCGTGCACGCGTGGAGGATCGCATGAGTACGCCCGAACCGCTGTACATCCTCGGCGCCGGAATGCACCCGTGGGGCAAATGGGGCAACGATTTCACCGAATACGGCGTGGCCGCCGCCCGGGCCGCCCTGAACGAAGCGGGCCTGGACTGGCGCCAGATCCAGCTGGTGGCAGGCGCGGACACCATCCGCAACGGGTATCCGGGATTCATCGCCGGCGCGACGTTCGCGCAGAAGCTGGGCTGGAACGGCGTGCCGGTCAGCTCGAGCTACGCCGCCTGCGCCAGTGGTTCGCAGGCGCTGCAGAGTGCCCGGGCCCAGATCCTGGCCGGTTTCTGCGACGTGGCGCTGGTGATCGGCGCCGATACCACACCGAAGGGCTTTTTCGCACCCGTCGGGGGCGAGCGCAAAAACGACCCCGACTGGCAGCGGTTCCACTTGATCGGGGCCACCAACCCGGTGTACTTCGCACTGCTCGCGCGACGGCGGATGGACCTCTACGGCGCGACGCTCGAGGACTTCGCTCGAGTGAAGGTCAAGAACTCCCGGCACGGTCTGCAGAACCCCAACGCGCGGTTCCGCAAGGAGAACTCGATCGAGGACGTGCTGGCCAGCCCCGTGGTGGCCGATCCGTTGCGGCTGCTGGACATCTGCGCGACGTCCGACGGCGCGGCGGCATTGATTGTGGCCAGCGCCAAGTTCGCCCGCGAACATCTCGGCTCACTGGGTGGCGTGCCCTCGGTGCGCGCGGTCAGCACTGTGACCCCGCGCTACCCGCAGCACGTCCCCGAATTACCGGATATAGCAACGGATTCCACCGCCGCGGTGCCCGCGCCGGACCGGGTGTTCAAGGACCAGATCCTCGACGCCGCCTATGCCGAAGCGGGCATCGGGCCCGAGGACCTGAGCCTGGCCGAGGTCTACGACCTGTCCACCGCGCTGGAGCTCGACTGGTACGAGCACCTCGGGCTATGCCCTAAGGGCGACGCCGAGGCGCTGCTGCGCAGCGGTGCGACCACCATCGGCGGCAAGATCCCGGTCAACCCCTCGGGCGGACTGGCGTGCTTCGGCGAGGCAATCCCCGCCCAGGCGATCGCTCAGGTCTGCGAGCTGACATGGCAGCTGCGCAGTCGGGCCACCGGCCGGCAGGTGGAGAACGCCACGGTCGGTGTCACCGCCAACCAGGGCCTGTTCGGGCACGGCTCGTCGGTGATCGTGGCGCGGTAGCCGGCCCCGTTTTGCGCGAGCGTGCGCAGTTGTACGGCTGTAACGGCGTGTCGTTGCACAGACACGCACGCTCGCCGGCTATTCCTTGGGCTCGTCCCCGAGGGTTTCCAGGACGACTTCGGCCACTCGTTTCATGGTGGTCCGCCGGTCCATGGCGGCACGTTGAATCCACTTGAATGCCTCGGGCTCCGTCATGCCCTGTTTGGTCTGCAGCAGGCCTTTGGCGCGTTCGACGAACTTGCGGGTCTCCAGCCGGTCCGACAACGTCGCCACTTCCTGTTCCAGCGCAGCGATCTCACCGAACCGGCTGAGGGCCAATTCGATAGCCGGGATCAGGTCGCTGATGGTGAATGGCTTCACCAAGTAGGCCATCGCCCCGGCGTCGCGGGCACGTTCGACCAGGTCGCGCTGGCTGAAGGCGGTCAGCACCACGATCGGCGCGATCCGTTTGCTGGCTATCTCCGACGCTGCGTCTATCCCGTCGCGGCGCGGCATCTTCACGTCCATGATCACGAGGTCGGGCTTATGCCGCTCGGCCAGTTCGACGGCTTCCTGGCCGTCGCCGGCCTCGCCGACGATTTCGTAACCCTCCTCTCGCAGCATCTCGGCCAAGTCCAGTCGGATGAGCGCTTCGTCTTCCGCGATCAGGACCCGGCGCGGCACAGCGGCGTCGGTGTCGGTCGTGGAGCCTGTCATGACGGACATTGTGTCGTGGGCGGCTGAGACGAGCGACCTCGGGGGTTCCTCTAAGGTTGGATGCCGAGTAAGCCCTCGTATCCCAACTGGCAGAGGAAACGGACTCAAAACCCGTCCAGTGTGGGTTCGAATCCCACCGAGGGCACGCGTGTGATGTCTCAAGACATCCGCATAGCTGTGAACCTGCATTTTGGGTTCACGGCTTTTTCTTTGGGCGGCCGCGGGGCGCTCCTCGGTGTTGGTAGTCCCTGGTGGGGTCGATGGTGAGGTCGCGGATCAGTTCACCGGTGGCGGCGTTGATGATGCGCACATGGAGGTCTTGGATCAGCATCAGAACGTGGGTTCGGGCGTGGGTTCGGCCGACGCCGATGTGATGGAGGCGTCCGGCGTGGCGCAGGGTGAGGCTGCCGGTGTCGTCGACGCGGTCGCGGCGAACCCGGTTGTGGGTGTCGAGAGGTTCGCCGGGGGTGGCTTTGGGGCGGGCGGTGTAGACGGTGGCCGGGGTGGCGCGGCGGGGCATCGAGCAGTGCGGGCGGTGGTGGTTGTATTCGATGACGAAGGCATCGATTTGGGTTTGCAGGTCGGTGAGGTTGGTGACGCGGGGTTGACTGATCAGCCAGCGTTTGAGTGTTTGGTGGAATCTTTCGACCTTGCCGCAGGTGGTCGGGTGGTTGGGGGTGGAGTTGATCTGCACCACGCCCAGGCGGTGTAGTTCGGCCTCCAGGTGGTTGCGCCCGCCCTTGCCGCCGGCCAGGCGGGTGGTGAAGACCATGCCGTTGTCGGTCAAAGTGGAGGCCGGAATCCCGTGGGCTGCACATGCTTTGCGGAAGTCAGCCAGCACGATAGGGCCGGTGACGCGGTGGTAGGCGGTCACCGACAGGGCATAGCGGGAGTGGTCGTCGATGAAGCACAGGATCTCAGTGTGAGTTCGATCGGCCAGCCACCAGTGGGTGAAGTCGGCCTGCCAGCGTTCGTTGGGTAGCTCAGCGGCGAAGCGGATGTAGGAGGCTTTGGGGCGTTTGTTGGGTGCAGGGGTGATCAGTCCTGCACGGGACAGATGGCGGCTGATGGTGGCCGGCGACACGGTCAGCCGATGATGATGGTGCAGGTGCCAGGCGATGGTGTGCGGGCCATCATCGAGTCCTTTGCTGCAGAGCTTTTCGCGTAACTCGATGATCAGATCAATCGTGTTCTGAGGAAGGCGGCTGGGGCTAGTGTGCGGCCGGCGCAGCCGCTGCTCGAATGCGGCATCTCCTTCGGCCCGATAGCGGGCGACCAGCCGCGATATCCAAGGCTGGGAAACCCCATAGGCGCGGGACACCTCGGATTGGCTGCGACCTTCGACGATGACGGCGGTGATGACCAGGCGAGCCTTCGACACCCACCGAACGTCGCGCCATCAACCTATGCGTATGTGTTGCGACACCCTATGCGTATGTCCTGAAACAACACACTGCCGGGGGCACACTGCCGGGGGCACAAGTCTGGGGCACAACGTTTGCGCAGTTCAGTCCGATCCGCCGAGCGATTCGCTCAACTAGGGTCTTTTTACTGCGCTGGTTATAGCCGCGGTCGCAGGCGCGATCGCCATGGCACACAACGCCACTCTTCCAGCTAGTCCTGCATCAACACCCTGTTGCAGCGCGCCCAGGCCAGATACCGCACCCACACCGGATACGGCTCCGCTGGCCCCCACCGCCTGGTCACTGATCATTCCGTCGCTGCACCAAGGTCGCGTAACGTCTCTTCTGGGCGAGGGAACGAACAGGGAGAACTGCCATGGCAGCCAAGTTCGAGATCGACCATGAACGCGGTCGCGCTGTGAGCAACCCCGCCGGCTCGAGCGGCGAAAGCATCCTCACGCAGATTCTCAATGTGGGTATTGAGATGTTCAGCATGGCCATGTCGTTTCTTACCTGCGGGGCGCTCCACATACACAGCGAGCTACCCGGCGGCGAGAACGTCGGCCGCACCTCGTTTAGCCAGGCCATCGCCAGCATCTTAGGCAACCACGACGTCGGTGAAGTGCTCGCGGAAGACGGGACTTCACCAAGCGCCGCCGGCGACGAGAAGCTCTGAAACCACCGGTGAGGGCACAGAAACCACAAGTAATGACAATAGCCATGCTGAAAATACCCGTCAGTTTCGAAGCCTGCCGGAGGCACTCTCTGAACCGTTGATTGACCTGATCTTCGCTGAATCCCGTTCTCGCGACGTTCGAACCCAGCCTGCGTGTCACGACCGGGCCCAAACTCTGACGCGCTCAGGGCTTCGTCCTGGGAATGGGTGTATAGAAGCGCCGCGATGCGTACCCGCAACAAAGCCGATTTGTTGGTAGCTGGGGCCGCGGTGGTCCCATTGGATGGCGATGTAAGCGTGCTCGCGCTTCTGCGCAATCTTGCCACCCGCTCGTCCAGTTAGACGCGCGCTTGCACAGTTCAGTTCCAACCGCGGCGCGGCTCGCGAACGAGCGCGTCGGCCACCTCTGACACGAGGGACCAGTGATGAATGTCGTTCAGTGCCGGCGTCCACTGATGGGCTGCGCTTTCTCGGGCTTAATCCCCGGTATCACAGAGAGCGGTTGTCTGTATCTGATTAGCTTGAGCCGGGCGACGACCGCCATCGGTGCGGCGAGGTTGTTTACCGGAGGAAGGAGCCAGTCATGTTCCTCTCAGAAATCGTTTCGCGCCGGGTGGTAGTCGGCGCGATCGGCGCTGGCGCGGTTACCGGCACGCTGTTGTGTGCTACCGCGGGGACCGCCCTGGCCGATCCGCCGCCTCGGCCGCCCAACTGCACAGCTGCGGACGTAGCCGGTGTCGCGGCTGGTGTTGCGACGGCGCTCTCGACCTACCTCTTCACTCACCCGGACGTCAACGGGTTCTACACCGGCCTTCAGAATCAGCCCAAAGATCAGGTCCAAGACGACGTGCAGAACTACTTCAACGCCAACCCGCAAGAGCAAGCCGACCTTGAGGGCATCCGCCAGCCGCTGACTGACGTCAGGCAGCGTTGCCAGTGGACTCCATTACTTGGGCAGGGCGGCGCTCCCTAACCGATCGGGTCGCGCATGCCCCAGAGCCGACGACCCTCGCCGAGCGCAATCTGCTCTACGAATCAGGGGTGATCGTGCTTGCAGCAGGAATATACTGCGGCCCTCAGTTCACATATCGGCCAAAAGAATCCACGGTCGTGGCGGGAAGGAGATCGCGATGAATTTGTGGGCGCGGTCTTGGACTGCCGCGGCGATAACAGTATTGGCTCTTACGTCGATTCCTGAGATATATGCCGTCGTGCAGCCCTCCGGTGTGGCCAACGCCGACGTCTGCGCGAGCGTCGGCAGGCGTGTTTCAGTGAGCGGGTGCACCAACGTTGCGGATACGGTCAACACCTATGTCCCGCCGCCGGCCGACTATGCCCCGCTGCCGCAGGACTTCCCGCCCCCACCGCCACCACCGCCGCCGGTAAGTGTCTGCGTTGGAGCCGGCCGGCGAATCCATGTGAGCGGGTGCACCTAACGGCGCGACTGTGCTGGGGGCGCGAGAAGCGGCCGCGTAGCTCAGGGGATAGAGCGTCTGCCTCCGGACCAGAGAGGAATTGTCAAAACCTGTGGATTGGCGTGTGATTCGACTTGCTGGTGATCTCCTGAGTCGTCGGGCCGTTCGGTGAGCGCCCTTCTCGAACCCTGCGCGGACCAGGGCGACGAGGTGGGGGCGTTGACGGGTGCGCCACCGGCCTGTGCGGACCGCAGCAGGCCGGCAAATTTCGCCTGTACTGCCGGTTGCTTCTTCGTAGCCATGCCGGGAGTGCCTTTCAATGCTCCGTGAGTCGTTTTCCGGCGCTTCCCTTGCCCAGCGACACTTTGGCGTCGATCGGTGGCGAAATCGGTCGGTACCGACCGCCGCGATTCGGCGGGGACGGTCGCCCCTCGCTGGTTCGCAAAGTACTTCGGAAAAGTGTCCGCGTTAGCCCGGTCTGACGCTCCTACCTGTGAGCGCCGGCCCACCCTGGGCCGGCGCCATCAAGGAAACGGAGCACAGCATGAACACCAACCACAGCCTCGACGTGATCGCACCTGTGGCGGCAAGACGGAGGGCCACTGGGCGCCAAGCGCTGGTCGAACATCTGCGCCGGCTGCACGCGAACACCGCGCTCTTCATGAGCCTGGCACGAGAATCCGACATCGACACCGACGACAGAGCGAGCGCCCCGATGATCCCGGTCATCGTCGGCAGCTCGACCAAGGCGCTGCAACTCTCGTATGCCCTGCAGCGGCGCGGCATCAATGCCGACCCGATCATCTTTCCCGCCGTCCCGGAAGACGAAGCGCGACTTCGATTCTTTGTCACCAGCTGCCACTCATCCGAACAGATCCACTTCATGGTCGAGGCGCTCACCGACGAGCTGAAGCTGCTGAACGCAGGCCACCTAGGCCCGGCTCGGAAAACTCGCCGCCGACACCTGCGGCCACAAGAATTTCCCAAGCATCCCCGAAGGGCTTGCCGGATGACGATTTCGGTAAGCCGCGATGAGAAAGGCGACTGACACCATGAAGTTGTTCTGCTTTCACCATGCCGGGAGCGGCGGGTTGGCATTCAACGCCTGGGACAAGGCGC
>DASZLQ010000196.1:0-4418 GCA_035552295.1 Mycobacterium sp. | reverse complement strand
GGGACGCCCGGGACGTTGCACTCGACGTGGCGGGACGCCCGGGACGTTGCACTCGACGTGATGTGGGTCGGACATGCGACGACCCGGAGCCGGTCGTGGCTCCGGGTCGTCGGTAGGACGGGTCGTGCCGCGATCAGTTCTCGACGGTGCCGTTGATGAAGCCGGTCACCGCGTCGCGGGCCTCGTCGTCGCTGTACTGCACCGGCGGCGACTTCATGAAGTACGACGACGCCGACAGCACCGGTCCGCCGATGCCGCGGTCCTTGGCGATCTTCGCAGCACGCAGCGCGTCGATGATGACGCCGGCGGAGTTCGGCGAGTCGTGCACCTCGAGCTTGTACTCCAGGTTCAGCGGGGTGTCGCCGAAGGAACGGCCCTCGAGCCGGACGTAGGCCCACTTGCGGTCGTCGAGCCACGGGACGTGGTCGGACGGGCCGATGTGGACGTCGGCGCCGCGCATCTCGTGCGGGATCTGCGAGGTGACCGACTGGGTCTTGGAGATCTTCTTCGACTGCAGCCGCTTGCGCTCCAACATGTTCTTGAAGTCCATGTTGCCGCCGAAGTTCAGCTGGTAGGTGCGCAGCAGCTCGACGCCGCGGTCCTCGAACAGCTTGGCGAGCACTCGGTGGGTGATGGTGGCGCCGACCTGGCTCTTGATGTCGTCGCCGATGATCGGCACGCCCGCGTCGGTGAACTTCTTCGCCCAGGTCGGGTCGCTGGCGATGAACACCGGCAGCGCGTTGACGAAGGCCACGCCGGCGTCGAGGGCGCACTGGGCGTAGAACTTGTCGGCCTCTTCGGAGCCCACCGGCAGGTAGGAGACCAGCACATCGACTTCGGCGTCCCGGAGCACCTTGACCACATCGACGGCCTCGACGTCTGACACCTCGATGGTGTCGGCGTAGTACTTGCCGACGCCGTCGAGAGTTGGGCCACGCTGCACCGTCACATTGGTGGGCGGCACGTCGGCGATCTTGATCGTGTTGTTCTCCGACGCGAAGATCGCCTCGGACAGATCGAAGCCCACCTTCTTGGCGTCCACATCGAAGGCGGCGACGAACTTCACGTCGCGAACGTGGTACGGACCGAACCGCACGTGCATGAGGCCCGGCACCGATGATGTCTCGTCGGCGTTCTGGTAGTACTCGACGCCCTGAACTAGCGAGGACGCGCAGTTTCCGACGCCGATAATGGCGACCCGTACCTCGGTCTGCGCCTCCGGCGCCCCTAACGGCTTGTGCTCACTCATAGGGCGTTCTCCTAACCTCATAACCTTTGTCTCGGCTGTCTCGGCGAGTTGTTTTGTTTACTGCTGGTTCGTGCAAGGGGTTACGTCTGCTCGGAGAGGCCGGGCATGGCCCGCTCCGCGGCAATGAGCTCGTTGAGCCACTTGACTTCGCGCTCGCTGGACTCGAGCCCGAGTTGATGAAGCTGGCGGGTATAGCGATCGAACGAGGTGCTGGCCCGCGCCACGGCGTCGCGCAGACCTTCTCGCCGTTCCTCGACCTGGCGGCGGCGGCCTTCCAGAATGCGCATCCGCGCCTCTGCCGGGGTGCGGTTGAAGAACGCCAGGTGAACCCCGAAGCCATCGTCGGTGTAGTTGTGCGGGCCGGTGTCGGCCACCAACTCGCCGAAGCGCTGACGGCCTGCCTCGGTCAGTTGGTAGACCCGCCGCGCCCGCCGGACCGGGGTTCCGGCCGGGGCTGCATCCTCGGCAATCAACCCGTCGGCCTGCATGCGCCGCAGCGCCGGGTACAGCGAACCGTACGAAAACGCGCGGAACGCGCCGAGTAAGCCGGTCAGCCGTTTGCGCAACTCATAGCCATGCATGGGCGATTCGATCAGAAGACCCAGGATGGCGAGCTCCAGCATCGACTCCCCTCCTTTGCTTGGCTGGTTACGACGGTCCGACGCCTCGCGTCATCGTATCGTTTCGATATATTTGCCACAACAGCACGTGGCGTTGGTGCGCTATTAGTCACTTCGAAATGTGGTCAGCGCCGCCGGGGGATGCGCCTCTACGTGGGCAAATCCAACCGCTTGGGGGTTCCGTCGCCGGCGAAGGTGATCGAGCCACCACCGTAGTCAGTCGAGACATACAGCGACAACGACAAAGCGCCGGGCATCGTGGGGTCGGTGCCGGGCTCGATGATCAGATACATGGTTTGGACGTCGGACTGCTTTATGTGCAGAGTTTCCGGGGCGCCGCGCATGACGCCGACGGCCGCCGCTATGTCGAACTTGCTCAGGTCAACGGCGACCGGTCCATCGGCAGCACTTTTGGGGGAGCTGGTCGGATCACCCCATCCGCCGCGGTAATCGTAGGACAGCACTCGGCGGCTGTCGGACGGGTCCGGGCGATCGAGTATGGCGTAAGTCGGATAGACCACCAGCCGGAAACCGATGGTGTTCCCAAACCTTTTGCGTGTTTGCTCCATCAGGCCGGTTAGCCCGCCAAGCGAATGCAGCTGGGTGGGAGGGGTCAGCACCACTGCGGCAATTCCGTCGGGCTTGGCTCCGGGATCCTCGCGACTCTTGGCGAAGTCCAGCGGCGAGCCGGTGTTGCCGTAGAGGCCCCATCCGATGCCGACGCCCAGCAACACCGACACGACCAACGCGGCGGCCAGAATGGCCCACCCGCTGAATTTCGGCGGCGACTTGGTGACACGCAGTTGCGCGTTAGCGCTGTCCCCCTGCAGATCGGCTACCAGCGCCTGCAGGTCACCCAGCGTGACGGCGTTGGTGGCGGTGCTGACTCGTTGCCGGTGCTCGTCGCCGGATAGTTCGCCGTCGTTCAGGGCGTTGTCGAGAATCGCGCAGGTGTCTTGCCGATCGCTGTCCTTGGCGCGCGTCGTCGATGTTGTCCCGCCACCGAGGGGTGTGCCGAGCCATTTCGCCACGGCCATGATCGTAGAAGTCTGAGGCGAGTTCGGCACCGAATGTGACGAGCAATGACTGCGGCTCAGCCGGCGCGACAGCCTTGGTTGCATATCGGCCGCCGGGATGGCGACGTACTCTGGTCAGCGTGCGACTGCAGCGACAAGTGGTGGACTACGCGCTTCGGAGGCGCGCGGTGCTGTCCGAGGTGTACTCGGGCCGCACAGGTGTATCCGAGGTATGTGACGCGAACCCCTATTTGCTGCGCGCCGCGAAGTTTCACGGGAAACCCAGCCAGGTGATGTGTCCGATCTGCCGAAAAGAACAGCTCACATTGGTGTCGTGGGTGTTCGGCGAGCACTTGGGTGCGGTATCGGGCTCGGCGCGCACCGCCGAAGAGTTGGTCTTGTTGGCAACCCGCTACGAGGAGTTCGCGGTCCACGTGGTGGAAGTGTGCCGAACCTGCAGCTGGAATCACCTCGTCAAGTCGTATGTGCTCGGCGCGGCACGCCCGCCAAAGGGCACGCGTGGCACCCGGACTGCGCGCAACGGCGCCCGCACGGCCATTGAATAACGAAGGGCGCCACGACCAGTCGTCCAGCGAGGCGAGCGGGCCAGCGACTGAGCGTGGGGGCAAGCATGCAAGTACCGACCGCCCGGACAACCATGACCGTCTGGACGATGGCGCGCGTCCGGAGCCTCGCCCCCGTCGTCGGCTTCCCCCCGACGACCGGCTGACCACGATCCTCCCGCCCGTCGTTGACGACCGGGCAGCCAGGCGGCGCGACCCGCTCGACGAGGTCAAGGCCGCGCTGGACGGCCCGCCGTCGACACCCCTGCCCCGCGACGCGATGGACGAGGTCAAGGCCGCACTCGACAGCCGCTCGCCAACCCCTGCTCGGCGTGACCGGCCGGTGCCCGGTCAGCGGCCGCCGCCCGGACCGCCACCGCCGCCCGGACCGCCACCGCCACCGCGCCGGCCCGGCGGCCCGGGTGATCCGATCGGGCCGGGCCATAGAGCGCCCGGACCGAGGCTGGACTGGAGCTGGGTCGACCAGATCAATTGGCGTTGGGTGCGACGCGCGGCCTACCTCACCGCGGCGGTGCTGGTGCTCTTGCCGATCGTCACCTTCACCATGGCGTATTTCATCGTCGACATTCCCAAACCGGGCAACATCCGTACCAACCAGGTCTCGACGATCCTGGCCAGCGACGGCTCGGAGATCGCCAAAATCATTCCCCCGGAAGGTAATCGGGTCGACGTCAACATCAACCAAGTGCCAGTGCACGTGCGCCAGGCGGTGATCGCCGCAGAGGACCGCAACTTCTATTCCAACCCGGGCTTCTCGTTCAGCGGATTCGCGCGGGCGGTGAATAACAACCTCTTCGGCGGCGGCGACCTGCAGGGCGGGTCGACGATCACTCAGCAGTACGTGAAGAACGCCCTGGTCGGTTCCGCACAACACGGGCTCAGTGGACTGCTGCGCAAGGCCAAGGAGTTGGTCATTGCCACCAAGATGTCGGGGGAGTGGTCCAAAGAC
>DASZLQ010000195.1:0-2990 GCA_035552295.1 Mycobacterium sp. | reverse complement strand
GTACCAGATCACGCTTATCGTCCTCGCGGTCGCGGTGATCCTGTCCGGACCGGGCCGGTACGGCCTCGATGCCCGCCGAGGCTGGGCACATCGACCGTTCATCGGGTCATTCGTGGCCCTACTCGCCGGCATCGCCGCCGGTATCGGTGTGTGGGTGCTGCTCAACGGGGTCAATCCGATCGGCTGAAACCCTGCCGGTCCGTTATCGATACGGGTTGGGAACTCGCCCCGAGCTGGCATCGGTCAGCAGCGGCAGCGTCGCGAAAGTGACCGCGGGCAATCCCAGCTCCGCACCGCTTTTGAGACGGGCTCGTGCCCAGGAACCCCGGTGAAAGCGCAGCCCGTCGATGTCGTCCCAGGGCACCGTCTGGCCGCCCAGCAGTGTCCGCACCCGCACGCCCCGCTCGTCGGCGACGGTGCGTAGCCGGATGATCATCGCCGACAACACCACTGGGATGACAAGCAGCGGGGCGGACGCCGGCCAGGCCAGCACCGGTATCAACAGCCCGAGTGTCAAGAATCCGACAGCGATGTGCGCCATCGGTGAAATTCTGATCACCACGGGGGGGTCGGCGGGTGTTGGGGCAGACGAACCAGTAGCCACCCGAGCATCATTTCACCCGTCACCGAGGCGGTAGCGGATTTGACGGCTGAACTGTGCGAAGGCTACCGTCGGGAACTATGGAAACCGCCGGAATGCCCGGGATGCTCGTAGTAATTAGTCGGCGCGTTGGTGGCTGACTAACACTTCAGCATGTGAAGCGATCCAGCACCAACGCACCCTCGTACAGCAGAGCTGACGGGGGTTTTTTGTTGCCTACAGCGAGACATCCACTCGAGACATCCACTAACGAGGACTAAGAGGACACAGTGAGCGCACCTACGAGGCCACACACCGGGTCGCAGGAAGCGGCCAACGGCGCGCCCAAACCCACCGCAAAAGGCTCGACGGCCCATCCGAAGCGCGTTGCACCGGAGCAACTGACGGGCGCTCAGTCGGTGATCCGGTCGTTGGAGGAGCTCGACGTCGATGTCATCTTCGGAATTCCCGGCGGCGCCGTGCTGCCGGTCTATGACCCGCTGTTCGACTCGAAAAAGCTACGCCACGTGCTGGTCCGCCACGAGCAGGGCGCTGGTCACGCCGCCAGTGGTTACGCGCATGCCACCGGCAGGGTCGGGGTCTGCATGGCCACGTCGGGTCCCGGCGCCACCAACCTGGTGACTCCGCTGGCGGATGCGCAGATGGACTCGATACCGGTGGTCGCCATCACCGGGCAGGTCGGTCGTGGGCTGATCGGCACCGATGCCTTCCAAGAGGCCGACATCTCGGGTATCACGATGCCGATCACCAAGCACAACTTCCTGGTCCGCTCCGGCGACGACATTCCCCGGGTGCTGGCCGAGGCATTCCACATCGCGTCCTCGGGACGCCCGGGCGCCGTGCTCGTCGATATCCCCAAGGACGTGCTGCAAGGGCAGTGCACGTTCAGCTGGCCGCCGCGCATGGATCTGCCCGGTTACAAGCCGAACACCAAGCCGCACAGCCGGCAGATCCGCGAGGCGGCCAAGCTGATCGGCGCCGCGAGCAAACCGGTGCTTTATGTCGGCGGTGGTGTGATCCGCGGCGAGGCGACCGAGCAGCTGCGAGATTTGGCTGAACTGACCGGCATTCCGGTCGTCACCACGCTGATGGCGCGCGGCGCCTTTCCGGACAGCCATCGGCAGAACCTGGGCATGCCCGGTATGCACGGCACCGTCGCCGCGGTGGCCGCGCTGCAACGCAGCGACCTGCTGATCGCACTGGGCACCCGCTTCGACGATCGGGTCACCGGACAGCTCGACTCGTTCGCACCCGGGGCCAAGGTCATCCACGCCGATATCGACCCGGCCGAGATCGGCAAGAATCGGCACGCCGACGTGCCGATCGTCGGCGACGTCAAAGCCGTTATCACCGAACTCATCTCGATGCTGCAACACCACGAGACTCCCGGCAAGCTCGACATGACCGACTGGTGGGCCTACCTGGACAGCGTCCAGGCCACCTACCCGCTGAGCTACGGTCCGCAGAGCGACGGCAGCCTGAGCCCGGAATACGTGATCGAGAAGCTGGGCGAGATCGCCGGCCCGGACGCCGTCTATGTCGCCGGTGTAGGCCAGCACCAGATGTGGGCCGCACAATTCATCGGCTACGAAAAGCCGCGCACCTGGCTCAATTCCGGCGGGCTGGGCACCATGGGTTTCGCGATCCCGGCGGCCATGGGCGCCAAGATCGCTCGCCCGGACGCGGAAGTCTGGGCGATCGACGGGGATGGCTGCTTCCAGATGACCAACCAGGAGCTGGCCACCTGTGCGATCGAGGGCGCGCCGATCAAGGTGGCGCTGATCAACAACGGCAACCTGGGCATGGTGCGGCAGTGGCAGAGCCTGTTCTACGAGGCGCGCTACTCGCAGACCGACCTGGCTACGCACTCACACCGGATCCCGGACTTCGTGAAGCTGGCCGAGGCACTGGGGTGCATCGGATTGCGTTGCGAGCGTGAGGAAGATGTCGTCGACGTGATCAACCAGGCGCGCGCGATCAACGACCGCCCGGTGGTGATCGACTTCATCGTCGGCGCCGACGCGCAAGTTTGGCCGATGGTCGCCGCCGGGACCAGCAACGACGAGATCCAGGCGGCCCACGGTATTCGCCCGCTGTTCGACGACGAAAGCGAAGGGCACGCCTGATGACCGGACTGCCGAAGACGCATACGTTGTCGGTGCTCGTCGAAGACAAGCCCGGTGTGCTCGCGCGGGTGGCGGCGCTGTTCTCGCGGCGCGGGTTCAATATCGAGTCGCTGGCGGTCGGGGCGACCGAGCAGAAGGACATGTCGCGGATGACCATCGTGGTCTCCGCCGAGGAGACCCCGCTCGAGCAGATCACCAAGCAGCTCAACAAGCTGATCAACGTGATCAAGATCATCGAGCAGGACGACGACAACTCGGTGTCC
>DASZLQ010000194.1:0-1702 GCA_035552295.1 Mycobacterium sp. | reverse complement strand
TGCACTCGGCCAGCGATGTCGCTGAATCCTATGCGGCCCTGACCGCAGAGCATCCGAACCGCTTCCTGTTGGGGATCGGAGTCAGCCACGCGCCGCTCATCGACGCCGACCAGCCCGGGCGATACCGCAAACCGCTGGCGGCGACGATGTCGTTTCTTGACGCGCTGGACGCCGCGCAGCGGCCGGTGCCGGTCGAACGTCGAGTTCTTGCCGCACTCGGCCCCAAAATGCTGGCCTTGTCCGCCAGCCGCGCCCGCGGCGCCCACCCCTATCTGGTCACCCCGGAGCACACCGCTTCTGCCCGTGCGGCTTTGGGCGAGGGGCCGTTGCTGCTGCCGGAGCAGACCGGGATCTTGTGTGACACCGCCGACGAGGCACGCAGCATCGGGACCGACTGGCTTCGTGCGTATTTGGCGTTGCCGAACTACGCCAATAACCTGCTGCGCAGTGGGTTCTCTGAAGATGATTTGGCACAGGTGAGCGATCGGCTCTTCGATGCGATCATCGCGTGGGGCGACGAGGACGCCGTCATGCGCAGGGTCGCCGAGCATCGTTCGGCCGGCGCCGACCACGTCTGCGTGCAGGTGCTGAGGGCTGACCCGAGAGCATTTCCTCGCGAGCAATGGCGTCGACTTGCCGCGGCCTGCAAGGATGACGGGGCTCTTTAGTCGGCGCTGAGTCTGGCATACCGTGGCGGTATGGCGTCCAAACACACCCTGTTTCGCATCTTCTACCGGGTCGGCTTTACCCCATGGGACGGCCACGCGATCGCGCAGAGCCTGCGGGATCTGGTCGAGGGAACCGGTGACAACCGCGCGCTGCCCACGGGGTCGGCCCTTGACGTCGGATGCGGTACCGGAGACTGCTCGATCTACCTTGCTCGACACGGATGGAAAGTCACCGCGGTCGACTTTGTGGTGAAGGCGCTCGACGAGGCCCGCGCCAAGGCCGGTACCGCAGATGTGTCTGTCGACTTCGTCCGCGCCGACGTCACGCACCTGAGTCACGCCGGAATCGGTGCGGGCTTCCAGTTGATCGTCGACAACGGTTGCATACACAACATGAGCGACGGGGATCGCGACGCGTACGTCCGGGAGGTCAGCGCCGTGGGGGCACCCGACGCGCGGCTATTGATCGTCGCGTTCGCCCCCGGCGGGAGGTTCGGCGTGCGGGGCATCGACCACGCCGAGATGGAACGGCGATTCGCCCCCGGCTGGACACTGTTGTCCGCCGGCGACGAGCAGGAGCTAGACCGCGAGCAGACCCCGACGCGGTACTACCTCTTTCAGCGCCGCCGCTGAGCACCTGTCAGCTGGTCAGCGAGTCCGGCGGCAGGAAGCGGTCGCCGTACTTGGCCGCCAACTCACGAGCGCGGGACACAAAGGCGTCCTTGCCCGTACCGGCCGGACCGGAGTAGCCGACGATGTACTGCGCGGTACCACCGGTCCACGGCGGGAAGCCGATGCCCATGATCGACCCGATGTTGGCGTCGGCCGTCGACGTCAGCACACTCTCGTCGAGGCACTTCTGGGTTTCCAACGCCTCGGCGAACAGCATCCGGTCGATCATGTCCTGCAGTGGCGGCTGCGAGGAGCCGGACTTGAACGTCTCCCGCAGACCCGGCCACAGCCGGGTGCGCTTGCCGTCGACGTATTCGTAGAACCCGGCGCCCTTCAGGCGGCTGGGCCGGCCGATGTCGATC
>DASZLQ010000193.1:0-3948 GCA_035552295.1 Mycobacterium sp. | reverse complement strand
AGCCAGTCCAAGCTCGCCAACCTGCTGTTCACCAGCGAACTGCAGCGACGCCTCGAGGCGGTCGGTTCGCCGCTACGCGCACTGGCGGCTCATCCCGGCTACTCGCACACCAACCTGCAGGGGGCCTCGGGCCGGAAGTTG
Organism: Mycobacterium sp.; assembly: GCA_035552295.1. Taxonomy (GTDB): domain Bacteria; phylum Actinomycetota; class Actinomycetes; order Mycobacteriales; family Mycobacteriaceae; genus Mycobacterium. The sequence continues at coordinate 3,807 of DASZLQ010000193.1, read as the reverse complement.
GGCGACGCGCTGATGTCAGCAGCCACCCGGGTGGTAGCCACCAACGCCGATTTCGGTGCTCGGCAGACGCTGTACGCGGCGTCGCAGGACCTACCGGGCAACACATTCGTCGGCCCCAGATTCGGCTGGGTCGGCCGAACGCAACCGGTTGGCCGTAGCCGTAGGGCGCGAGATGCGGCCAGCGCCACCGCGCTCTGGGAGCTATCCGAGCAGCTCACGGGCACCACATTTCCGCTGTGAGGAGCCACGCGTATCGAGTGTGCGCCGAGGGCTTTGAGTGTGCGCCGGGGGGCGGAAACGCCGTTGAATTTGCGCCGTGAATGCACACGGGACGCCCTCGGCACACACTCGAACGTCGCCGCACGCGCACGGCACCAAATTTCCGATCTGGGGCGCTCATGCGATAGCCTGACCGGGCGTCACGGCGAGGGTGGCTGGCCGTCTAGCCAGCACCGTTATCGACGGAGACCGACGATTGTCGCGATCCTGGCCGTGCCCAGAACTAGGCCGAGCACACAGGAGCGACACGATGGCTAAGTCCGCAGTCAACCAACTCACGGTCACGGTGCGAACCGAGACCGGCAAGGGCGCGTCGCGGCGAGCCCGGCGCGACGGCAAGATTCCCGCCGTCCTCTACGGTCACGGCGCCGACCCACAGCACGTCGAATTGCCCGGGCACGACTTCGCGGCCGTGCTGCGGCATTCCGGCACCAACGCGGTGCTGACCCTCGACATCGCCGGTAAGGAACAGCTGGCGCTGACCAAAGCGCTGGACATCCACCCGATCCGCCGCACCATTCAGCACGCCGACCTGCTGGTCGTGCGTCGCGGTGAGAAGGTCGTCGTGGAGGTCACAGTCATCGTCCAGGGCGAGGCCGGACCCGACACCCTGGTCACCCAGGAGACCAGCACCATCGAGATCGAGGCCGAGGCGCTGTCGATTCCCGAACAGTTCACGGTGTCCGTCCAGGACGCCGGACCGGGCACCCAGTTCACCGCCGGGCAGATCACTCTGCCGGCCGGCGTCAATCTGATTTCCGACCCGGAGATGCTGGTGGTCAACGTGGTGAACGCGCCAACGGCCGAGGAGCTCGAGGAAGAGGGCGCGGGCGAGGTCGCCGAGGGCGAAGAAGCCCCGGAAGCCCCGGCAGAAGAAGAAGAGGGCGGCGAAGCCGAGGCCCCCGCAGCCGAGTCCGAGTAGGCGGCTCACGACGTGGCCGAGCCGCTACTGGTGGTCGGCCTGGGCAACCCTGGAGACAACTACGCCCGGACCCGGCACAACCTGGGGTACCTGGTCGCCGACCTGCTCGCCGCGCGGCTGGGTGCGAAATTCAAGGCGCACAAGCGTTCCGGCGCGGAGGTCGTCAGCGGCCGGTTAGCCGGGCACTCGATCCTGTTGGCCAAGCCGCGCTGCTACATGAACGAGTCCGGCCGCCAGATCGGGCCGCTGGCAAAGTTCTACTCGGTGGCGCCGGCCGACATCATCGTCATCCACGACGACCTCGACCTCGAATTCGGTCGTATCCGGCTCAAGATCGGCGGCGGCGAAGGTGGACACAACGGCCTGCGCTCGGTGGCAGCTTCCCTGGGCACCAAGGACTTTCAGCGGGTGCGCATCGGGATCGGCCGTCCGCCCGGACGCAAGGACCCGGCGTCTTTCGTGCTGGAAAACTTCACCGCCGCCGAGCGGCCCGACGTCCCCACGATCTGCGAGCAGGCGGCCGACGCCACCGAGTTGCTCATCGAAATAGGCCTAGAGCCCGCGCAAAACCGCATCCACCCCGGGTGAGTCGAGCGAGCCGGGTATTCCACATTTGTCGGGATGGATGTAGAGCATCCGGGCGCCGTCGTAGATGCAGTCGACAGGGCATTCCTCGATGTGCGCTTTGTCTTTAAGGTCGACGCAGCGTTCGGCGCTCACGTAGGTCATCGCGACAGGTCCTCGAGCGCCTGGTGGGCGGCGTTGTAGCCGGGCGTGAAGGTGATCCCCGGGCCCCCATGGCATCCCGCGCCACCAAGGTAGAGCCCGTCGATCGGAATAGGTAGGTCCACGAATCCCTTGGGCCCAGGCCGGTTGGGCCCCATCAGATCTGGATGTAGCAGGCCGTGGCAAAAGTCCCCGGAGGGAGCGGCAAACATCGTCTGCATGTGGTACGGCGCAAACGTGATGTGCCTTATCTGGATGTCGCGGAAGTTGGGCGCGTAGCGGGTGATCTTGTCGATGACCTTCTCCGCCATCACGTTCTTGAGCTGACCATGAAGGTCGCGGCTGGCTTCGACCGGGAAGGCGTAGGCGAACGCGCTCGCCGCGTGCTTACCCGGAGGCGCCATGGCGGGGTCGTGGACGGACGGGACCTGCATGCCCATTGACGGGTTGTCGGGAATGATGCCCCGCTTGCACTCCTCCCACTGGCGCTGCTGCTCTTCGGGTGAGCCGAAGATGCCGATGGACGATTGCATACCGGGTTCGTTGAGGAAGTCGTACGGCGGGGCGAATTCGGGCAGCCCGTCGAGAGCGAAGTGGATCTGGACGAACGACGCTCGGTGGTCGCGCCCGCTCAGCCGAGTGACCAGGTCGCCCGGCAGATGTTCGGCGCCGACCAGGTCGATGAGGGTCAGATCGGGCGACAGGTTGGACACCACGACCGGGGCGCTGATCTCCGAACCGTCGCGCAGACGCACGCCGGTCGCCCGACCGTTCTCGACCAGAATCTTTTCGACCTTGGCGCGATACCTGACCTCGCCCCCGTGGGAGACGAAAAGTTCGTGCAGGTGCTGGCAGAGCGCCCCGATCCCGCCTTCGAGTTTCGTCATCATTGCCGTGCTGTCGTTCGGGATGGCGAGCGCGAACGCCAAACATGTTGCGCTGCCTGGGGTGTAGGGCCCGCGGTAGGTGGAGTTGATGGCGAGGAAGGCGAGCATCCCGCGCAGCACTGCGTGCTTGTCCTTGTCGGGCAGGAAGCGGTCGATGGGGTCCATCGCCGTCCCGAACAGCATCTCGTGGATGGCTCTGCGCTCGGATTCGTTTGCCGCGCAGGCGTACATCTCATCGAGGGTCTTGGGCGGTGTGCGAACCTCGAATCGGTCGAGCGCTTTTGCGGGACCCTGGCTCCAGCCGATCATCTCGGCCATACCCATGACGGCGTCGGCCCCGAGCTTCTCGGCGAGGTGGGTCATCAGCTTCATGGGGTCGCGGTAGAAGATCATCGGTTCTTCGCCCTTGTCGCCGAGATTGACCGACTGGACGTCGGCATCGATAGTTGGCAAGGTGTCTAGCCCAAGCTCTTTGGTGATCTGGGGGGCGGTGGGAAACTGCACCGAACCCGCGATCTCGTAACGGAAGCCGTCGATCAACTCGACCGTGGCCGCCATGCCACCGGTGTAGGTGTTGGCCTCCAAGCACAGCGTGCGCAAGCCGGCGCGCTGTAGGACCGCCGCCGCGGTCAACCCGTTGTGGCCGGCGCCGACCACGATCGCGTCATAATCCGTCATCGCTCGTGCTCCTTGTCAGAATGGTTTTGGGCCATTTCGCCCGGCCTCCATCCCGGACGGTCATAATATATGTCAGTACTGACGCAATTGAAAGACGTCGGTACTGACCAGACTGGGGTGTGGTGGGATGCGAGCTATGAGTGAGCGGGAGAACCTGCACAAGCTGCGCCACACCAGGACTCATGAGGCGCTACGGCAGGTGGCCTTGAAGAGGTTCGCCAGCGAGGGTTTTGGGAACGTCACAGTGCAGCAGCTCGCGCAGGAGGCCGGCGTCACCGAGCGCACGTTTTTCCGGCACTTTCCCACCAAGGAAGC
>DASZLQ010000192.1:0-34817 GCA_035552295.1 Mycobacterium sp. | reverse complement strand
AGCCTGCGAGGCAGTCAGTTCCGCGCTCGACGACGCCGGCCTGGCGCCCAGCGATGTCGACGGCATGGTCACCTTCACCATGGACGCCAGCGACGAGATCGACATCGCACGCAACGTGGGCATCGGAGACCTGAGCTTCTTCAGCCGGGTGCACCACGGCGGCGGTGCCGCGGCCGGCACCGTGGTGCACGCGGCGATGGCCGTCGCCACCGGCGTCGCCGACGTCGTGGTGTGCTGGCGCGCGTTCAACGAACGTTCCGGCTTCCGGTTCGGCGGCAGCGGACGAACCAGCGCGGAGACCCCGTTGTTCATGGCGCATTACGCCCCGTTCGGATTGCTCACTCCCGCAGCCTGGGTCGCGCTGCACGCGCAGCGCTACATGTCGACCTACGGGGTCACCAACGAAGACTTCGGCAGGATCGCCGTCGTCGACCGTGCGCATGCGGCCACGAATCCCGACGCGTGGTTCTACCAGCGCCCAATCACCTTGGAGGACCACCAGAATTCGCGTTGGATCATCGAACCCGTACTGCGACTTCTGGATTGCTGCCAGGAAAGTGATGGCGGTGTCGCGCTCGTGGTCACCAGCGCGGAACGGGCCCACGACCTGCGGCCGCCACCGGCGATCATCACCGCGGCCGCGCAAGGCGCTGCGTCCAACGGCGAGATGATGACCAGCTACTACCGCGAGGACATCACCGGGCTGCCCGAGATGGGGGTGGTGGCCCGGCAACTGTGGCGCGATTCGGGTCTGAAACCCAAAGACATCCAAACCGCCTTCATCTATGACCATTTCACGCCCTTCGTGTTCACTCAGCTCGAGGAACTCGGTTTCTGCGGGCGTGGCGAAGCCAAGGACTTCGCCACCGTCGAGCGGCTCTCGCTGGGCGGCGAACTACCGATCAACACCAACGGCGGGCTGCTCGGCGAGGCCTACATCCACGGGATGAACGGCATCACCGAGGGGGTGCGGCAGGTGCGCGGCACCTCCCACAACCAGGTCGACAACGTCGAGCACGTGCTGGTCACGTCTGGCACCGGTGTGCCCACCAGCGGGCTGATTCTCGCACCGGGCGGATGAGGCTTCGATGACGCAGGCGACCGCAACCGATACGCGCGAACTCATCGTCGAGTCCGCGTATGCGTGTTTTCGCCGACAAGGACTGCAGAAGGCGACGATTGTCGACATCGCCAGGACCGCCGGCGTGTCTCGCAGTACGATCTACGAGTACTTCAGCGACAAGGGCGCCATTCTCGAAGCCTGCGCCGAGCATGCGTCCGAGCAGTTTTACCGCGAAATGTCCAAAGCGATGGACCGGGCCACGTCTCTGGAGGAAAAGCTGAGCCAGGCAGCGGTATTCGTGACCCAGGCCCGGCGGGCCATCGCCTCCGAGAAGTACTTCGACGAAGAAGCGATCAGCCTGCTGCTGACCAAAGACGCCGCCGTGCTGCTGCGCGAGTGCGTCGACTTCTTCGCCCCCTACCTCTCCGCCGCCCGGCTCACCGGCGAGGTTCGCAAAGACCTCGACGTCGAGGCCGCCGGTGAATGGTTTGCGCGCATACTGTTCTCGCTATTCAGCACGCCGTCATCGACACTGGATATGGACAATCCCGAAGCAGCGGCGGAGTTCGTGCGGGCACACGTGGTGCGCGGATTCGCCAGCGAGCGTCCGCGGCCTCGCCGCGCTCAGTGACCGCGTTCGGCCAGCGCCCGCAAGAAGAATGCCAGGTTGGACGGCCGCTCGGCCAGGCGCCGCATGAAGTATCCGTACCACTGGGCGCCAAACGGCACGTACACCCGGACCTGGTTACCGGCATCGGCCAGCCGTCGCTGCTCGCCGTCGCGGATGCCATACAGCATCTGGTATTCGAAATCGGCTGTGCTACGACCGGTTTCGCGAGCCAGGGCGGGAACCCTCTCCGTGATCATCGGATCGTGCGACGCCACCATCGGGTAGCCCGATCCGGCCATCAGCACCCCTAGGCAGGTCAGGTAGGAGTCGGTGATCGCGGCGCCGGTCCGGTGGGCCACCGACGCCGGTTCGTCGTAGGCGCCCTTGCACAACCGGACTCGCGCTCCGGCGGCGGCCAGGTCCTTGCAATCGCCGAGCGTGCGATGCAGGTAGGCCTGCAAAACCGTGCCCAGCCAATCGAAGTCGACCCGCAAATCACCCGAGATCGACAGCGTTGAATCGGTGGTGGTGTGGTCTTCGGCGTCCACGGTGACCCAGACACCCGCCCGCTCGGCGCGCTCGCAGACGATGCGGGCGTTCTCCAACGCGATCTTGTCTCCGTCGCGATCCAGCGCCTGCCCGAGCGCCGAAAGCTTTAGCGATACCTCAAGCGGCCGCACTCGGCCGTTTGAGGTATCGGCCCGTCGGCCCAGCGCATCGAGCAGCTGCTGGTATGCCCGCACGGTGGCGGCAGCGTCGTCGGGGTCGGTGACGTTTTCGCCGAGATAGTCGATGCTGACGTAGCGACCGGAATCCCGCAGCGCGGCAACGACGTCCAGCACGCCGTCGAGCGTGTCCCCCGGTACGAAGCGGCGCACCACTTTGCGGGTGATCGGAGACCGTTCGACCGTGCGGCGCAACCGGTCGGCCCGGCTGGCCGCAAGCATCGCCGGACGCACGATATGCGCGAACACGCCGGCCATCAGTCCGATCCCATGTGCGGGTAGGTGTGCCGCGTCGCCGGGACGAACGTCTCCTTGATGGTGCGTGCCGACGTCCAGCGCAACATGTTCAGCATCGACCCGGCCTTGTCGTTGGTGCCCGAGCCGCGCGACCCCCCGAACGGCTGGCGCCCGACGACCGCGCCGGTCGGCTTGTCGTTGACGTAGAAGTTTCCGGCGGTGAACCGCAGGCGGTCCTGCGCGGTCAACACGGCCTCGCGGTCGTCGGCGATGACCGCGCCGGTCAGCGCGTAGCGAGATCCGGTGTCGATCACGTCAAGAATTCGTTCGTAGCGCTCGTCGGGGTAAACGTGCACCGACAGCAGTGGGCCGAAGTACTCGGTCGCGAACGATTCGTCGGTCGGATCGTCGGAGAGTAAGACCGTCGGGCGCACGAAATAGCCAACGCTGTCGTCGTATTCACCTCCCACCGCGATGGTGACACCTGCCGCGCCCTTCGCCCGTTCGATTGCGTTGACGTTCTTGACAAAGGCACGCCGGTCGATGAGCGCGCCGCCATAGTTGGTCAGGTCGGTGATGTCGCCGTAGCGCAGCGCAGCCGTCGCGCCCAGGAAGTCGTCACCCATGCGATGCCACACCGAATGCGGGATGAATGCCCGCGACGCCGCCGAGCATTTCTGGCCCTGGTAGTCGAATGCTCCGCGAATCAACGCCGTGCGCACCACATCCGGCTGTGCCGAGGCGTGTGCCACCACGAAGTCTTTGCCGCCGGTCTCGCCGACCAGCCGCGGATAGCTATGGTAGCGGCCGATATTGGCGCCGACCTGCTGCCACAGGTGCTGGAAGGTGGCCGTCGACCCGGTGAAGTGAATGCCAGCCAGGCGCGGATCGGTCAGTGCCACATCGGAAACCGCGAAGCCGTCGCCGGCGACCAGGTTGATCACCCCGGGTGGCAGCCCCGCGGCCTCGAGCAGTTGCATGGTCAGGTAGGCCGACAGGGTCTGGGTGATCGACGGCTTCCACACGACCGTGTTGCCCATCAACGCCGGTGCGGTCGGGAGGTTTCCGGCGATCGAGGTGAAGTTGAACGGCGTGATCGCGTAGACGAAGCCGTCCAGCGGGCGGTAGTCGCTGCGGTTCCACTCCCCGGGTCCGCTGACCGGCTGCTGGGCCAGGATCTGACGGGCGAACGCCACGTTGAACCGCCAGAAGTCGATCTGCTCGCACGGCGAGTCGATCTCGGCCTGGTAGACGGACTTTGACTGGCCGAGCATCGTCGCGGCGGCGATCTTCTCCCGCCACGGCCCCGCCAGCAGATCGGCGGCCCGCAGGAATATCGCGGCGCGCTCATCGAACGGCATCGCCGCCCAATCGGGTTTCGCGGCCATCGCCGCCTCGATGGCCGCAGTCGCATCGGCGTGCACGCCGTTGGTCAGGGTGCCCAGCTTCGCGGCATGCCGGTGCGGCTGGACGACATCGATGGGCTCGCCGTCACCCATGTGGTGTTTGCCGCCGATGACGTGCGGGAGGTCGATCGGGTGGTCGGCCAGTGCGGCCAGTTCGGCAAGTAGGCGGGTGCGTTCCGGGGAGTGCGGGGCATAGTCGTGGACCGGCTCGTTGGCCGGCATCGGGACCTGGGTGATCGCGTCCATGCTGCCAGGATCCTCGGGGCGGCACTCATTCTTGTTAGCCGATCAGACAAGATGCGGCTGATCGCATAGTAGAATCGGACAACATGCGAGTGCCTGGTGTCGGGCTGGGTCAGCTGCTGCTCGCGCTGGACGCGACCCTGGTCAGCCTGGTGGACGCGCCGCGCGGCCTGGACCTTCCGGTGGGCTCGATGGCGCTGATCGATTCCGACGATGTGCGGCTGGGCCTGGCGGCTCCGGCGGGATCGGCCGACGTCTTCTTCCTGCTGGGAGTCACCGATGACGAGGCGCTGCGGTGGATGGACAAACGGGCGCGCGAGCGTGTGCCGGTGGCGATCTTCGTCAAAGAGCCGTCGAACTCACTGGTGGCCGCGGCGGTCGCGGCTGGGTCAGCGGTGGTAGCTGTGGAGCCGCAGGCCCGCTGGGAACGGCTCTACCAGTTGGTCAACCACGTCCTGGAACATCACGGGGAGCGCGGCGACCCGGTGGACGACTCGGGCACCGACTTGTTCGGCTTGGCGCAGTCACTGGCCGACCGCATCCACGGCATGATCAGCATCGAAAACGCCCAGTCGCACGTACTCGCCTATTCGGCCTCCAACGACGAAGCCGACGAGCTGCGCCGGCTTTCCATCCTGGGCCGCGCCGGCCCGCCCGAGCATCTGAAGTGGATCGACCAGTGGGGCATCTTCGATGCGCTGCGGGCCGGCGGCGAGGTGGTGCGCGTTGCCGAGCGCCCGGAGTTGGGTCTGCGTCCGCGGCTGGCCATCGGGATTTATCAGCCGCCGGCGGATGCCCGGCGACCGCCGGTGTTCGCCGGTACCATCTGGGTGCAGCAAGGTTCACAGCCCCTGGCCGACGACGCCGAGGAGATGCTGCGAGGCGCGGCGGTGCTGGCCGCGAGGATCGTGTCGCGACTGGCGGCGCGTCCGTCCACGCATGCGCGGCGGGTGCAGCAAATTCTGGGTCTGACCGATGGCGACCCGGCCGACGTCGCTGCCATCGCCGGCGAACTCGGCCTCGGCACGCACGGTAATGCCGCGCTGATCGGCTGGGACACTGCAAACTCCAGTACTCGCCACGCACGATTGGCCGACGTCTTGGCGTTGAGCGCCAGCGCTTTTCGCCGCGATGCTCAGGTCACATCGCACGGCTCGCGGATCTATGCGCTGCTGCCCCAGACCGCGACGACGCGGTCGGTCACCTCCTGGGTCCGCGGCACGATCGGTGCACTGCGCACCGAGCTTGGCGTCGAGTTGCGGGCCGCCATCGCCGCGCCGGTCGCGGGCCTGGCCAACGTCGCCGCGGCACGCACCGAGGTGGACCGCGTGCTCGACAGCGCTGAGCGACACCCGATTTCGATCGGGCAGGTGACATCGCTGGCCGAGGCGCGCACGACCGTCTTGCTCGACGAGATCGTCACCCTGGTCGGCACCGACGAGCGGCTGGTCGATCCGCGGATACGCGACCTGCGCGTGCAGGATCCGGTGCTGGCCGAGACGCTGCGCGCCTACCTGGACAGCTTCGGTGACATCGCGGCCGCCGCGCAGTGGCTACAAGTACATCCGAACACCGTTCGCTACCGAGTGCGGCGGATCGAGAAGCTGTTGTCGACCTCGCTGACCGATCCCGAGGTGCGGCTGCTGTTTTCACTCGGGTTGCGGGTCATGGAAGCCTCGGGTTAAGTCCATCCGACGCCGCGCAATAATTATGTTCAGCGTGAACGTAATCCAAGGTGTTCCATCAGTTTTCCCTACGGTTAGTCTTTCTTAATGGCAGATGGTCCGTCCGTCCCCGGCCAGCACGAAATCACGCCGTCGAACGGAGCCCGGCGCGTCGATGAACTGCGCCTGCTGGAAGCCGAAGCGGTCCACATCATCCGCGAGGTCGTCGCCGAGCTGGAGCGGCCGGTCCTGCTGTTTTCCGCCGGCAAGGACTCGATCGTGCTACTGCGCCTGGCGGAAAAGGCGTTTCGGCCGCTACCGCTGCCATTTTCGGTGATGCACGTCGACACCGGCCATAACTTCGACGAGGTCATCGAATTCCGGAACCGCAGGGTCACCGGCCATGGGCACAAACTGATCGTCGCCTCGGTACAGGAGTCCATCGACAGCGGCCGCGTGCCCGACCCGGGTCCCGGGGCGTCGCGCAACCGTGCGCAGACTCGCACACTGCTCGACGCGTTGGACGCCGGCGGCTTCGATGCAGCGTTCGGGGGTGCGCGCCGCGACGAGGAACGCACCCGCGCCAAGGAACGGATCCTGAGCTTCCGCGACGAATTCGGCCAGTGGGATCCCCGTGCTCAGCGACCGGAGCCCTGGTCTCTCTACAACGGCCGGATCAAAAAGGGCGAGCAGGTGCGAGTGTTTCCCCTGAGCAACTGGACCGAGCTCGACGTGTGGCGCTACATCCAGCTCGAGAGCCTTGAACTTCCGTCGATTTACTACGCCCACGAACGCGAGGTGTTCGAGCGCGACGGGATTCTGTTGGCGGTGTCGCAATACGCCGGGCCGCAGCCCGGCGAAACCTCTGCCATGGAGTGGGTGCGGTACCGCACCGTCGGTGACCTGACGATCACGGGGGCGGTGCGCTCCACAGCCACCGACATCAGCCGGGTTATCGCCGAGATCTCCGCGGCGACGGTGTCCGAGCGCGGCGAGACGCGCGCTGACGACCGCACCTCGGCAGCCGCGATGGAGGACCGCAAGCGAGAGGGCTACTTCTGATGACGACAAGCAACTCAGAAAAGTCCTTGCCTCCCAAGGGCATAACGCGCCAGCTGCTGCGCATCGCCACCGCAGGGTCGGTGGACGACGGCAAGAGCACCCTGATTGGGCGTCTGCTGCACGACACCGACAGCCTGCCACTGGACCACCTGGAAGCCGTCACCGATGCCCAGGGCGTCGCAGATCTCGCAGCGCTGTCGGATGGTCTCCGCGCCGAACGCGAACAGGGCATCACGATCGACGTCGCGTATCGCTTCTTTGCCACCGACACTCGCAGTTACATCCTGGCCGACACCCCCGGCCACGAGCGCTATACCCGCAACATGTTCACCGGCGCGTCCAACGCGCACGTGGCGATCCTGCTCGTCGATGCACGCGCCGGGGTGCTGCGCCAGACCCGTCGGCACGCCCGCATCGCAAAGCTGTTAGGCATCAAGCACTTTGTCGCGACGGTGAACAAGATCGACCTCGTCGACTTCGACCAGATCAAGTTCACCGGGGTCGAGGACGAGCTGCGACAGTTGGCGGCGCGCCTTGGCGGGGTGGACATCACCGTCATCCCGATCGCTGCCAAGCACGGCGATAACGTCGTGCACCGCTCCGACCGCACGCCCTGGTACAGCGGCCCCATGCTACTGGAGTATCTGGAGGGCGTCGAACTGGCCGCCCCGCAGGCCGAGCCGTCACGGCTGCGGCTCCCGGTTCAGTGGGTGTCGCGGCCGGGCACCGAGGTGCGCCGCCGCTACACCGGGCGCCTTGCGGCGGGAACGCTCAGCGTCGGCGATCCGGTGGTGTCGCTGCCCGCCGGCACCCGCTCGACAGTGACCGCGCTGGACACCCTCGATGAGGGACGCACAACTGCCGTTGCGCCGCTGTCGGTTTCGATCGAGCTGGCCGACGACATCGATGTGGGTCGCGGTGATGTATTCGTCAGTGCTGCCGACGGTGCCGTTCCGCCAGTGCTCGCCCGTGAACTCGACGCGACCGTGTGCTGGTTCATGGACACACCCCTGCGGGCGGGCGATCGACTGGCGCTCAAACAAACCACCAAGACCGTGCGGACAACCGTGCAAGCACTGCACTCACGGCTGGACCCCGAGACCCTCGACGAGCTCGACGGGCCAGTTGAGCTGGTGCTCAACGACATTGGCACCGTAACGCTGCGAACCAGCTCGGTGGTCATCGCCGACAGTTACACCGACAACCGCGACAGCGGCGCATTCATCCTGATCGACGAAACCACCAACGACACCGTCGGTGCGGGCACCATTATCGAGGCGCGGGAGATCAAGCCGGGCACGCATCCGCGCACCGACATCCGTTGGCATCCGTCATCGCTGGACCGTGGCTACCGGTGGCAGGCCACCGGACAGCCGGGTGCGACGATCTGGTTCACCGGCCTGCCCGCATCAGGCAAGTCGACGATCGCGGTGGCCGTGGAGCGCGCACTCGTTGAGTCGGGGCGGATGGCCTACCTGCTCGACGGTGACAACTTGCGACACGGCCTGTCCGACGATTTGGGCTTCTCCCCCGGCGACCGCGCCGAAAACATCAGGAGGGTCGGCCATTTGACTCGGCTGCTGGCCGACGCGGGCGTCGTCGCATTGGCATCACTGGTGTCACCGCTGAAGTCGGGCCGCGAAATCGCCCGCGCCCTCAACGAAGCCGCCAGGCTGCCCTTCATCGAGGTCTACGTCGCCACGTCGCTGGTCGAGTGCGAAAAGCGTGACCCCAAGGGGCTCTACGCGCGTGCGCGCAGCGGCCAACTGTCCGGCATGACGGGTGTGGACGCACCCTACGAGCCGCCCGAGAATCCGGACCTGATGCTGGACACCACCAGCGCCAGCATCGACGACCTCGCCGCGCGGGTCATCGATCTGCTCAACGAACGCAGTCCGCGCCGGCCCGCTATCTAGATTCATCGCGATCTAATCACTTGGTCCGTGCGACCGTCCGGGCAACGATGTCCCCGGACAGAGCGTGCCTGGCGGAAGCCGCCGTAGCTGCTTGAGGAGCAAATCATCGTGGGTGAAGGCGTGCCGCAGTCGCGCGGTTGGCGCGAACGGGTCGACTCGGTATCGGTGGACTGGTGGGCGACGTTGGTCGCCTGGGTGATCACCGCATTGGCGGGGGCCGACGTGCTCCCGAAGATTCCGTGGTGATCGCGTGAGCACCACTCGCATTGAGCCCGAAGAAACGCTGGATGAGCCGACCTTCGCGAGCGGCGAGCCACTTGACTATGTGCCCGGCATTCTGTTGCTGATCGCCGTGGGGCTGCTCGGCAAATGTGCCCAGACCTGGTGGAATGCACTGGCTAAACACGAACACTGGCGCGTGCCCGATATCGAATACGTGTTGTGGGCCATTGTGATTGGACTTCTGATCACGAACACTGTGGGCCTGCATCGGATATTTCGGCCCGGTGTGCAGACATACGAGTTTTGGCTCAAAGCCGGGATCGTGGTGGTGGGAGCGCGCTTCGTGCTCGGTGATATCGGCAAACTTGGCGGGCTGAGCCTGCTCCAGATTTTGGTCGACATGACAGTCGCGGGAACCATCATCATCGTCGCGGCGCGCGCATTCGGGTTATCCGGCAAGCTTGGCTCCTTGCTGGCGATAGGTACCTCGATCTGTGGGGTGTCGGCCGTAGTGGCCGCCAAGGGCGCGATCCGGGCGCGCAACTCCGAGGTCGGCTACGCCATCGCGGCAATCCTGGCATTGGGCGCCGTGGCACTGTTCGTGTTGCCGCCCCTGGGACACGCGATCGGCCTGAGCGATCGTGAATTCGGGTTGTGGGCAGGCCTGGCGGTGGACAACACCGCCGAAACCACGGCCACCGGTTACCTGTTTTCCGACCACGCCGGCAAGATCGCAGTGCTGGTCAAGTCGACCCGCAACGCGCTGATCGGGTTCGTCGTGCTCGGATTCGCGCTGTATTGGGCCGCGCGTGGGCAGGCCGATGAGATTGCACCCGGCGCGAAAGCCAAGGCGGAATTCATCTGGCACAAATTCCCGAAATTCGTGCTTGGCTTTTTGGCGGTCTCGGCGATCGCGACCGCGGGCTGGCTGACCAAGGGGCAAACCGCAAACCTGGCAAACGTGTCGAAGTGGGCGTTCCTGCTGACGTTCGCCGGAGTGGGACTCAACACCGACATCCGCCAGATCGCGCGAACCGGATGGCGGCCGCTTCTGGTGGCGGTCATTGGCCTCATCGTCGTCGCGTCGGTCTCGCTGGGGATCGTGCTGCTAACCTCTCGCGTGTTCCATTGGGGCGTAAGCGCCTAGCGGCACCTGGACGCGGCGGCGCGATCTACACGGAAACCGGACGCTTTGCATATATCTCGGCAAGGAACTGCTCGACGGCGACCGCGGCGTGTGCCGCACGGGCCGACCCGAAGATGTCGAAAGCGTGCTGCGCGTAGGGCAATTCGGCGTAGACGACGGGCTGGCGGCTGACCTCGGTCAGGCGCGCGGTAAAGCTGCGGGCCTGTTCGACGGGGATCAACGAGTCGTTGGTCCCGTGCAGCACGAAGAACGGTGGCGCATCCTCACGGATGTGGGTGATCGGTGAGGCGATGCGAAAGGGTTCAGATAGGTCCGTCCGACTCAACTTGAATACATGCTTCGCCACCATCGGCACCATCAGGGGATGGATGGAGTCGTCGGTTCGGGTGAAGTCGTAGACCCCGTAGAACGGGACGGCTGCGTGCACCCGGGTGTCGGCCTGCTCGAAACCCGGCTGAAACCGCGGATCATTGGGGGTAAGTGCGGCCAGCGAAGACAGATGCCCGCCGGCCGATCCACCGGTGATCGCGATCCAGTCCGGATCACCGCCGTAGGCGGCGATGTGCTCTTTTGTCCACGCGATCGCGCGTTTGACGTCGACGATCTGATCGGGCCAGGTGGAGCGCGGGCTGAGCCGGTAGTTGATCGCGACACACACCCAGCCCAGCTCGGCCAAATGGCTCATCAGCGGATGTGCTTGTCCACGTTTGTTTCCGGTGATCCACGCGCCGCCGGGAACCTGCAGCAGCACCGGAGCCCGACCGCTGCGGTCGAGGTCGGGCCGTCGCCAGATGTCGAGATGGTTGCGCGAGCCGCACTCCCCGTAGCTGATGTCGCCGTCGTGCGCGTAGTCGCGGTAGATCCGCAGCATTCGGGCCACACCAGGTTTCTTCGCGGTCGCACCGCCAGGCGCGGGCCGCTGCCAGAGATCGCCCGACTCGGTGCGACGGTCGGGACCCAGGCCGGCATCCAGCGCGGCGGTCAGCGGCTCGTTGGCCTTGCGCCCGACGTGGCGCAGGCCCAATAGCCCCAGCCAGGACAGCACCGACAGCAGCCAGCTGAATCGGCGTATCCGCGGCGGCAGCCGGCGTGAGACCGCGGCCAGCGCCGTGAACTGGACGCCGAGCGATTGCATCGGAAGTTCCGACGCGAACACGCCGTAGGCGAACGCGGACATCGAGCCGTACGGGCGCTTCGTCAGCGGCCGGTAGCCGTTCGCGGTGAACGCGAAACCCAGCACGGAGACCAACACGGCTGCCACTCGCTTCACGGCTGTCCTTTCTGTCGAGCGGGCGTGACCTCCGCCGCCCCACTAGTTAAAGAATCTAACTGCCCGGCCGGCGACCCCGTGCAGCTATCCGGGTCAGCCCGGTCTTCGGCCCGGATTATGTGTTGCCGTTTTGCCCGGATTCCCCGGAATCGCCGGGCCTGCCGGCCGTCGCTGGGTCCTCGATCACCCGATACGTCGGGTCGACCAGCGACATCGGCTGGTTGCCGGTCTGCTTGGGCTTGCCGGTGATCCGCAACAGCTGACCGGGCTGAATGTCGGCGCCCCCGTGCCCGGGGCGGAACGTCACGCTGATCTCACCGCTGTTGTCGCCGACGACGAGCCTGCGAAGCGTGCGCCGCCGTTTGGTGATGTCCTCTACCTGACTGACCCGTCCTTCGAAGGTGGCGCGCTGTCCGGGGATGAGGCCGGCCACGGTGATCACCGACGGCGGCCGCTCGGGCTCGGGGTGTTCGTAGGCGTCGACGTCCTGGTCCTCGTCCTCTGAAACCCACGCTTCGACCTTGTCGAGTTCGCGCCCGATCCGTTGCTCGAAGCGTTCCGGGAATGCCTCCTTGATCCGGGATTGCACGTCGTAGGGCACGATCGTCGCGGCGGCGTCCGGGATCAGGCTGACCGCCCGGGAGATCTTGTCCGCGGTGCGGTCGTGCAGCAGTCGCCCCAGCAGCGGGGCATACGTGCGACGCGGCAACAGCACAGTCACGTTGGTGTCCGGATGTTCCTGGCGTGCCTTGGCGACCAGCATCTGCGCGGCCCGGTTGACTCGCCGATCCGGACAGTCCACGATCCGCAGCGGGGTGTCGAGTTCGTAGTGGTCCCAACGGTTTCGCAACTGCGCAGCATGGGCGGCGTCCACCATGAAGTGCACGGCGATGAGCTCGTCGGACCGCAGCCCCTTGCCGTACCGCAGCGCCTCGATCACCGCGAGGTCAACGGAGTTGACGAACACGAACACCCGGTGGCGGGCGTATTTCACCAGCTCGGGACGGTCGGTGCGGAACATCTCGAGAATGGCTGCCTCCGCCCGATATTCGCGGTTCAGGCGTATCAGGATGAAGACCAGCACCGGAAAGACAACCACGACCAGCCACGCGCCTTCGGTGAACTTGGCGACCGCGAAGATGCCAACCACGATCGTCGACAGGATCGCTGCGGACAGGTTGATCGCCAAACGGCGTCGCCATCCCGGTTCCCGTTGAGTCAGATGGTGTTTGGTCATCCCGTAACCGGCCATCGAGAACCCGGTGAACACGCCGATCGCGTAGAACGGGACCAGCGCGTTGACCGATCCGCCCGTCGTCAGCAGCAGCACCACCGACAGCGCAGTGAGCGCAATGATGCCGTTCGAAAACACCAGGCGGTGACCGCGTTTCATCAACTGGCGCGGCAGGAAGCGGTCTTCGGCGACGAAACTGGCCAACGCCGGGAATCCGTTGAAGCTGGTATTCGCACCGGTGAACAGGATGGCCGCCGTTGACGCCTGTACGAGGATGTACAAGATATTGCCGATTACCCCGTTGCCGAAGACCGCGCGGCCAACCTGCGATAACACCGACGGATATCCAGCGACATACGGCGTTGCGTGGGTGACAAACGTGAGAAAGGCAACACCGGCCAGCAAGAACCCCAGTATGCAGGCCATCACGGTGAGCACTAACCGCGCGTTGCGGCCCTGTGGCTTACGGAAGACGTTGACCGTATTGGAGATCGCCTCGACCCCCGTCAGCGACGAACCGCCGTTGGCGAACGCGCGCAGCAACACCAGGACCGTCGCGCCCATCACCAACCCATCGCCCTGATGAATCGGCACCGTTCCGGCGATGTGCTGGGCATCGTAGGTCGGTAATCCCCAAAATATTTCGCGGACGACACCGGTCACGATGGTCAGGGTGATCATCGCGACGAAAAAGTAGGTCGGGGCCGCGAATTGCACGCCCGCTTCGCGCAATCCGCGCAGGTTCGCGTAGCAGATTAACAGCACTACGCCGACCGTGATCGCCAGGCTGTAGGGGCCCAGTAGCGGGATCGCCGACACCACCGCGACCGTCCCCGCCGCCGCCTGCACCGCAACCGTGACCACGTAGTCGATCAACAGCGCCGCGGCCGCGACCTGCGCCACCCGGGGTCCGAAATTTTCCCGCGCGACGATGTAGGAGCCGCCCGCGCGGCTGTAGGCCATGACGACCTGCCGATATGACGCGGCCACCAACACCAGGATCACCAAAATCGCGCCGTTGATGGGAAGCAACAACGCAAAAGCGGCCAGCCCGGCATTAGGCAGCAGTTCGATCAAAATCTGCTCGGTGCCGTAGGCGGTCGATGAGATCGCATCCGGCGAAAGTGCGCCAAGCGCAACCGGATTCGATAGCTTCTCGGTTGTCAGATTCTCAGTGATCAGCGGCTTTCCCAGAAAGACCCGCTTTGCTACGTCCCCCACCGACAGTGGGATGCGCAGCTTGCCAGCCGAAGTTGTCACAGCCACATTCCTTACCCGAGGTCGGCCGTAGGCGAACGGCCTCCGATGCATTCTGCCGGTTCATCCCGCGCCGCGGTCGGCGGGAGGGCATTTTTTTCCGGCAGCGATCAGGCCGCGGACGGCGCGGTGAGCCGGCCCACCGAGGCGGCGACGCGCTCGTCGGTCGCGGTCAGCGCTACGCGCACATGTTGCGCACCGCCGGGTCCATAGAACTCGCCAGGGGCCACCAAGATGCCGCGCGCAGCCAACCACGCGACGCTGTCCCGGCATGGCTCGCCGCGGGTGGCCCACAGATAGAGGCCGCCTTCGGAACAGTCGATGGCAAAACCGGACGAGCGCAGCGCCGGCGAGAGGGCGGCCCGCCGCCGTGCGTATCGCTCGCGCTGCAGCTTGTCGTGAACGTCGTCATCCAGCGCGGCCACCATGGCAGCCTGGACCGGCGTCGGCACCATCATCCCGGCGTGCCTGCGCACCGCCAGGAGCTCGGCGACCAGGCCCGGATCTCCCGCGACGAAGCCGGCCCGGTATCCGGCCAGCGACGAGCTCTTGGAGAGCGAGTGCACGGCCAGCAGCCCGGTGTGGTCGCCATCGCAGACGGACGGGTGCAACACCGACAACGGTTCGGCGTCCCAGCCCAATCCGAGGTAGCACTCGTCGGAAGCCACCACGACACCGCGCTCGCGCGCCCATCCGACCACCTTGCGCAGGTGGTCGGGGCCCAGCACGCGCCCGGTCGGGTTGCTCGGCGAATTCAGGTAGACCAATGCCGGCGATTGCGGGCCAAGCTGGGTCAGCGAGTCCGCGCGCAGCACCTGCGCTCCGGCCAGTCGGGCGCCGACTTCATACGTCGGGTACGCCAGCTCCGGCACCACGATCACATCCGCGGCGCCCAGACCCAGCAGGGACGGCAGCCAGGCGATGAGCTCCTTGGTGCCGATCACCGGCAGCACGGCCGCCTCACTGAGCCCGGTGATGCCGAAGCGGCGGCCAAGGGCAGCCACCGCCGATTCCCGCAGCCGCGCAGTACCCGCGGTTGCCGGATACCCCGGCGCGGCACTGGCGGCCGCCAGTGCCTCCCGGATCACCGGAGCGACCGGGTCTACCGGGGTGCCGACAGACAAGTCGACGATGCCGTCCGGATGGGCTCCGGCCAGCGCCTTCGCATCGGCCAAGGTGTCCCAGGGGAACTCCGGCAGGGACGCCGACACTCCCCCGTAAGCGGGTGATACCCCCAGCCCGCCCATCGAGGGGTTCTGCGGCACCGGCCCGCTCAGTCGCCTTCGCCCTGCGGCGGCAGATCCTTGACCACTTGCGGGTCGTTCTCGGTCATGCCGACCTTGGCCGCACCACCCGGCGAGCCCAGCTCAACGAAGAAGTCGGCGTTGATCTGCGTGTATTGGGTCCATTGTTCGGGCACATCGTCTTCGTAGTAGATCGCTTCGACAGGGCAGACCGGTTCACAGGCCCCACAGTCGACGCATTCGTCGGGGTGGATGTACAGCATCCGAGCGCCCTCGTAGATGCAGTCGACCGGGCACTCCTCGATGCATGCCTTGTCCTTGATGTCGACGCAGGGTTCGGCGATCGTGTAGGTCACTGACGTCTCCTCAAGGTCTCCTCCATGTGCTGCTCGGCGTGGGCTGCCGTTTGCCTCGCCACGGCGCTTCCGGGCCGCCGCAATAAGCAAAGCTTTCGGTTACTGATACTAGACGTTGCACATACACGTCAACCACCGGGCACGCGCTGGAGGACTGGCGGTCTATGCACCTAGTTGCATAGCAGGCCGGTAAGCCGTCTATGCTGCCCGGGTGGCACTGCCCCACGCGATCTTGGTGTCGCTGTGCGAACAGGCCGGTTCGGGCTACGAGTTGGCCCACCGGTTCGATCGCTCCATCGGATATTTCTGGGCCGCCACCCATCAGCAGATCTATCGGACGCTGCGGGTCATGGAGGACGACGGCTGGGTTCGGGCCACCACCGTGGCCCAGCATGGGCGGCCCGATAAGAAGGTCTACACGGTCTCGCAGCAGGGCCGCGCGGAGTTGGCCCGCTGGATAGCCGAGCCACTCAGTCCGAGGCGGCCCGGTCGGGGAAGTGCACTGAGCAACAACAGCACTCGTGACGTGGCCGTCAAGCTGCGCGGCGCGGTCTATGGCGACGTGGGCGCTGTCCGTGCCCAAGTCGCGGCGCTGCGGGCCGAACGCGTCGACTCGCTCGACACCTACCACGCACTCGAGAAGCGAACATTCCCCGACCCATCGGTGCTGCGCGGCGCAGCGCTGTACCAATACCTGGTGCTGCGAGGCGGCATCCGGGCCGAGGAGAGCGCGATCGGCTGGCTCGACGAGGTCGCCAACGCCCTGCGGCAGGAATCATGACCGGTCCATATCCAAATCTGCTGTCCCCGTTGGATCTTGGCTTCACCACATTGCGCAACCGGGTGGTCATGGGTTCGATGCACACCGGACTGGAAGACCGGGCCCGCCATATCGACCGGCTCGCCGAATACTTCGCCGAACGCGCACGCGGAGGTGTCGGGCTGATCATCACCGGCGGCTATGCGCCGAACCGCACCGGCTGGCTGCTGCCGTTCGCCTCGGAGCTGGTCTCCTCGGCCCAAGCCCGCCGGCACCGTCGCCTCACCAGAGCGGTTCATGACTCGGGTAGCAAGATCTTGCTGCAGATTCTGCACGCGGGCCGCTATGCCTACCACCCACTTTCGGTCAGTGCATCGTCGATCAAGGCGCCGATCAACCCGTTCCGGCCGCGAGCCCTATCCTCACGCGGTGTCGAGGCGACCATCGCCGATTTCGCCCGCTGCGCGCTGCTGGCACTCGAGGCCGGTTACGACGGCGTCGAAATCATGGGCAGTGAAGGGTATTTGCTGAACCAGTTCCTGACACCGCGCACCAACAAACGCACCGATTCTTGGGGTGGCACCCCGGCCTACCGCCGCCGGTTCCCCGTCGAGATCGTGCGCCGCACCCGCGCCGCGGTCGGATCCGACTTCATCATCTGCTACCGGATGTCGATGGCCGACTATGTGGAGGAAGGCCAGAGCTGGGGCGAAATCGTCTCGCTGGCAACCGAACTGGAGGACGCAGGGGTAACCATCATCAACTCCGGCTTCGGTTGGCACGAGGCGCGGGTGCCGACCATCGTCACCTCGGTGCCCAACAGTGCCTTCGTCGATATCAGTAGCGCCGTCGCCGAACACCTCAGCATCCCTGTGGTGGCGTCCAACCGGATCAACATGCCGCAGGCAGCCGAACAGATCCTGGCCGAGACCCGGGTGCAACTGATTTCGATGGCACGGCCATTGCTGAGTGACCCGGAGTGGGTGCAAAAGGCCGCGGCCGACCATGCCGACGAAATCAACACCTGCATCGCCTGCAATCAGGCCTGCCTGGATCACGCGTTCGCCAAGAAAACGGTGTCGTGTCTGCTCAACCCCCGGGCCGGGCGCGAGACACAGCTGGTGTTGTCCCCGACGCGACGCGCCCGCTCGGTGGCTGTGGTCGGAGCGGGTCCCGCCGGATTGGCCGCGGCGGTCAGCGCCGCACCGCGCGGCCACCACGTCACGCTGTTCGAAGCCAACGACTTCCTCGGCGGCCAGTTCGATATGGCCCGGCGCATTCCCGGCAAGGAAGAATTCAGCGAAACCATCCGGTACTTCACCGCGATGCTCCACAAGTACGGCGTCGAGGTGCGCCTGGGTAGCCGGGTTAGCGCCGACGAGTTGACCGGCTACGACGACGTCGTGCTGGCCACCGGCGTAATACCGCGAGTTCCCGCCATCCCAGGCATCGATCACCCGACGGTGCTGACCTACGCCGAGGCGATCACCGGCGTCAAGCGGGTCGGACGAACAGTAGCGGTTGTCGGCGCCGGGGGTATCGGCTTCGACGTCAGCGAGCTCCTGGTCACCGATTCCTCGCCGACACTGAACCTCAAGGAATGGAAAGCCGAGTGGGGCGTCGCTGACGTTGTGGGGGTACCTCCCGCTTGCGGGGGAGCCCGCGGCGCACTGACCGCTCCCCTACCCTCGCCACCGGCCCGTGAGGTGTACCTGCTGCAACGCAGCAAGGGCCCGCAGGGCAAGCGGCTGGGCAAGACCACTGGATGGGTGCATAGGGCGTCGTTAAAGGCCAAAGGCGTTCACCAGCTTTCCGGGGTGAACTACGAGCGGATCAGCGACGACGGCCTGCACATCAGCTTCGGCCCGGATCGGCGAGGGCCACAGCTGCTCGCGGTCGACAACGTGGTGGTCTGCGCCGGCCAGGAGCCGGTGCGCGATCTCGAGGCGGAATTGCGCGCCAACGGCATCGACCCGCACATCATCGGCGGCGCAGCCCTGGCCGTCGAGCTGGACGCCAAGCGTGCCATCAAGCAGGGCACCGAGCTGGCGGCAAAGCTGTGAGTTGGTTTAGCGTTTCGCCCAATGTGACGAACGTCGCTGAGCCTCTGACCTGCAAAGAGTTACATCCCAAGAATGGCGATCGATAAGTATCGCGATGGGAGACTGCTCAGCGGGCCTGGTAGCCTCGACGGCAGACGGCAACCGCTGGGCAGATGTCGTCGCCGTCAATAGCGGTGCACTAACTGGGAAGGTCCATAAATGACTCTGTCGTTGGGCAAGTTGGCAGCCGCGGTTGGCGGCGTAGCAGTGGCGTTGAGCGCTGCGACCGGGGTCGCATCCGCCGATCCGATCATCGACACAACCTGCAACTACGGGCAGGTGATGGCAGCGCTTAACGCGACGGATCCGGCGACTGCCGATCAATTGAACCAATCGCCGATGGCGCAGAACTACTTGCGTCAGTTCCTCGCCGCGCCGCCGCCTAAGCGTGTGCAGATGGCTCAGCAGATCCGGGCCATGCCGCAGGCTGCACAGTTCATGGGCACCATCGAGAATGTCGCGGGCGTCTGCAACAACTACTGAGCCGATCGGCGCAGATAGTTCAGTAGCCGCTTAGTAGCCGGCGCACGCGACCCAAGGTTTCGGCGCCGGCGCGGCTGCAGATCCTTGACGGGTCGCCGGGTCGGCGGCCCCACAGCAGCAGAACTCGTGCGGCGGCATCGGTTTCCAGCGTGGCCGGGCCCACCGCGTCGGCAAATCCGACGGTGGTGTGCTCCGCGTCCGCGCTGAGGAAGACATCGTCCGCGTTGGGAACCCGCAACCGGGCCTCGATTCGCTCACCCGGCCCCAGCTTCCTGGCGCCCTTGGCGAGCAACGGGCGTCCCACCGCTACGACGCTGTGCGTCGTCATCCATGGCTCCGCCAGCGCCGTCTGGAAGGCGGCGTTGATATCGCAGTCTCCGGTGATGTCCCAGCCGTGCAGGACGAATTCTTCGCGCATGTGCTCGGCGAACCGGGGCACCTTCATGGTGCGGCCGGTCCAGGCGACATCGGTATCAGCGGGAACCCCCTCGGCCGCCAAGGCGACCTCGTTCAAGGTGGCCATCCGGTCAAGCAGCGCGTCCCACAGGTCCGCACCGTTGAGTGCGCGTAGTGGGCCTTCGCGTTCTTCGAAGCCGCGCGTGCCGACGGGTTCGCCTTCCAGGTGCGCGCCCAGCACCCGGCCGAGCTCCTCGGCGTTTCCGGCTTGATGGGCCACGATGTCGCGTACCGTCCAGGCTTCGCACCAGGTACCGGCATCGGGCCGGCGCCGCTGCACCGCATCGACAAAGGGCTGCCATTCGGGGAATCGGTCGGTATCGATCTGTCGCTTCACGGCCTCGGGTATACCCGCTGCCTCGGACAACTACGCGGCGCGCGGTGCGTAAGTGGTGGTGCGCTGACGGGCCGGCCGCCCGATGCCCTCGGCGATCGCGGCCAGCTCGGCCGCCGTCTTCGCCGACCCGTATTCCGAGCCTGCCATCCGCGAGATGGTCTCCTCCATCAGCGTGCCGCCCAGGTCGTTGGCGCCACCGTTGAGCATCACCTGCGTGCGCGCAACGCCGAGCTTGACCCAGCTGGTCTGAATGTGGGAGATGCGGCCGTGCAACATGATCCGCGCCAGCGCGTGTACCGCCCGGTTGTCGCGATGGGTGGGCCCGGGACGAGCCGCGCCGGCCAGATACAACGGCGAATTCTGGTGCACGAACGGCAACGGCACGAACTCGGTGAAACCGCCGGTACGGTCCTGAATTTCGCGCAACACGTTGAGGTGGGCGACCCAGTGCCGGGGACTGTCGACGTGTCCGTACATCATCGTCGACGACGACCGCAGTCCCACCTCATGTGCGGTGGTCACGATGTCGATCCACATCGACGTCGGCAACTTGCCCTTGGTGAGCACCCAGCGCACTTCGTCGTCCAGAATCTCGGCGGCGGTGCCCGGGATGGTGTCCAGCCCGGCTTCCCGCAGGCTGATCAGCCACTCGCGGATGCTCAACCCGCTCTTGGTCACGCCGTTGGCAATCTCCATCGGGGAGAACGCGTGCACGTGCATCGACGGGACCCGGGCTTTGACGGCGCGTACCAGCTCGGCGTAGCCGGTGACCGGCAGCTCGGGGTCGATCCCACCCTGCATGCAGACCTCGGTGGCACCTTCGACGTGCGCCTCCCAGGCGCGCTCGGCGACCTCTTCGGTGGACAACGAGTACGCATCGGCATCACCCTTGCGCTGTGCGAATGCGCAGAACCGGCAGCCCGTGTAGCAGATGTTGGTGAAATTGATGTTGCGGTTCACCACAAAGGTGACGTCGTCGCCAACCACGTCGCGGCGCAACGAATCGGCCAGCGCGGCAACCGCTTCCAGCGCGGGACCGTCGGCGGTCGCCAACGCCAGGTACTCGTCGTCGGTGCAGCCGGCGGGATCGCGCTCGGCCGAGGCCAGCGCGGCAAGCACGTCGGTGTCGATGCGCTCCGGGGCGTGCGCGGCGAGCTCGTGCACATGTGCGCGTATCGATTCCCAATCGCCGAAGGCACTGTCGAGATCGCTGCGGGCTTCGGTGTTGCGCCCCTCGGTGTCGATCGCCGCATTGAGGTCGACCCTGCCGGAGGATTCCACGTCGTCTGGCTCCTGCCAGGGCATGCCGACCGGGTTGACGTCGCGAGCCAGGCCGGTCGCCGGATCGGCCAGTGCCACGACATGCCCACGCACCCGCGGGTCGATCCACGCGGCGCCCGCTAGTACGTATTTGGGTTGTGCGGTCAACCGCTGTACCAAGTCGTATCCGGCTTCGGCAGTGACGGCGGCCAGCTCATCCAGAGCGGGCCAGGGCCGTTCCGGGTTGACATGGTCGGGCGTCAGCGGTGAAACACCGCCCCAGTCGTCGACTCCGGCGGCCACCAGTGCCAGGCACTCGTCGCGGGACACCAAATTCGGCGGCGCCTGGATACGCATGCCAGGACCCAATACCAATCGCGCGACCGCTACCGTCGCCAGATAATCCTCGATCCCGGCGTCGGGGACAGCGGCCATCGCAGTGTGTTCCTTGGCCCGGAAGTTCTGCACGATGACTTCTTGGACATGCCCGAACTCCTTGTGCGACTTGCGTATCGCATGCAAGGTATCGGCTCGTTCGGGCAGCGTCTCCCCGATGCCCACCAACAGACCGGTGGTGAACGGAATGGACAGCCGGCCCGCGTCGGTGAGAACGCGCAGCCTGACGGCCGGGTCTTTGTCCGGGCTGCCGTAGTGCGCAAGACCTTTCGTCTCGAACAGCCGCCGTGACGTCGTCTCGAGCATCATGCCCATCGAAGGCGCCACCGGCTTCAGCCGCGACATCTCTGACCAGCTCATCACGCCGGGGTTCAGGTGCGGCAACAGCCCGGTTTCCTCTAGCACCCGGATCGCCATCGCCCGCACGTAGGACAGCGTGGAGTCGTAGCCTCGTTCACCGAGCCAGTCGCGGGCCTCCGGCCACCGGTCCTCGGGCCGGTCTCCCAGAGTGAATAGCGCTTCCTTGCAACCGAGTTCGGCCCCTCGGCGGGCGACGTCGAGAATCTCGTCGGGCTCCATATACATACCGGCGCCCTGGGCCAGCAGCCTGCCCGGCACTGTGACAAACGTGCAGTAGTGGCAGCTGTCGCGGCACAGATGGGTGACCGGGATGAACACCTTGCGCGAATAGGTGATGGGCAACCGGCCGCTGGGCCCGCGCCGTCCGGTCGACTCCAAGCCCGCGTCACGCACCCGCGCCGCGCTCGCGCACAAGTCGGCCAGGTCCGCGCCGCGCGCGGTCATCGCGACGGCCGCCTCATCGATATTCAGCGCCACGCCGTCTCGGGCCCGCCGCAGTACCCGTCGCAGCGCTGACCGACTGGCTTTCGGCGGAACGACGAGGCTAGGCAGAGCGGTGGGCTCCTCACCCGGAGTCAGCGGCACGTTGGTGTAACTTCCCCACGATCGAATTTCATCCGCGCGTCCCAACATTTGGAACTTTGGCAACCATGGCGGGTGCCCTATGCGCAACAGTAGCGCCAGGCCCCGCGCGGCCCGCGCTCGCCATCCCGGCGGGAAACCGCACGGCGAGCACCCGGCCGGCTGGTAGGCGGACGCCACCGCCAAGCAGCCGCGATCCCATAACCCGTCAGCGGTGGAGGCTGTACCGCCACAGCACCCATACCGGCGGCGCGACGCCCAGCACGATCAGTATCAAAGCCCCATAGGCCATTAGTCCCTTGCCGCCCAGGATGACGTCGTCAGCGGGACCGCCCATGCTGATCGCGGCCACCGTGAGGAGCCAGGTCCACAGCGGCAGCGCGGCCACCCGTGGCGACTTAGTCCATCGTCCGGCGGCCCAGACCAGGGCGGCGTTGATCAATCCGCTGATCAATCCGCTGATGGGGAACGGGATCGTACCGACGTAGAACGGCAGCAGCAGAGCCCCGGCCAGTGCGGACAGCACCCCGTCGACAGCCAATAGCGCCAAGACAACGACGCGAATAGCGGGGTCCGTCGTGCCGCTGTCTTCAACAGACGCGGCGCGTGGCTTGGTTTCGGTCAGGTCGGGACGCTGTCGATATTGGAGAGTATGGAGCCGACAACCCACTGCAGGCTGTCGAGCCGGTCCTGCCAGTGCTGCAGGTTCGGGTCCAGGTCGGGGTCCATGCGAATTCCTTCCGTGGCTGCCTGTTTGGCAGCCTACCGCGTGCCGGATCCGTTGAGACCTAGTCCTGCGAGCAGATCTGTTTCCCAGCCGCGCTCGTCGCGAGCCCCCGCGGAGCCGGCGACCAGGACGTAGTGCTCTTCCGCCAGTATCGGCAGCGCCATGTTGTTCGACAGGGCGCACACCCGGCCGGTCGGGCCGACGACTACCTGGGTGGCGTGCGCAGCGAGCGCCGCCGTCTTGGCGGCGTGCGCGTCCGGACCGGCCTCCACCACGGCGTCGATATCGGAGTCCGAATATCCGAAGTCGAACGCTTCTTCGGGTGGGATCGTCCACCCGGCCGGCAAATCATCGCCATTCAGCGCCTGCCAGCCCGCCATGAATGCGCTCACCGCGATCACTGACCAGTAGAACTTCGGGACTGCCCATGGCTCGCCGGGGTAGTCGCTGGTGCCGGCCGCAGCGACAGCGGCCGATGTGACCGTGTGGGTACGGACGTGGTCGGGATGCCCGTATCCGCCGTTGGGGTCGTAGGTCACCACGACGTGTGGGCGCTGCTCACGAATGATGGCGACCAGCGCCCCGACCGCTTCGCGTTTGTCGGCGTCGATGAACCTCTGGTGTCGCCGCTTTGCGGTCCCGGCCATCCCGGAGTCGCGCCAGCGACCCGCACCGCCGAGATAGATGGGCCCGCTGACGCCGAGCGCGTGCAGCGCCGCGGTTAGCTCACCGATTCGGTATCCGCCAAGTTGGTCCGCATGGTCGACGGCGAGTTGGGCCCAGCGGTCGCCGATGACCTCACCCTCCTCGCCGAGCGTGCAGGTGACGACGCTCACCTGTGCGCCGCGAGCGGTGTAGTGCGCGATGGTGGCGCCGTTGCTGAGGCTCTCGTCGTCGGGATGCGCGTGGACGAACAGCAGCCGCGGAGTCTCAGGCATGGACGCACCCTACCCGCGGCGCCAACTTGGTAGCCCTTTGTTTCACCTGGTCGCAGTGAATAGGAACGCGAACGGCTACTATCGAGAAATGCCGCAGCTCACCCAATCAACCCCGAACGGCAGCCGAAGCCGCCGGCGAGGCGAAGTCCTGGAACGTGCGCTCTACGAGGCCACGTTGGCCGAACTGGCCGAAGTCGGATACGGCGGGCTGACGATGGAAGGAATTGCGGCGCGCGCCCACACCGGCAAGGCGGCGCTGTACCGGCGCTGGGCCACCAAGTGCGAGCTGGTGCACGCCGCGCTGGTCTTCGCGCTGCCGCCGGTGCCCGAGCCGCGCTCGGGGCGGCCGGCCAGAGATAACCTGCTGGCGATGTTCACCGCCCACCGCGACATGCTGGCCGGCAAGACAGCCTTTCCCGGGCTGGACATCATCCACCAGCTCCTCCACGAACCCGAAATGCGTGCCATCTTCGCCGACGCCGTGGTGAGCCCGCGGCTCAAAATCGTCGAATCGATCCTGCAAGCCGCCATCGACTGCGGCGACATCGACCCGGCCACGCTCACGCCGCTGACCGCGCGAGTCGGGCCGGCGTTGATCAACCAATACTTCCTGCTCACCGGAGAACCGCCGAATCGGCGGGAGCTGGCGCTCATCGTCGACACCGTGATCCCGCCGCGAGCACCGGGGTCGCAGGCGCACGCCGGCTAAAAGCCCGCTACGGCCCGGTTTTGATCCATTGGCCGGCGTCGCCGACAATGCCGACCGGTACCGCGCCCGACAGGCCGACGTTCTGCACGCTCGGGCCGGCCGCGACGATCGTCGTGTCCTGCAGGATCGGCAACACGGTCGACATGTTCCACAGTCGCGGTTCGACCGCGGTGATCACGTCGTTGATGTTCTTGGAGCCGTTGAGGGCGGCATCGATGTTCGACTGGATGCTGCGATCGCAGATCCCGGTGAGGTTCGACGGCGCTTGCACCAGCGCGCCGGGGTCGGGCGGGCGGCTGGGTGGAGTCGGCGTTGGCGTGGTAGAGGTGGCGCCTGGGGCGGCGGGTGGCGGCGCGCCGGCCGGTGTGGTCGTCGGCGCATTGGCGGTCGGTACCGCCGTCGACTGCAGTGCGGGGCAGCCGTAACGCGAGGCCAGGAGGGTTGCCAGGTTTCCGCCCGCTTGGTGCCATCCGACGATCGCGTCCACCTGGTTGTTGTTCAGCGCGTCGCGATACAGCGTCACCGGGTCCAGCGCCAGCACTGTCGCGGCGATGCCGACGTTGCGCAACTGGTCGGCGGCCGTGTTGGCCACCGCGACAGCGGTCGGGTCATTCGCGGCCACCCCGATAACAAGCGACAGCTGTTGGCCGTCCCTGCTGATCCGGCCGCGAATGACTTCCGGCGGCCCGGTACTCACCGGTGTCGTCGCATTGGGCGGCGGCGGCACCGGTGACGCCGATGTGCTGCTCTCGATTTGGTATCCGGACGCCGTCAGCAACGCCAGCGCCGCCGGCGTCGCCATCGCCGGTGGGGCGGTTGGCTCATAGCCCGGGTCGCTGGGCGACCGGATCTGGGCCTGGTCCAGCGTGACGGTGTTGTCGCTGCCGGCGCCGACGGCGGCGAGCAGGTCAACGTCAAGCAGCCCCAGAAGCGCCTTGCGGACCTGGGTGTCCGACAGCTTGGGCTGGTTGGCGCGCAGCGTGAACTGCATGACCCGCGGCGTCACGATCCGCGCCGTCCGCACATCGGGGATGGCGGACAACTGCGCGAAGGCCGCGGACCCGCCGTGCACCTGGGCCACCTGGGTATCGCCGTTGCGCACCGAATCGGCCAGCGCCGCCGGCGCCCCGGCACGGCGGAAGAGGATGAGCGCCGGTTTGGCCGGCGGCCCCCAGTAGCGGTCGTTGCGGGCTATCAGGATTTCGTCGCGCTGCGGGTCGATGTTCTCGACCCGGAACTGCCCGCCGGTGACCGGCAGCGCCCGGGCAAGCCCGGCCGCAAAACCGCCCGGCACATCCTTGACGATGTGCGCCGGCAAGATGTTGCTGAACAGCTCCTTCCACGCCGGGTAGGGCTGCGCGAAGGTCACCACCGCCTGCTTGCCGCCCTCGAGCGACTGCACGCCGGTGATGAGGTCGTATCCGGCCGGATCGACCACGCCCGGCTGACTGACCATCTGATGCCACAGGTACCAGAAGTCGTCCGCGGCGATCGGGGCGTTGTCAGTCCATTGCGCCTCGGGCCGGATCTTGTAGGTGACCGTGAACGGGCTCTGGTTGGTCACCTCTGCCGACACCAACAGCGTGGGATCCATCTCCCAGCGCGAACCCGTCGGCGTGCCCGGATCGGGCACCGGCCGAAATGCGCTGGGCAACACCAGCGCGCTGATCGCCGCGTTCACCGGAGACAGATCGGACAGCAGATGCGGGTTGAAGCCCGCGCCGATCGAGTCGATGCCCATGATGATTTGGGTAGGCCGCTGTGGCGGTGGTGCTGAGTTGTGTGGCGTGTCGGTGCTTTGCGGCGCCGGCGGAGGGCTGACGGTACACGCCGCCAACGCCAATCCGACCAGCGAGACCAGCACGCCGACCGCTATCAAAAGTCGGCGGGCTCGTCTCGGCACGCCCATCAGGGTATCGAGCACCTGCCCAGCAACGCGCCCGACCACGCGCTGCCTAACCCCTGGCCTTCGCCCGCGCCCGGCTGCGGGCCCGGGTGGTGGCGTCCAGCTCGACCTTTCGGACCCGCACGACCTCAGGCGTCACCTCGACGCATTCGTCGGGAGCACAGAATTCCATGGCCCGCTCCAGATCGAGCTCGAGCGGCTTGGCCAACGTCTCGATCACATCGGCGGTCGACGACCGCATGTTGGTGAGCTTCTTCTCGCGGGTGACGTTGATGTCGAGATCCTCTGGGCGCGGATTGATTCCGACGACCATGCCTTCGTAGGTGTCCTGACCGGGTTCGACGCAGAACTGCCCGCGATCGGCGAGCTGGAGCAGCGCGAACGGCGTGATGCTGCCGGACCGATCGGACACCAGCGATCCGGTGTGCCGGGCGCGGATCTCTCCTGCCCACGGCTTGTATCCGTCGAACACCGCATGGCCGACGCCGGTGCCGCGGGTCTCGGTGAGGAAATCGGTGCGCCAGCCGATCAGGCCGCGGCTGGGAACGACGAAGTCCATCCGGACCCAGCCGGTGGTGTGGTTGGCCATCTCGACGATGCGGCCCTTGCGCGCGGCCATCAATTGCGTGACCGCGCCGACGTACTCCTCGGGACAGTCGACGGTCATGGCCTCAAACGGCTCGTGCAGCTTGCCGTCGACGGTTCTGGTCACCACCTGGGGTTTGCCCACCGTCAATTCGAAACCCTCCCGGCGCATCTGCTCGACCAGCACGGCCAGCGCCAGCTCACCGCGGCCCTGCACCTCCCAGGCGTCGGGCGCGCCGATGTCGACGACGCGGATCGACACGTTGCCCACCAATTCGGTGTCCAGCCGGTTGCGCAGCATTCGTGCGGTCAGCTTGTGCCCGGATACCTTGCCCGCCAGCGGCGAGGTGTTGGTGCCGATGGTCACCGAGATCGCCGGCTCGTCGACGGTAATCCTCGGCAGCGCAACGGGATTCGTCAGGTCGGCGAGCGAGTCGCCGATCATGATCTCCGGCAGGCCGGCGACGACGACGATATCGCCCGCGACGGCTTCGTCGGTTGGGCTGCGTTCTACGCCTTCGGTGGCCAGCAGCTCGGTGATCTTGGCCGTGGTGATGGTTTCGCGGCCGTCCACTTCGCGGATCCACGCGACCTGCTGGCCCTTGCGGATGCGCCCGTTGTAAATGCGGATCAGCGCCAGCCGGCCCAGAAAGCTCGACGCATCGAGGTTTGTGACCAGAGCCTGCAGCGGCGCGTCCGGGTCGCCCTTCGGCGGTGGCACATACCTTTCCAGGACCTCGAACAGCGGGTCCAGGTTGGTGCCGTCTGGAACGTGGCCGTCAAGTGGCTCCGTGGTGCTGGCCACCCCGGCACGCCCGGACGCGTACAGCGTAGGCAGTCCCAGGGCGTGCTCAGCAGCGGCGGCCGCTTCGTCATCGAGGTCCGAGGCGACGTCGAGCAACAGATCGTGGCTGGCCTCGACGACCTCGTCGATGCGCGCATCGGGCCGGTCCGTCTTGTTGACCACGAGAATCACCGGAAGGTGGGCGGCCAGCGCCTTGCGTAGCACGAATCGCGTTTGCGGAAGCGGGCCCTCGGACGCGTCGACCAGCAACAGCACCCCGTCCACCATGGAAAGGCCGCGCTCCACCTCGCCGCCGAAATCGGCGTGCCCCGGTGTGTCGATGACGTTGATCACCGTGACGGTTCCATCCGGGTCGTGGCGGTGCACGGCGGTGTTCTTGGCCAGGATGGTGATGCCTTTTTCCCGTTCCAAGTCGCCGGTGTCCATCACGCGTTCCTGTACTTCACCGCGTTCGTGCAACGCGCCGGACTGCCGCAGCATCGCGTCGACCAGCGTGGTCTTGCCGTGGTCGACGTGAGCGACGATGGCGACATTGCGGAATGGCACGTCGGTGATTCTGGCAGCGGGGGCTTCAGATAGCGAACTGGACGGCCGGGGCTACCAGCCGGGGCGGCGCGGAGCTTGCTCAGAGGGTCCTCAGAGGGCTCGAGTCAGATCCCCCAGCCAGCCGCGGTCGGCGGGCACCCAGTCGACGTCGTGCAGTTCGGCCGCCGTCACCCAGCGCAGCGCCCGGTGGTCACGGGCGCGCGGTTCACCGCGAATCAGACGCACGAGATACGCCCGTAGCGTGGTCATGCCGTCGAGCGGAATGTCGTCGCCGACGCGGTCGCCCACCGCGACATCGCCGACGTCGAGGCCCAGTTCCTCGGCCAACTCACGGGCCAGCGCGTCACGCTCGGTTTCGCCGGGCGCCACCTTACCGCCGGGGAGCTCCCAGCGGCCCGCCAGCTCCGGCGGCCGGACACGTTGCGCAACCAAGAGCGTGGAGCCGGCGATAACGGCTCCGGCAACAACGATCTGGGTCGGCATGGCCAGTGACGGTAGCCCGTCCGGGTGTGGCTGTACGGGCAGGCCCTTGTCGCCGACTCAGACCAGGGGCTACTCAGCTAGGACGGAACAGCTTGGCGGCCCGCACTTGAACTAGGGGCCGCGGTTGCCGGGCTGGCGGAGAGGCCCTGTCGGATTCCCCACTCCAACTCTTCCTTCAGAGCTGGGCCGCGGGATGAAGCTGTGTCCTGGCAGCCACAGGTGAGGGCGCCGAACGGGTTCGGGTCGATCGCGTCGGCGCTGGCCACTGCTGCTCCCCCTACACCGGAGCCCAGAACGATAGCAGCGCTGACTAGTGTTTTCGTGATCACCTTCATGAAGCCACCATTTCGTGCCCCTCGTTGGTATGCAACGTGTTTGGCCGATCACACAGACGATTCATGCTTTTGGTTCGCCGCCCCCGTACCTCCATCTCGGATGAACTCATACGGATAATCGGCCGTCCACGCGCTAAGGCGGACCACGAAAAACCAGGTCAGCGCAGAGAGTATGTTCGGGTTTATGGCTGTGTTAACGGATGAACAAGTAGACGCCGCACTGCCCGACCTAGACGGCTGGGAGCGTGCCGAAGGCGCCCTGCGCCGGTCGATAAAGTTTCCGAGCTTTTTGGCCGGCATCGACGTGGTGCGTCGGGTGGCCGAGCACGCTGAACGCAAGGATCATCACCCGGATATCGATATCCGTTGGCGGACAGTGACTTTCGCACTGGTGACGCACTCCGAGGGCGGTATCACCAAGAACGACATCGAGATGGCGCGCGATATCGACGGGATCGTCGCGGACTAACCGCGCGGTGACGCGGCCGGCGCGGCGAGCCGCTGAGGAGCCAGCCGATCCAAGCCGGCGGTGTGTCGGCCGGTGGCAGCAATCCATATCAAGGTCGCCACCGCCGCCACGATGTAGGACAGCCCGGCCCAGGCCAGATACCAGGGCCGGCTTATCTGCCAGATGCTTGGTTGAGCGAAGCTCAGCAGCCAGGGCACACCGATGATGGTGAGCGCCAACCAACCCCAGCCAACAATCGCCGCGCCGGGGCGTTGGCGCAGCGGTCCGTGAATCGCCCAGATCATCAGCGGCACCAGCCACACCCAGTGATGGGTCCACGAAATCGGCGACAACAGCAGCCCGAACAACTCGACCACCAGCAACTTGCCAAGCCGGTCGGAGGAGTCCAGGGCCCGCCACGCCAGGATGGCCAGGACCGCCGTGACGGCGATGGCGGCCAGAACAAGTGGCCCGAAGCCGGCGTCGTGGCCCAGGATCCGCGAAACGCCCCCACGCCAGGATTGATTGAACGAAGTGGCGATGGGCCCCACCCGATGCGCGTCGCCCAGCAGGTCGGTGAAGTAGTAGCGAGCCTGATCGCCGACGACGAGCACCGATATCCCGACGGTGGCAAGGAATACCGCCGCCGACGTCACGGCCGCGCCAAAGCGCCGGACGCCGAGCAGATAGATACCGGCGATTGCCGGGGTCAGCTTGATCCCGGACGCCACGCCGACCAGCAACCCCGATAGCCACCACCGCGTGGTGCAGGCCGCCCAGAGCACCCCGACCATCAGCAGCACATTGATCTGCCCGTAGTCGAAGGTGCTGCGCAGCGGCTCGATCCAGATGCCTATCGCCGTCCATGACATCGCCGCGCGGTGACTTGTCCCGTCGGCATCGGCGGTCGCCCTCATCAACCGTTGGCTGATCCGAATCGCGCC
The DNA here is from genome assembly GCA_035552295.1 of Mycobacterium sp. GTDB lineage: Bacteria > Actinomycetota > Actinomycetes > Mycobacteriales > Mycobacteriaceae > Mycobacterium. The sequence goes on along the minus strand of DASZLQ010000192.1, from coordinate 3,999 downwards.
GTACAACGCCGCAATCGTCGCGATCTGCCACAGGAGAGCAACGAGGCCAAACGGCAACAGGTGCAGCGGGTAGAAGACGACCGCCGCGAACGGCGGATAGGTGAACGGCAGCGGGAAGTCCGGCGTCTGATCGGCGTACACGTAGCTATACAGGGTGCCGGGATGGTCGATCGCGGCCGCGCCGCCGAGATAAACGTGCAGGTCGACGAAGTTTGCACCGTTGGGTGCCAGGTATGTCCAGCCGAGCCGCGCGGCGATGCTGGCGATTAACAGCACCGGCGCGGCCGTGTCGAGCAGACTGGCCAGCCGCCGGGTGAGGGGTGCCGCCGGGGCGGCCGAGGTGGTGTCTATCTGCCCGACTTTAGTGCGGCGAGCGTTTCTCGGGCGCCGGGTCACCGCCGTCACACGTATTCGTAACGATCGAATAAATGCCACACGTGTCACTTGAGTCACACCAGCATCAAAGTAACTTCAGGCCGGGACCTGTCACCGATCACCAGGGAGAGTCATGCCAACCATCTGGACCTACATGCGGGCAACGGCCGTCGTCGTCGGTTCGTCCGCAGCGCTACTGACGGGCGGCATCGCCCACGCCGACCCCGTGCCGGCGGTTCCGGACCCCTTGCCGAACATTCCGCAACAGCTGATCGCTTCGGCGGCCAACGCGCCGCAGATTCTGCAAAACCTCGCGACCGCACTCGGGGCGACGCCGCCGGCTGCGCCGGCGACTCCCGGCATCACCTTTCCGGGACTGACCCCGGCCGCAGGGGCGACAGCGCCGTCCGCCCCGGCGACTATCCCGTCCCTTCCCGGGATGACTGCGCCGCTTGCTGCCGCACCCGCAGCTCCTGCGGCCAGCCCGGCGATCCCCGGGCTCAGTTCGTTCCCCGGGCTCAGCTCGATCCCCGGGTTAGCACCGGCAGCACCGGCGGTTCCCACCGCGCCGGCGGCTCCGGCGATTCCGGGTCTGCCGGTTTCGATCCCGGGCGTGTCGGCACCCGCAGCTCCGCCGATTCCGGCGGCACCAGCGGCACCGGCGACTCCGGCGGCGAAGGTGAATATGCCGGCGCTGCCGGGCTTCCCGCTGAGTGTGCCACCGCAGCTTTCGCTTCCGGGCGACCTGCCGACGCTGGCCTCCGGTGGCATCGCGGGTGCACCGGCAGCGACAGCCCCGGCAGCGACAGCGCCGCTAACCGCGCCGTCGCTGCTTTCTGCCCTGCCCTGAGCGGCCAATTAGACAGCTAACCCACTACCTAGGACCGGAGGGGACACCGTGGCAAGCACTTGGAAACTGTCCAAAGGTTTGGCCGCTGTCGTCACGGCATCGGCTGCCGCGTTCGGGCTCTGCCCGAGCGCGGCCGCCGACCCGGCGACACCACAGCCGACACCGCAGCCGAACTCCGCTCAACAGCTACCGGGCCTGCCAGCGTTATCGCAGCTGAGTCCCATAATCCAGGAAGCCGCCAGCAATCCTGCGCAAGCGACGCAGCTGCTCATGGCCGCTGCTCAGGCATTCACCCACAATCCGACTGCGCCGACCGAGTCCAAGAACGTGGCCGCATCGGTGAACCAGTTCGTCCAAGAGCCGGGCTCGCCGGTTCCCGGCGCGCCGGCTCCGGCACCCAATGGCGTCACCCCGCCTGACGCCGGACCGGTGCCACATGTGCCACCGGTAGGCCTAGTGCCGGGCGTGCAGGCGCACCTGCCGACGGGCATCGATCCTGCCCGCGCGGCCGGTCCTGCACCGGTCTCGGCGCCTGCGAACACCCCGCCGGTGGCCGCACCGGTAGCAGCGCCCGCGCCGGCCTCTCCGGCCCCGGAAGCCGCACCCGCACCAGCGCCAACACCGGAGCCCGGACCGGCTCCAGCAGCGGCTCCCGCGCCGGCCGCCCCCGCGGCGGCTCCGGGTTTCGGTCCTGACGCCCCGCCCACGCAGGATTTCATGTATCCCTCGATCGGCACCAATTGCCTTGCGGACGGGAGTAGCTCCATCGCGACCGCGCTGTCGGTGGCGGGGCCCGCCAAGATTCCGCTGCCGGGCCCCGGACCCAGCCAGACCGCCTATGTGTTCACCGCTGTCGGCACCCCCGGGCCCGCCGAGGTGCAGAAGCTGCCATTGAACGTCACCTGGGTGAACCTGACCACGGGCAAGTCCGGGAGCGTGACGCTCAAGCCGCGCACCGACATCAACCCGGACGGCCCAACCACCTTGACCGCGATAGCCGACACCGGGTCGGGCAGCGTCATGTCGACGATCTTCGGGCAGGTCACTACTAAAGAGAAGCAGTGCCAATTCATGCCCACGATCGGCTCAACGGTGGTGCCCTAGCAAGGGGCTAGCATCCCTTCGCGTGCGAGCGTCCGATGGCCGACCCGTCCGCGGGTGTTGTCCTCTCAGGGTTTCCAGTCGGGCGAGCGGCCAAGGTGGCTGAGAATGCGGTCGAGGTCGGTTGCGCCATCAGGCGCGGCAATGGCCGGGCCAAACGGAGCGCCGTCCGTGGTGCGGTACTCACCATCTGGAACGACGAACACGAGTGGTAGCACGGCAGCTACAACGTCGTCCGGGAGCGCAAAGCGGGCGCCGATGCTCCGGGCGACGTCCCAGCCGTGCACAACGTAATCCACGAAGTGGAAGCCGATCGCCATCGCGCCGGGGAAGGTCGCCCCCGGTCCGAACTCGGGCAACGGAAACGTCGCGTCGAGCACCCCGTCGGCGGCGAACGCGTCGAGCACGTCGGCAGCGGCCCCGGCGTAGGTGCCCCCGGGATCGGCCGCCACGGCGTCGGCCACGCGGGCCGACGCCCATATGGTCGGGCTGTCGCCGCCGCCACGCGCGGCCGCGGCGAACCCGTGATGCTGGACGGTCATGTGGGCGAGCAGGTCGAGGAGGTTCCAGCCCGCGCAGGGCGTCGGCCGGCCCAGATCGTCGCGTGTGACCGTCGCAACGACGTCGACGGACGCCAGCACGGCGGTTCGGTGAAATGGGCGAAGGTCCACATTAGTATGCATGCACTTATCATAAGCATAAGTATATCATCTGTCAACAGCTACGCTTTCAGCATGGCACCGAGGGCAAGGCGTCCCGATCTCGCCGCGATGATGGGGCCACTGGTTCGCGAAATGATCGCCGCCGAGGTCCCCGTGCTGGAAGCGCATGGCTTGTCGATGTGGGGCTACATCGTGCTGGGTGCGCTTGATCGCTCGCCGGTACGCAGCCAGGCCGCGCTCGCGGAGGTGATCGGCGCCGACAAGACGCGCATCATCCCCACACTCGACGACTTGCAGAACCGCGGCTATATCGAGCGCCGTCCCGACCCGGACGACCGGCGTGTGCGGCTGCTTGCGCTCACCGAGGCGGGTCGGGCCGCGAAAGATGCGGCGCAGGAAGACATCCAACTCGGCGAGGAGCGCTGGCTCGGGAAGCTATCGGCCGATGATAGTCGCCGGTTCCTACGCATCCTGCGTCAGCTCTCGGCCACGGACGGCAGCTAGCTTAGCTACCAAGCCAGTCGGTCTTTCAGGTCTTACTTTCTGGCTAGTAGGCCATGAACAGGATCGCGTCGCGGTCGTATTCCAGGCCCGGATGAACGCCGGCAAGGTGCGCTTGGGTCAGTTCGACCAGCTCATCTTCGTCCTTGCCGACGATGGCTTCGCCGCACGGACACGTCAGGTGCGTCTTCACGTTGTCGTCCTTCCCTTCTGGTAACCCTCTATTTTGCCGCCTTCGCGGCCGCCTTGATCTGTTTCTTGTGGGATCGCACTTTCCCAAGCGATTGGGCGTCGACAATATCGGCGACGGATATGTGAATGCCGGACTTGCCGAACTCGCCCGCCGCCGCCCGCCAGCCCGTCGGCGTCACGCCGTACTGCTTGCCAAGCAGCGCCAGAAAGATCTGCGCCTTTTGGTCGCCGAAACCGGGAAGCCCCTTAAGCCGCCGCAGCAGCTCCTTCCCGTCGGGGTCACCGGCGGTCCACAATCCGGCCGCGTCACCGCCATAG